>JANNPN010000138.1:0-6912 GCA_031400185.1 Polyangiaceae bacterium
TTGCTCAAAAAGGTCGAGATGCTAGGCGCGAAGGAGCGAACGCGGAGGCATAGCGGAGCTATGCCGCACAAGTGAGTCGACTGAGCAACGACGCAGATCGGCCTTTTTCAGCAACCTGCGAGCGGTGGCGCGCCGGTGGCGCTTGGTGATCGGCTACGATTTCGTCTATGGACGGCGAAAGTCTGCTGCTGTCCAGGAGTCCCGCGTGTCCCCCTTGTCTCGGTTTGTCCTCCTCGCCCTGGTCGCGTTCTCCGCCTCGCCGTCCTTCGGTGCGACCCTCGACCCGGACGTCGTTCCGCTCGCCACCGCTGGTGCCGTCGGCACGCCGACCGCGCTCGCGTCCGCCGACCTCGACGCCGACGGTATGCCCGATCTGATCGTCGCCTACGCGAGCGGGGACGCCACGACCCTCGTCGTCTACCCGGGCGACGTCGAAGCCGTGTACCCGACGCCGGGACGAGCGCGTGCCCTCATGACGACGCCCTTCCTGGCGCCGCGTCCGCTCGCGACGCTCGCCGGGCGCGTGACCGCGCTCACCGCGGTCGACGTCGACGCGGACGGGTCGAAGGACGTCGTCGCCGAGCGCACGCTCGCCGACGCGGTCCTCCTCGTCGGCATCGGCGACGGGACGGTGGTCGAAGCGGACACCCTCGACGCGCCGGCCGTCGGCGCGGCCCGGGCGCGGGCCGCGGCTCTCGCCCCGGCCCATCTCACGGCCGCCGTCCCGGCGCCGCTCGCGGACCCGCCGGACGTCTTCCGGATGGTGGGTCCGGACGGGTCGGTCGCGGGCTTCCGCGCGCCCGCCGACGTGAAGCGGATGCTCGCGCACCCCGCGAAGCCCGTGGTGCTGAGCCCGCCCGCCGACGCGCTCGCCGTGCTGCCGATGCGGCTCAACCGCGACGCCGTGCCGGATCTCGTCGTGCTGCGACCGGGCCTGCCGGCGCCCGAGGCGGTGATCTCGCGCGCGGCCGCGACGTTCGTCGTCACCACGACGAAAGACGAGAACGGCGCCTGCGACGCGTCGTGCTCGCTCCGCGAGGCGATCGTCGCCGCGAACGCGAGCCCCGACCTCGACACGATCGAGTTCGCGATCCCCACGAGCGACCCCGGGTTCCAGCCCGGCACCGGCAGCTGGCTGATCGTCCCGAAAGGCACGGAGTATCCCGTCATCACGGCGCCGGTCACGATCGACGGCCGCACGCAGCCCGGGTTCACGGACGTGCCCATCGTCGAGCTCAGCGGCGAGGGCCTGTCGGAGGATCGCATCGCCCTCATCCTGGCGGCCCCGAACAACGTCGTCCGCGGGCTCATCGTGAGCGCGTGGCCCGCGTTCCGGGAGAACGGCGAAACTTTCTGCGGCTGCGGCATCAACCTCGCGGGCGCCAACAACTCGATCGTCGAGGGCAACTACGTCGGCACCGACGCGACCGGGTTGCAGGCGAAGGCGAACGAGCAGAACGCGATCGCGATCTCGACCGGCTCGAACAACCTGATCGGCGGGACGACGCCGCAGGCCCGCAACGTCGTCTCGGGCAACCAGGTCGGCTTCTTCTTCAACGTCGGCATCTCGACGTTCATCAGCTCGGGCACCACCAACAACACGATCGCCGGCAACTACGTCGGCGTCGACCGCACCGGCTACAACGCGCTCCCGAACCGCGAGGGCATCCTCTTGAACACCGGCAACAATACGATCGGCGGCACCGACCCGGGGTCGGGGAACGTGATCGCCGGCAACGCCGGCACGATGGTGAACATCTTCGAGGTCTCGGTCTCCGGCGACGGCAACAAGATCCTGCGAAACTTCATCGGCACGAACGTCGCCGGCACCGGGGCGTTCAACGAGGGCTTCGGCTACGGCGTCCAGAGCACGGACGCGGACAACACGGTGATCGGCTCTCCTGGCAACGGCAACCTGATCAGCGGCAACGACTACGGCGTCTTCTTCTCGGTCGACTCGCATCGCTCGACGAGCGGGCACCTCATCCAGGGCAATACGATCGGCCCCGATGCGCTCGGCCGCGCGCTCGGCAACGGCGGGCCCGGTATCCGGGTCGACAACGTCTTCAACGCGACGGTCGGAGGCACCGCCAACGGCGAGGCGAACTTCATCGCGTTCAACACGGGTGGTCCCGGCGTCCTCGTCAACTTTCTCCCGACGTGCACGAAGTGCACGACCGGCACGTTTCGCAGCAACCAGAACCGGATCCTCGCGAACCGCATCTTCTCGAACTCCGGCCGCGGGATCGATCTCGGAACGTCGTCGTTCGGCGACGGCGTCACGCCGAACGACGCGGGCGACGGCGACAGCGGCGCGAACGACCTGTTGAACTGGCCCGTGCTGACGAGCGCGTCCTCGAACGCGAGTACGTCGACGGTGAACGTGCAGGCGCTGACGCAGGGACCCGCGAGCGGGCAGCCGTATCGCCTCCAGTTCTTCGCGAGCCCGAGCTGCGACACCGCTATGGGGAACGGCGAGGGGCAGGTGTTCCTCGGCGAGGCCAGCCGCAACGCCGACGGCAACGCGATCTCGGTGAATCTTGCGGTGCCGATCCCGAACGGCTTCGTCGTGACCGCGACCGCGACCGACGCGCTCGGGAACACGTCGGAGTTCTCGAATTGCGCGCCGGCCCCCGGTGGGCCCGCGCCGGTCGCGTCGGCGACGGCCACGCCGATTCCGACCACCACCGTCTTGAAGACGCCGGCGCCCGGCGCGACGCCGACGGTCGCGCCGACGAACATCGTCGGCGTCGAGAACTGCGACAACTGCCGGGACGACGACGGGGACACGATCGTCGACCGTGCCGACCCGGACTGCGGCCGGCCGTGGGCGAACGGCTCCCTCAGCGGCGTGACGTCGCCTGCCCGCGCAAAGTCGGCGGCGAAGTGTCAGGCGACGATCGGCAAGCAGGGGCTCGCGCTCGTCATGAAGGAGCAGAAGCTCTTGCGCGGGTGTCTCCAGCAGGTGTTCGCGTGCCAGCAATTGAAGCCCGGCGACTCCGGCTGCCTCACGAAGGCCGGGAACACGTGCGCCAAGCTCGCAGACACGTTCGGCGTGCTCGAGGACAAGCTCGACGCGAAGGTGCAGAAGGCGTGCGACAACCCGCCGGTCCCGGCATCGGACCTCGTGAACCAGGCGGGCCTCGGCTACCTCGGCGAGCGCAGCACGTGCCAGGCGTCGCCGTACTTCGTGTTCGGCGTCGACGACGCGGAGAGCGTCGGCCGCTGCGTCCGCAACCGGCACCGCTGCCAGGCGGCGCAGCTCGTGTCCCAGGAGTACCCGCGAGCGCGCGAGCTGCTGCAGCTCGTCGGTGTCTCCGCGGGGACCATCTCGGGATGCCTCCTCTCGTCCGGGAACGGCAGCGGCGTGATCGCCGACGCGGCGAGCGCCAAGGCGCTCGTGAAGTGCGGGCAGGGGATCCAGAAAGCGGCGGCGAAGTTCGTGCAGACGCGGCTCGGGGGGTTCCAGAAGTGTCTCGCCGCCGTGACCAAGTGCGTGCAGCAGAAGCCCGGCGACGCCGCGTGCCTCGCGGGCGCGCGCGCCAAGTGCCTCGCGAGCGCAGCCAAGATCGGCGATGCGCCGAAGGGTGCGGGCGGCAAGGCGCGGGCGTTGATTCTGAAGGCCTGCGGCACGGCCGACGCCGGCGTGCTCGCGGCGAGCGGCCTCAACCAGACCGCGCTGTCGAGCTACTGCAGCGCGGTCGGCGTGGCGGCGCTCGCCACGACGAGCGACGTCGCGGAGTGCCTCGTCCGGCACCACACCTGTCGGGTCGGCCAGCTCGTCGACGCGGAGAGCCCGCGCGCGCGCGAGCTGCTCGAGGTCGGCGGGATCGCGCCCTAGCGCCGGAGGAGGTCGCGATGGGAGAGGGGAGGCGCATGGCGCCCGACGATCTCATGCGCCGCGCGATCGCGCTCGCCGACGAGAACGTGCGCGCCGGACGCGGCGGCCCGTTCGGCGCGGTGGTCGCGCGCGACGGTCTCGTCGTCGCCGAGGGCACGAACCTCGTCACGTCGACCAACGACCCGACCGCCCATGCCGAGGTCGTCGCGATCCGGAACGCGTGCCGCGCGCTCGTGACGTTTCGTCTCGCCGGCTACGAGCTCTACGCGAGCTGCGAGCCCTGCCCGATGTGTCTCGGCGCCGTCTACTGGGCCCGCCTCGACCGACTCTGCTTCGCAGCCGGCCGCGCCGACGCCGAAACCGCCGGCTTCGACGACAGCCACATCTACCGCGAGCTCGGCGTCCCCCTCGGCGCCCGCGGCATCCCGACGACGCGCATGCTGATGGAGGAGGGTCGGGTGGTGCTCGAACGGTGGCGCGGCACGCCGGGGAAGGTGGAGTATTGATTCAGAAGGGGGATCGCTCCCCCTTCGCCGCCGCGGCAAAGCCGCGTCGCCTCAACCCCCGGCTCGCTTGCGCTCGGCCGCGCGCTGCGCGCGCGGAGGGCGGTGTCTCGGGTCGGCTTACGAGTGCTCGCCCTCACGGCACGTGGATCCAGGTTGCACCATGTCGACTCCGGTGCCATGAGTCCGCCCATGCCAACCCTCCACGATTTTTCGGCCCAGACGATCGACGGGAAGAGCCAGTCGCTCAAGGACTACGCGGGTAAGGTGGCGCTCGTCGTGAACGTGGCGTCGCAGTGCGGGCTCACGCCGCAATACGGCGGACTCGAGGAGCTCTACGGGAGCTTCAAGGATCGCGGGCTCGTCGTGCTCGGGTTTCCGTGCAACCAGTTCGGCGGGCAGGAGCCGGGGACCGAGGACGAGATCAAGACCTTCTGCGAGACCAAGTTCGGCGTCACGTTCCCGATGTTCGGCAAGATCGACGTGAACGGGCCGGGCCGCGATCCGCTCTACGGCTTCCTCACTGCCGAGGCGACGACGCCCGACGGGCCCGGCGACATCCGCTGGAATTTCGCCAAATTCCTGGTCGACCGTCAGGGTAAAGTGATCGCGCGCTTCCCGCCGACGACCGCGCCGGTCTCGGAAGAGGTCGTGAGCGCGGTCGAACAAGCGCTCGGCTGAGCGCGCGCGCCTTGCGAGCCCGGGCGTCGACGGGGAGAGCGCAGCACCGCGGCGCGATCACGGCCGCGGCGGCACTCGTCGTGCTCGCCGCGATCGGCGGCGTGACGCTCGGCGCGCCGCGACCGGCACGCGCCGACACTCCGGTCGGCCGCGACGCGGTCGCGGCCGACGAGCACGGCCAGGTCGCCGTGCTCCCGGCGACGCCGAACCCGCACCTGGTGTGGGTTCCCGACCGCATCCTCCGCCACGCGCAGCTCTTCGACGGCGACACCGGCCGCGCGCTCGGCACCCTCGACGGCACCTTCAGCCTGAGCGGTCCGACGCCGCTCTTTTCGCCGAAGCGCCGCGAGATCTACGTGATCGACCAGGTCTACGCGCGCGGCCATCGCGGCGAGCGCACGGATTACGTGACGATCTACGACGCAGGCACGCTGACGGTGCGAGGCGAGGTCGAGATCCCGCCACGCTCCTCGAGCATCGGTCACGGCTACGCGGTCGCGGCCGTGCTCGACGACGAGCGCTTCCTCGTCGTCTTCAACCAGGACCCGTCGAACTCGGTCTCGATCGTCGACCTCGAGACCCGGCGCTTCACGGACGAGATCGTGATCGGCGGCTGCGCGCTCGTCTATCCGGTCGGCGGCAGCCGTTTCGGCACCCTCTGCGGCAACGGCACCGCGATCACCGTCGAGCTCGACGCGGACGGGCGCCAGAAGAGTGCTTCCCGGAGCGCCCCGTTCTTCGACACCGTCGCGGACCCGCTGACGGAGAAGGGCGTGCGCGACGGGACGCGCTGGCTCTTCGCGTCGTTCGAGGGGACGCTTCAGGCCGTCGATTTCGGGGGCGCGCAGCCGGTCGCCGAGCCGGCGTGGCAGCTCTTCACGGACGCGGAGCGGAAGGCGTCGTGGCGGATCGGCGGCATGCAGCACCTGGCGCTCCATCGCGCGAGCCAGCGCCTCTACTCGCTCGTGCACGAGGGCGGTCCGGGATCGCACAAGGATCCGGGCTCGGCGATCTGGGTCTACGACGTCGCACAGAAGAAGCGCGTGCAGGAGATCGCGGTGCCCGGGCTCCTCGCCGCGTTCGCGCGGCCGATGCTCGAGCTCGAGCGCGGCGGCTGGGGCGAGTGGCTGCTCCGCAGCCTGCTTCCGAATCCGGGGGCGCACACGATCGCGGTGACGCAGGACGACCGGCCGCTGCTCTTCGTCCGGCACGACGAGATCGGGGCGGTCGGCGTCGTCGACGCGCGCTCGGGCGCGCTCGTCCGTGAGATCGACGAGGTCGGGATCTCGGGACCGCTCCTGATCGTCCCGCCGGGGTCCTGACGTG
The DNA here is from genome assembly GCA_031400185.1 of Polyangiaceae bacterium. Classification (GTDB taxonomy): domain Bacteria; phylum Desulfobacterota; class Binatia; order UTPRO1; family UTPRO1; genus UTPRO1. Next base: position 6,352 of record JANNPN010000138.1, read on the forward strand.
CCGGTCGGGCTCGCGGACGATCCCGTGCCGATGCTGCTCGTGCGGGCGGCGTGCGCGCTGCTCTTCGCGAGCGCGGCGTGGCAGAAGCTCCGCGATCGGGCGGCGTTTTCGGCGATTCTCTCGGCCTATCGTCTGCTGCCCGACGGGCTGGTGCGCGTCGCGGCAACGACGGCAGGCCTCGCCGAGCTCGCGGTCGCGCTCGCGTGGCTCGCGCCCGGCGGCGGTCGTGCCGCCGTCGCGGCGACGCTCGCGCTCCTCGCGGTCTACTCCGCTGCGATTGCGGTCAATCTGCTCCGCGGCCGGCGATCGATCGACTGCGGCTGCGGCAGTCGCGGCGAGCGCCAACCGATCAGCGAGTGGCTGATCGTCCGCAACCTCGGCCTCGCGCTCCTGGCCTTGGGGACGCTTCGGCCGGTCGCGCCCCGGGCACTCGGCTGGGTCGACGCCGTGACCCTCGCCGGCGGGCTCGCGGTGGCAGCCGCCGTCTGGACGGCGACGCATGGCCTCGCCGCCGCGGCGATCCGCGTTCGGACCGCAGCCGGAGGCGCACGATGAACGAGG
>JANNPN010000225.1:0-7645 GCA_031400185.1 Polyangiaceae bacterium
CGGGTGCTTCAGCATCGGCTTGTTCGCCTCGAAGATCACCATGTACTTGTTCGGGTCGCCGTAGTGCATCTTCGAGATCTTCGAGAGGTTGTCGCCCTTCTCCACCGTATAGAACTGCGCCTCCGGCTCGATCTGCTCGACGAGAATGCTTTCCTCGACGTGCTCGACGCCGGCGACGTTGCCGCAGCAGAGGACGATCTTCTCCTTGCTCGCCTGGTCGGGCACGCTCCCCGCGACCTGCACCGTCCCGGTGGCACCGTCGAACGTGACGGTGAGGCCGGTCGTCGGGAGGTTCTGCGTCTTGATGTATGCCAGGATGGCGTCGGCGGCGGCTTTGTTCGCGGCACCGGGATCCGGCGCCTTCGCCGCAGCGGGCGCGGCGGCCGCATGGGCCTCGCCCTTGCCGAAGAGCTTCTCACCTGCGGTTTTGATGAAGCTCAACAAACCCATGAGTCTGTCCTCCTTCGTGGGATCGATCGTCGGCGACGCTAGTCTTCGGGCCACGATAGTCAAGACGCGCGCGCGCCTTGACCACGATGGCGCCGGGTACTAGCTCGGTGGTCGACGCGCCACCCGACCGATCGGACGCCAGCAACCGTCGCCGCGCCCGCGCCGCGCGCCGACGCAGGAGGACACGATGCAGGTCATCCGAATCGTCGAGCTGACCCTCTTGGTGATCGCGCTTGCCGCCGTCCCCGCGGGCTGCAGTCGCGATCAGACCGCCGAAGACGCCGGCCGCAAGGTCGACGACGCCATGGACAAGGCACGGGCGGCGACCGCCGACGCGGCGAAGAAGGCGTCCGACGCCGCCGCCAAGGCGGGCGAGAAGCTCGAGAGCGCCGCAAAGGACGCGGCCGAGCTCACGAAGGAAGCGGCCGACCGCGCCGCCGCGAGCGCCCGCGAGGGCACGGAGGCCGCCAAGGAGGCGAGTGCCGCCGCGGCCCAGAAAGCCGCCGACGCCGCGACCGCGGCCAAGGCGGCGGCGGGGAACGCCGTCGAGCAGGCCAAGGCGGCGGCCCAGGCTGCCGCGGCGGTCGCGACCGCCACCCCGGCGCCGTAACCGGAACGCGCGCCGTCAGGCGCGCCGGCGAAACTTGGGGAGCGTGACGTCGTCATCGCGGGCTCGAACACGACCTCGACGGGCATGTCGATCGCGAGCGCGTCGGGCGGGCAATCGACCATCTGGCTGACCAGCCGGACGCCCTCCTCGAGCTCCACCACGACCGGCGCGTACGGGGCGTCGCCGGCGAAACCTGGGTGCATGGCGCGCGCCGCGACCGTCCAGGTGAAAATGCGGCCGCGGCCGCTCGAGCGCTGCCAGGACCACGCGGCGCTCCCGCAGCGCGCGCAGATCTCGCGCGGCACGTGGCGCCACGTGCCGCACGCGTCGCAACGCTGGAACCGGAGCTCGCCCTTGGCGCACCAGGCGTAGAACTCGCCGGCGGAGCCCTGTAACGCGGGCAACGGGCGGGGCACGGTCGGAGTCGGCTCGCTCATGGTCGCACTCACCGGCGCAGGATGGCGATGGAGCCGTCGCCGAAGTCGCCCCACCCGGTCACGACGCCGATCTCCGCGTCGTCGACCTGCCGCTCGTCCGCGGCGCCGCGGAGCTGCCGGACCGCTTCCGTGATGTGGCTCATCCCGAGCACGTGCGCGTCGGACAGCAACCCGCCGTGGGTATTTACCGGGAGCGCGCCGCCGAGCTCGATCGTCCCGTCCTCGACGAACGGTCCGCCCTCGCCGCGGCCGCAGAAACCGGTCTCCTCGAGCTGCTGCAAGACCTCGAACGTGAAGCAATCGTAGATCTCGGCGAAGTCGACGTCGGCGGGCGTGATTCCCGCCATCGCGAACGCGCGCGGGGCGGCGATCGTGAGCCCGGTCTCGAAGAGGTCGGCGCGGTTGGTGATCTCGTCGGCCGGATACGGCTGCGCCGCCGCGACCCCCATGATGTAGACGGGAGCCTGCTTCAAGTCGCGCGCGCGTTCAGCGGTCGTGACGACGACGGCCGCGGCGCCGTCGGTCTCGAGGCAGCAGTCGAAGAGGCGGTACGGCGCGGTGATCATCGGCGACGCGAGGTACGCGTCGAGCGTGAGCGGCTTGTCCTTCATGACGGCGCCGGGGTTGCGCTGGGCGTGCTTCCGCATCGCGATCGCGATCGCGCCGAGCTGCTCCGCGGTCGTGCCGAACTCGTGCATGTGGCGGCGCGCGATCAGCGCATACCACTGCGGCGGGGCCGTGAGGCCGTACGGCATGTAGTAGTCGCGCGCGATGGCGCCGCCCGGGAGCGACGACACGTCCATGGCGACCGTCTCGCGGGCGCGCCGTCCGGAGTAGCCGTTCCATCCCGCGGGGAGGAGGACGTAGTCCGCGACGCCGCTCGTCACCGCGGCCGCGGCCGCCTGGAGCGACGCGACCGGCGCCGCCCCGCCCATGTGGACGGTCGCCGCGAAACGCAGGCTCGCGATCCCGAGGTTCGCCGCCATCTCCTCGGCGCTCCCGAGGTTCGGAAACGGCATGACGCCGTCGACCTGCTGCGGCGTGAGCCCCGCGTCGGCGAGCGCCGCGAGCGACGCTTCGAGCTGGATGCCGAGCTGGCTCTTGCCGGACCCGGGCGCGCGGCAGAACGCGGTCTCCCCGATGCCGACGATGCAGGCGCCGTCCGAGAGTGACGTCGACATTGGCGACGCCACATAGCCGATCACCCCGCACCTCGCCACCGCGGCGGCATGTCGGTGCGGCGCGTCAGCTCGGCAGTTTGGTCGAAACCGTGAGGTTCACGGGCGGCGCCAGGTGCAGGTCGAAGCCCGCGTCGAACGCGCGCTGGCGATCCTCCGGGAGACCGTAGCCGGCGAGAGCGCGACGAGCGTGACGTGGCGTCCCGCGTGCTCGTCCGCGCGGATGCGGCGCGCGATCCTCGTAGCCGTCGATGCCCGGGAGACCCACGTCGATGAGCGCGATCTCGGGCGGCGCGGGCTGCGCGGTCGCGGGCTGCGCGGTCGCGAGCCCCGCGACCCCGTCGCTCTCGGAGCGGACCCGATGCCCGCCGAGCGTCAGCAACATCGCAGAGCGCGAGGCGCGCATCGTCGTTGTCCTCGACGACGAGCACGTCGCGCCCTGGCCCCGACCACCCAGCCCGCGGCGGGGCCCTCACTGCCGTGAGCGGAGGCGCGCTCGCCGGAAGTCGCACGACGATCTCGCTGCCCTGCCGCGTCGGGTCATCGTACGTCGCGGAGACGCTCGACCGCGTACCCGAAGGCCGCGAGCGTCCGCGCGATGTCCTCCTCACCGTGGACCGTCGACAGGAACAACTTCTCGTGCGCCTTCACGACCCCGGCCTCGAGGAGGCGATCGGTGAACGCCGCTGCGAGCCCATAGTCGGCCGCCAGCGCGCTCCGGTGGTCGACCACCGGGGTCGGGCTGAACCACGGCTGGAAAACCGACGGCTCACCCTGCACCTGGACCGCGATCCCCGCGTCGTCGCAGACGGACTGGAGCGCGGTCATGAGCGTCCGCCCGGTCGCCGCGAGGTCGGCGTAGATCCCGGGGCGGCGGAGCTCGGCGATGCACGCGAGCGCGGCCGCGGCCGAGATCGGGTTTCCGCTGTACGTGCCGGTGAGCAGCACGCTGTCCCCCTGCGTCCGCCGCTCGGGATCGGCGAGCGCCAGGATGTCGCGCCGGCCGCACACGACGCCGAGCGGGAGGCCGCCCGAGATGCTCTTCCCGAGCGCGCAAAGATCCGGGGTGACGCCGTAGTATTCCTGCGCGCCCCCGAGGGCCAGGCGAAAGCCGGTCACGACCTCGTCGAATACGAGCACGATCCCGTAGTGCGAAGTGATGCGGCGGAGCTCCGCGAGAAAACCCGGCGCCGGCGGGATCGTCCGCTGCAAGGGCTCGACGATCACGGCGGCGAGGGCGTCGTGATGGCGCTCGATGATCGCGGTCGTGGTCGCGAGGTCGTTGAAGGGCGCAATCAGGACGTCGGCGGCGGCGCTCGCGGGGATTCCGCTCGAGCTCGCGACCGCCGTCGGGAACGGCGCGGGCGTCTGCGTCCACTGCGTGCTCATGAGCGCGTGGTCGCCCATGCCGTGATACGCGCCCTCGAACTTGAGGATCGCGTCGCGGCCGCGGTGTGCCCGCGCCAGTCGCAGCGCGAAGAACGTCGCTTCGGAGCCCGTACTGTGGAACGTGACCGCCTCGGCGCACGGCACGAGCGCGACGAGCTGCTCCGCGAGTCGGATCGCGGGCTCGTTCACGAGGAGGTAGCTCGTGCCGCGCTCGAGCTGCTCCGCGACCGCGGCCACGACCGCGGGGTGCGCGTGCCCAAGCAGGAGCGGCCCGGAGCCGAGCAGGTAATCGACATACTCGTTGCCGCTCACGTCGACGAGACGCGCGCCGCGCGCGCTCGCGACCACGAGCGCGTGCTCGGGCCGGACCGACGGGTTCCGGACGCCGCTCGGCAAGAGCCGGCGCGCGGTCGCGAGCAGCTCGGCTTCGCGGGCGCTGCGGGGGACGCGCTCGGGCAGCAGCGGGTCGCTCATGGCGCTTCCGACGACGCGGCGCTCATGGCGCTCCTGTCTCCGCGGCGCTCACGGCGCCGTCGCTCTCCGCGGCGCTCACGGCACCGTCGCTCTCCGCGGCGCTCATGGCGCCGTCGCCCTCCGCGGCGCTCACGGCGCCTCGATCTCGAGGTCGAAATGCCGGAGGTACGGGGCGAAGCGGTCGTGGATCACCGCCGGCGGGATGCCGAGATCGTCGGCGTGGCGGCGCGGGCGGGCGTGCGCCCCGTCGGGGTCGCCGCTCTGCCACGCGCGCATGCGGAGCTCGGCCTCGTCGGAGAGCGTCATCCCGAAGCGCTCGTAGATGCCGCGGACCGCGCGGATCGGATCGGCGACGAAGTCGCGGAAGAACACGTCGTGGAACTGCAGCGGGTCGTGCCGCGCGCGGACCGCCATCGCGCGCTCGGCGCCCGCTGCCCATACCTCGAGCTGCTCGCGGGCGATTGCCGAGCGGTCGATGTCCTGCTCGAAGATCGCGCGAAAGCCGGCGATGAGCTCGACGTACGATGCCATCACCTTCGCCGGGTCGCGATGGGTCTGGACGATGCACGCGTCGGGATACGCCGCGAGAAGCGCGTCGAGGTGCTTCACGTGGACGGGGTACTTGAGCACCCAACGCCGCGGGTCGTCGCCGCCGACGAGGCCGACCAGCTCCCGGTGGCGGCGATAGGTCGCGACGTGCCGCCCACCCTCGTACCACGCCGTGTACGACGGCACGGTGGCGTTCACCTCGTACGAGTCGTCGGTGAAGCTCTGCGCCAGGAAGTGTCGGCATTCTTCGGCGAGGTCCGCCGCCATGAGATGGATCTTCCGGAGACCGGGATCGAACGTGTACATCGCCTCGATCTCGCCCGCCGCCGCCAGGTAGTCGCCCGCCGCGTCCCACGTCGCACGCGGCGGCCGGGGTCGCGGCCGCGCGGCGAGCCAGTACTCCAGCACCTGCACGTCGGGGTCCTGCGCGAGCAGATGGTGGAGCGCCGTGCTCCCGGTCCGCACGAGCCCGAGCACGATGATCGGCCGGCGGATCGTCGCGGCCGCGCGAGCCCCGCGGGCGTCCGCGAGCTGCGCCTGCGAGCGGAGACGCGTCGTCAACTGCTGCACGAGGTTCGCGCGCGTCGCCGCGTGTCCCGCGTCGTGGAGCTTGGCTTCGCGGTCGTACGCGTCGAGGAGGACGCCGAGCGCCTCGCGATACGACGGATCGCCGAAATCGTCGCTGCCGGCGGCGTGGATCGCCTCCTCGTGCAGCGCGGCCTCGGAGCCCGTGAACGGTGGTCGGGTCATCGCCCTCCCCTTAGCAGAGAGGCAACCCCGCGCTCGACCCTTTACGCCCCGCCATCGTGGGGATAACCACGGCGGCGCGTCATGGTCGATCTCGTGCAGCTGCACGCCGCAGTCGCGTGGCAGACGCTCCATTTCGTCTACACGCAGCCCGGGCTCTACGCCGGCGCCGCGTGTCTGCTCCTCCTCGAGTGGCTCCTCCCGGCCCGGCCCGGGCAGCGCATGCTCCGCGTCGGGCTCGCCCAGGACTTCCTCTGGGTCGGCGTCCAGACGGTGGCCCACGTGCTCGTGCTCGCGGCGTGGGTCGGCGTGCTCACGGCCGTCTACCAGACCCACCTGTCCGCGCTCACGCTCACGGGCGTCGCGGCGCTGCCGATCGCGCTCAAGTGGCCGCTCTGGGTCCTCGCGATCGACGTCCTCGACTGGACCCACCACTGGGTGAAGCACAAGGCGCCCTGGCTCTGGCACTTCCATGCGGTCCACCACTCGCAACCCGAGCTGAACCTCTTCACCGACATGCGCTACCACCCGGGCGAGTACTTCGTGTCGCGAACGCTCGTGACCTTCCCGCTGCTGATGCTGCAGGCGAACGTCGCCGAGGTGCTCTACCTCTCGCTTGCGCACCAGTGGTACTCCCGTTTCGTCCACGCGAGCATCCGCACCAATCTCGGCCCGCTCCGCTTCCTCCTCGTGACGCCGCAGTCGCATCGCATCCACCACTCGATCGAGCCCGCCCACCACGACCGCAACTTCGGGGTGATCTTCTCGCTCTGGGATCGCATCTTCGGCACCCACTGGGCCGGCGCGAACGAGTACCCTGCGACCGGCATCCCCGACCGCGGCTTCCCGCTCGAGCGCTCGGCGAGCGCCCTCGCGATGGCGACCACGCTCGTGCGCCAGCTCCTCTATCCCTTCACCGCGATCGCGCGCTCGCTCCTCGCCCACCCCGGCACGGAGCACGCGAGCCTCCGCGCGCGCAGCGCGCGGGCCGGCGGCGAATCGCACCGGGGAGTGAGGCTCCGTCGGGCTGTGCCCGATGGAGCGCGGGGAGAGATCCCCTCGAGACCTACAGCGGCGCGGTCACCCGCGCGAGATAGTCCACCTCCGCCGCGTCGAGCTCGGGCGTCACCGCGGCCCGCACGGCGGCATGGTACCCGTCGACCCAGCCGCGCTCGGCCGGAGTGAGGCGCTCGACGTCGATCAGTCGTCGGTCGAGCGGTGCCAGCGTGAGCGTCTCGAAGCCGAGGGTCTTCAGCTCCGCCCCCGGCGGCTGCGGGTCGAGCTCTTTCACCACGACCAGGTTCTCGATCCGGATGCCGAAGGCGTCGGCCTTGTAGTAGCCGGGCTCGACCGAGACGACCATGCCGGGCTCGAGCTTCACCTCGGTCGAGCGCTTCGAGATGCTCTGCGGGCCTTCGTGCACCGACAGGTAGCTCCCGACCCCGTGCCCGGTGCCATGGTCGTAGTCGACGCCGGTCGCCCACAGATACTGGCGGGCCAGCGGATCGAGCTGCGCCCCGGTGGTCCCGACCGGGAACTGCGCGCAGGTGACTGCGATCATGCCGCGGAGCACCTCGGTGTAGCGCTGCCGCATCTCGGCGGTCGGGGTTCCGAGCGCCAGCACGCGCGTCACGTCGGTCGTGCCGTCCTGATACTGGCCGCCGCTGTCGACGAGGTACAGGTCGTCCCCCCCGACGACACGCGCCGTCGCCGGGTCGGCGCGGTAGTGCGGATGGGCGGCGTTGCCGTCGAGCGCCGAGATGGTGTCGAACGACGGCGGGCACCTGGAGCGCGGAGCTGATCAAACCCTT
>JANNPN010000363.1:0-14340 GCA_031400185.1 Polyangiaceae bacterium
GCTCGCGGACATCGGTTGGGACCTCGGCGCTTGTCCGGATTTCCGTGGCCACGGGTGCACCAACGCCATCGCCGACTGCAACGACATCGGTACCTGCGTCGCCTGCATCGGCCACGATGCCGTGAACCTGCCGAACGAGCATTACTATGACCTGCTGAATCCGGCGGAGTTCACCACTGGCTCCGACGTGAACAAATGTCAGATCGCGATCGGCAAGGCGGGCACCACGTACCTGCAGACGAAGTCGAAGCTCCTGCGGAGCTGTTGGGCAAACGTGCTCGCCGGCAAGACCGGCTTCATCGCGCCGTGCCCGACCACCGATGCCAAGACGATCATCAAGCTGGCGCAAGCGGAGCAAAAGAAGGTGGCGGCCATCTGCAAGGCCTGCGGCGCGGGCGGCGACGACGACGAGAACGGCGCCTGCGACCTGCCCGGGAGCGCATTCACGCCGGCGCAGATCGGCTTCGAGCCCACTTGTCCCGACCTGACTGTGCCGAGCACTGGGACGCCCTGCGTGTCCAACGTCACCAGCCTCGCGGCGCTGATCACCTGCGTCGATTGTGTCACCGACTTCGCCATCGACTGCGCCGCCGACCTCGCGGTGCCGGCGGCGATGCCGTATCCGGCCGAGTGCAACGCGCCGTGATCGCAAGCCGCGAGCGATGCCAGCGCCGTGCAACGATGAAGGTGGGACGTACCGTCGGGGGTCTCGGTGACGGGTTCGATCTCGAGCGCCACCGCGCCCGCGGACGGCATGTGCGGCCCGAAACCGAAGCCGTGCCGGCAGGCGCCACGAAGCACGCTCTGTGGCGAACGGCAGTTCAGGGGCGCACGTCCGATAAAGGGCGCTATCGGACGTTCGGACCTCTACTGCCGTTTGCCACAGCGGTGCACTAGTTCCAAGTCAAAGTGCGGTCGCGGCCTCGATAGTCGTGGCAGCATTGCCGGACGCATTGGTGGCCAGTACCTCTCTTGAGTCTCAGAGCGCGGCGGCTCGGCCTCAGCGCCCGTTCGGCTTTCAGCACGCCGCACCTTCGACGGCGGACTCGATCTGCGAAGACCGATCATGGGAGGGTACGCACTGCCCGAACTTGGAGATCGAAGTACTTGTAGATGTACTGCACATTACCAGTGTCGAATTGGACGCTCCACGCGCAGTCTCGATAGAGCGCATGGGTACCTGCCGACCAATAGTAATTGGCGACCGTAGGGCCAAAGACTGGATCGATGCACGGTATGATTCCATTGCCGCATCCGGGTTTATTCGGGTCCACGATAGTCTCCAACTCTGCTGTGCCGCCGTCACGGTTCACTCTTGGTAGCCTCCAGTCACAGTGGCTCGCAAAGCACGGAGGGGTGTTGAGCCTGGGGAGGAAATCGGTAAACACTCCGCCGTTCGGCGGGTAACCAACCGTGTCGCAGTAACCGTAATGATTCAGGTCGCGGCACCAGTCGTAGGAGTTGTTCACGTCGTGCGGGTCGGGGCACGGGGTTCGGGAGCAATCCCTGGGTATCCCGACCGTCCCGGTTTTCTTCTCCCACATGAGTCCCGTACTGTTGTCGGTTAGCGTGCCATCGCCGTTGTCGATGAACCGTGTTGGCACTTCACACGAGCAAGCGGCGTTGCAGAACCCGCCACCAGAGGCAAAGGGGCAGCCAAATCCTGGTGGATCACAGGTCTCGCCCCCATCCAGCACACGATTGCCACACGTCGGTGTGGACGGCGTGATGATAACAATGATGATTGGGAAGATCTGGCCAAGGACGCGGCCATCCGCGCCGTTGGCGATCTTGAGCGTGAACTGTTGGACCGGGATATCTGGCTTCAAATCGAGGGCAATCGTTGCTGCCCCCTGGCCCGAGTCGAGCGGAAGATCAAAGAATCCTGGGCTAGACTCTGTGGAGTCATGCGCCGAGGCGATCAGCAGACTCGTGCCAGCGGTGACCCCTTGCGCCTGTGCCGCACCAACGTCGTACTCCACGGTGATGGTATTCACCCGACCTGCGACAAATCCGTCCCCGAAAAGGACGTTCTTCACCGTCTGCGGTGCTCCGGGTGGCGCCGTGAGACCACCAGGAATCTTGGTCAGCGCTCCAAAGATTCCGTTCTCGCCTTGAACGGTTGCAATGAAGGGATCAGCAACGCAGCTCAGGGTCACCGGCAGCCCGGCTGCCGAACGCAGCAAGTTGACCCCGTCCGTGACTCCCATCACCCCATTGCCATCGATGTCGCAACTGGCGAGTGGGCAGTCACCGGCCAGTCCAGCCGCCGCTCCCAGAACGTTGACGCTGTGGCGAACGGCAGTTCAGGGGCGCACGTCCGATAAAGGGCGGTACGTCAACCAGCTCGAGCAAAAACGCGGCTAAAGATGACTATCAACCGCACTCACCCCGGTTGATAGATACCATCTTGGCCGTCAACGAATTTCTGCGGCCCCGGCATAGAATTTCTGGTACTGGGGTCTTTTGATCTTTTCTGGGCCCTAGTGGGGTCATTCGCTGAGCGCGAGGTGGGTCATTCGATGCCGCCGTCATCCACGCGGCCCGAAGTATGGCACGGCGTTGACGACGACTCGGCCCGGTGCTGTCCTAAGTCGATGCCCGGTGTCCTAAGTTGAATCCTCGGGTGTCCTAATTCGATGTCGCGGCGCGGGCACTTCGACGAGGATTAGGGTCGTTGCGTCTTGGCACCCTGGATCGTCGCGGATGTCGGCGAGGCCGCGCGCGATCGGGATCCGGGTGCCGTCTTGCACCATGCCGTCCAGGTGCAGGCCCAACGCCTCCGCCGCGAATCGGCGGGCTTCGTCCAGCGTTTTGCCCACCGTGATGCAGCCGGGCAGGTCCGGGGAATGCACCCCGTAGTCTGACGTCGGCGCTTTGATGACGACGCCGACGAATCGCACCCTGACCTTCATCATCGGATGATCGACGCGCTCCCGGGGGGGGTCCGCGATCACGGCAGGATCGACGCGCCGCTGAGCGACCCGGTCAACAAGTCGCGGCCCAAGATCCGTGCCCGGCACGCGGCGAGTTCAAGCTCGGCGCACGGTGCCGTCAGCATCGGCAGGCCAGGCGTTCGGCCGAGAGAGTGCCGATGGCTTGGCCAAGGCCGGTGAGCAAAGCCACGAGGCGGTCGCGTTCCTGCATCAACTTGGCGTCTAGGTCGTCCATGGTTGGCAACCTAGACCATATGGAACGACCGGCTCGCGATCGTAAGGTCGTGGTCTGCTAGGACCCGACAGCGTTCGCGGGTTAGTGCCAGCGGCACCAGAGCCGCATACGAAAGGAGCCGGTCGTGGAAAACCCTATCACGTACGTGGGACTCGATGCCCACAAGGAGTCGATCTTCGTCGCGATGCTCGCGCCGGGTGCGCACCCGGTCGAGTGGCAACTGCCGAACGAGCCGGCGGCCGTGCGACGGTTGGCCCGCAAGCTGACGCGCGACGGCGGAGCCGAAGTGCAGTGCTGCTACGAGGCCGGGCCCTGCGGGTACGCGTTGCAGCGGCAGCTCCGAGGCGCCGGGGTGGGCTGCGCCGTTGTGGCGCCCTCGCTGATTCCCGTCCGCCCGGGGGATCGGATCAAGACGGACCCGCGCGATGCGAAGAAGCTCGCGGAGCTGTTGCGGGCGGGGCTCTTGACCGAGGTCCATCCGCCCAGCGAAGACGCCGAAGCCGTGCGCGATCTCTGTCGCTGCCGCGACGCCGCGAAACAAGATCGCGAGCGCGCCCGCCATCGCCTCGGCAAGTATCTGTTGCGGCGGGGCGTCCTCTACGGCGCGGGCAAAGCCTGGACGCAGCGGCATCGCGCGTGGCTCCGCCAGCTCCGTTTCGAGCGCACCGCCGACCAGAGGTGATAGGCGCCTTTAGCGGGGTTTTCGCTCCGGCTGGTTGACAGAACGGTCGGTACGTCAACCAGCTCGAGCAAAAACGCGGCTAAAGATGACTATCAACACACCGGCGTCGGCATCGCGCCGGAGCGCCAGCCCAGATCTTCGAGAGCTTCACGCAGCGGACAGCAGCACCACGGGCCGTTTCGGGCGGCACGGGACTCGGGCTCACGATCTGTCGCCAACTCGTCGAGTTGATGGCGGGCGCGACCGGCGTTCGAGGCAGCACGTTCGGGTCGAGCTCGCCTTCTGGAAGGCGGACGTCGAGCGCGCCGCGGGCGGCGAGCCCGACCAACCACGTGCGATCGGCTGACAGCCACCGACCTGCGCTCGTCTTATCGAAGGAGCGCGCGCCGCCCGGCGTGACGGCGCTGCAGGCGCCCATCACGCCGAGCTGGCGCGTTGATCGCACCGCGCTCGATCAGGAGTGGCCCGGGTTCGCCACCTCGACTTCGCACGAGATTTCTCTCGCGTTTCCTGCGCCGTCGAGCGCCCGCGCCGTCCAGGCGATGTGCTGGCCGACGCCGCCAGTGTTGGCGATCGTGATCGAGGCGCCGTTCAGCGAGACCTTGCACGACTTGGTCTTGTCGATACGCGCTCCCGCGCCGTTGATCTCGAAGCACTGGTAGGCCGTCAGCACGGGCGTCACGACCGTCGCCGTGCAGAGGTCGCTCGCCGTGGCGGTGAAGACGACCGGTTTCTTCGGCGGCACGATCCTCGCCGCATTGCAGAACACGTCGGGCGGCGTGGAGTCGACGACCTCCACGGTGAGAAGATCCTCGTCCGCCTGCGCGTACGCGTCGATCACCCGCAGGACGTACGTCGCTCCGGCTCCCACGCCGAGCGAGGCGAGGGCCTGCAGGCTCGCGCCGATCTCGGGTCCGACGCGGTGGCCTGCTCGCCAGCTTGCAATGCGAATGTCGTGACCGATCACAACGTCGTCCGGGTCGAAGCTCTGCGTGCCGTCGAGGAGGAAGCTCGCACCCGCCGGAGACATGCACTCGACCGTCTGATCGTCACCGGCAATCGCCGTGGGAGGCTGGTTCAGCAGCGTGCCGTTGAGGGCAACGTTGACCACGAATGGCTCCGAATCGTCAGGCAGCTCGCACGGCCCACCCGCCGCGTCGCAGTCGGGGACGTCGTTCCGGCAGAGCGTGGCGCCGTCGCCCGCGCAGAGGCCGTCGACGTCCTCGGCACCGACGCTCGACGCGAGGTTGCCCTCCAGGCTGCAGGCGAAGCCCGTCCAATCAACGGTGAGGCCAAGCGGGCTCGCGTTCGAGCCCAAGATGGCCTCGCGCGTGGAGCCGCGGCGACCGCGGCCGACGCCGACCGTCGATTGCTCCGGCAGGGTGCCGATGCCTCCGGCGTCGAGCGTGCCGACGCTGAGGCCGCTGTTGCCGAACTGGGTGAGATCGCTGAACGTGGGATCGCTCGCCCACTTCACCGCGAACGTGATCGGGTTCATCGCGAGCTGGGTCGAGAGACTAACGTCGCAGCGCTCACCCGGACAGGGTCCGCCGAGGATCTCGAGCGTGCCGCGGGTCAGTGGGTCCTTCGTCGGCTCACGGCCGTCGTCGCCGACTTCGATCTGGCTTCGACCCGTCACCTCACAGACACTCCGCCGCCCGAACATCTGGAACGCCATCGGCTGCGGCGCGGCGCTGGCGTGCGCGACGCACACTGGCTCGTCCCCAGGGGCGTTCGTCGCGGATACGAAGCCGAGACAGTTGTTGGTCTCGCACGTGGCCCGAGGGATTCCGAGCTCATCGCAGAGCGCGATCGCGCGCGCGACGCAATCGGTCAGGGCCCGCGGATCGAAGTTGTCGCAGCGGGCGGGATCGTTGGGGTCCGTCGGCAAGTTCAGAAGATCCTCCGCACAGGTGGGCTGCACGTCGCAGATCTCACGGGTAAAGCTGAGCACCGACTCGCCCGGATCCTGGGTCCCGTTCTCGTTCTTGTCTGTGTAGCCGCTCTGCACCAGCTGACAACTGCAGCTCGCGGCCGCGTCGGCAATGAAGCCGCACGCGCCCACCATGCCGCGATACGTCTGCTGCACCCGTCCCGTACAGTCGCTGACCAACACGTCGGGATCGCCGTCGTCGTCGGGGCCGTCGGCGTCCGGGTTGGGAGCGCCCGGCGTGATGTTGCGATTCAGCGCTTCGGGGAGGCAGACCGGCAGCGTCGCCGCAATGCCGGCGGTCGGGTCGGTGAACACGACGTGCAAGACCGGCCCGCGCACGCCGGCCCCGTCGAAGCTCACAGCGACACGGCTTCCGGCAGTGGCATCAAAGACCAACACCAGCGAGCTAGTGGCGCTCCAGCCGGGTCGGCTCGCCACCGTCTGGATCAGGGTGGCGAGGTCGCTCGTCCGCTGATCCGCTCCAGCATCGCCCGACGTCCAACCCGGCGGGCTCCAACCCACCGGCGCTCCGAGCGCGCGCCCGCTGATGCCGGACGTGCTGCTGGCGAACGTCGCGGCGTCGTCGGCCGCCTCTACGCGGATGTCGATCGAAGCCGGAGCGGCATCGGTCGCGGCTGCCGTGAATTGGACGTGAGCGCTGAGAATGGTCGCGCCGGGAGGGATCCCGAGGGTCGAGAACCGTACACCGGTCAGGAACTCGCCGCTCATGGAGAGCTCGCTGCCGCCGAGAACCACCGAGCCCGTGTTGCGCCGCTCGGCGGCATCGTCTGAGCGGGCGCTGACCCTGAAGGGAAGATCGCGCGGCCCCGCGTTGCAGGTGCATTCGCAGGTATAGGCGTTGCTCCCCGAGGCGCGCGACAATCCGAAGACGCGATCGCACCCGGTGTTCGCCGCCACGACCAAAGGACCCGCGATCACCGCCACGAGCAACCACAAGCGACCAGACGTCATGCCAACCTCCTCCTGCAGCCCACGGAGAAGGGTCTGCGGCCAAAACGTTTGGGGATGCCGGCCGACCGCCGGGTGCTCACTACGGACCGCCACTTCGGTCTCCGGCAACACGTAGCCGGATTTCTTTAGTCTGCGCAATCAGGTGCGAACCGCGTGCTCAGGGACCTGCGCCGCGTTGCCACATCGGAGATGCAGCGGCCGTGGCGACGCTCGATCGGGGCTACCGTCGCATCGTGCGCGCGCGACGGCTCGGGACGCTACCGCAATAGGAGGAGCGCTGCGCGTTCTGGATGACGTACTCGCGCCAGGCCGCCAGGACGGAGCTGTGGCGAACGGCAGTTCATGGCGCACGTCCGATAAGGGGCGGTACGTCAACCAGCTCGAGCAAAAACGCGGCTAAAGATGACTATCAACTTTCCGTCGGGGATCGAGCACCCGAGCAGTGGCGGACGCAGGGGTGGGATCATCCGTGGGCCTTGCGACGTTCCATGGACGGCGATTGGGTGAAGGAATGTCTTCCGACTACGTGGGGACGCTTTTTCCCCGACGTTCCCGAAGCCGAACGAGACCTATCCGTATACGGTCCCTGCGGACCCGACTTCTGGCGGCTCTATGCCGAGCCGGTCGAGGATTTTCTGCGGGCAGCCGCCACTCTGTACGAGATCCTCGATGGCTTTCGGACTCAGACCACCGGCAAGACCAAGCCCCGCCACCCCGCGAACAGCACGGCGAGCCCGGCCGACGATGCCCAATCGACGCATCGAGCCGTCGCGAACCTCGACCTGCTCTTCAACTCGATCCATCCGTGCCTGCACGTCGAGGCGGACGGCTCGTTCCAAATGCAATGGAACAGCGCCTCGCTCTTCGGCGCCCTCACGATGATGGCGGTGCAGGACATGCTGGGCGGACAAAAGATGAGCGTTTGCGGTAATGCGAACTGCGAACGGTTGTTCATCGCCGAGGCGTACCAGGCACGCTTTTGCTCCGACCGGTGTCGGTATGCCGTTCAGAAGCGGACCTATCGTGGACGAGTGAAAACACGCGCCGAAAAAAGCGCCAGCAAACGTCGTCGCAGGGTCACCACAAGTCGATCACGATCCCCACGACCACAGCCGCCGAAGCGCCCATGACCGAAGCATTCGCAAAAAGGGCCTTCCGGCATCAAAATCAGTGTTCGGAACCACACTGAAGTCACTGATTTTTATAAGCGGAGGGGGTGGGATTCGAACCCACGAACGCTTGCGCGTTGCCGGTTTTCAAGACCGGTGCCTTCGACCGCTCGGCCACCCCTCCGTGTCGGACACCGTTACCATGGGCGCGCGCGCACCCGCGAGCGGGTGGCCTCCGCGGAGGGCGCACCGCGCGGACGGTGCGATGTCGACTCCATGGCGGTCACTGTGGGTGACGTGGCGCTCGGCTACAACGACGGGGCGGCCACTGCTCCCGAGGCTGGAGGTCGCGCGATCGAACGCCGCGACAAAGCGATGGAGGCGCTGCGCGCCCGCAGCTGATCGGCGGTCCGAACGGACGCGGGTGACTATGCGGCGCTTGCGCTCTCGGCGGCGCTTGCGCTCTTGGCAGCGCTCGCGCTCGTGGCGCCGCCGCGGCACGCGTCGCAGGCCGCGGCCGCAGCCGACGCCTTCGCCTTGCCGCGTGTGGCGCCCGGCGTGAGCCAGAACTCGAGGCGGGCCTTGAGCGCGCTGTAGTCGCTGATCGGCTTTGCGATGAACTCCTGGAAGCCGGCGCGGACGGTGTTCGCCTCGGCGGTCGGGCTGGCGTCGACGCTCAAGGCGAGAACCGGGGTGTCGAGGCCGCCGGGGCGGCGGCGGATCGTGCTCGCGGCCTGCCAGCCGTCGAGGGTCGGCATGTGGAGGTCGAGCAACACGAGGTGGGGCTTGTACGCGTCGAACATGGCGACGGCTTGCTCGCCGTCGCAGGCTTCCAGGACGTCGACGCCCGGGAACTCGCGCACGATGAAGCGGCGGATGAGCAGACGGTTGAGCGGCAGGTCGTCGGCGAAGAGCAGACGGCGCGGGGTGTGCAGCGGGCACTCGACCGCGTCGCCGGACGGCGCGGCGTCCGACGCCGCCGCCGCGATCTCCGGCGACTGCGACGCACCACGCCCGGGGTCGGCCGCTGCCGCATGCGTGTTGGCGACGGCCCGCGTCTCCGGCGACTCGATCGGCAGCACGACCGTGAAGATCGACCCCTGCCCCGGCAAGCTCTCGACCTGGATCTGTCCGCCGAGCTGCGTGAGCAGGCTCCTCACGATGTACAGGCCGAGCCCGGCGCCGCCGTACGAGCGCGTCTCGGAGCTGTCGACCTGACGGAACATCTCGAAGACATGCGGGAGCGCCGCTGCGGGGATGCCGATGCCGGTGTCGCGGACGGTGATGCGGCACTGATCGCCGACGGGCTCGCACGCGATCACGACCTCGCCTGCCGGTGTGAACTTGAGCGCGTTCCCGACCAGGTTTTTGAGGATGATCTTCAGCTTTCGGCGGTCGCTCTGGATCGCGAGCCCCGCGCTCGCGGCCCAGTGCAGCTCGACCGTCGACCGCGGGGTGAGCGCGGCGAAGTCCTGGGCGAGCTCGCGCCAGAGCTCCTCGAGCGAGACCGCAGCGAAGCGCGCAACGTCGCCGCCGGCTGCGAGGCGGCTCAGGTTCAGTGTTCCGTCGATCAGCTCGAGCAGGTCCTGGCTCGCCTTCCGCACGTGCGCGAGCAGCGGCGCCTGCTCCTCGGGCGTCGTCGCGTCGCGCAACATGTCGGTGTAGCCGATGATGATGTTGAGCGGCGTCCGGAGCTCGTGCGACATCGTCGAGACGAACTCGGACTTGAGCTGGCTCGCGCGCTCGAGCTCCTCGACGACCCGGGCGTTCATGAGCGCCGTCGACGCGAGCTGGGCGATGCCCTGCGCAACGCGCTCGTCCTGCGGACCGATCTCGCCTGCGCGGTCGCGATGGCCGCTCATCTGGAGACCAACCAGGTGCTCGCCCTCGCGAAGCGGCGCGAAGACGGCCGTGCGGATTCCGCTGCGCGCGAGCAGCCCGGCGAGCAGCGGGTAGCGTTCGGAAGGCACCGCGATGCGGACGGTCTCGCGCTCGTCGACGTCGGCCAGCAACGGCCCGACCGCCTCCTTCGCGAGAGGGGTCGCGGCAAGCGTCTCCCACGTTGCACCGGGGAGCCCGTCGCCGGCGACCGCGCGCAACTCCGCCCCGTCGGCGCCCCGCAGCCAGGTGACGCTGTGGTCGCATCGCAACGCCTGCACGGTCAGCTGGCAGGTGCGCTCGAGCAGCACCGCCGCCTCGGTGCATGTCATCAACTCGCGGCCGACGTGCGCCAGCACCGTCGACATCTGCATCTCGTCGAAGAGTGCGCGCTCGCCGTACTCGCGCCCGAGGGCGATCGCGAGGAGGCGTGCCACCGCGCGCACGAACTCGATCTCGGCGGAGTCGAAGCGGCGGCGCTTGGCAGTGTAGACCGCGAGCACGCCGAACGCGCGGCCGCGCGGGGTCACCGCGACGCTCACGCCGCTCGCAATCTCGTGGCTCCGGAGCAGTGGGACCTCGGCCATGCGGGGCTCGCACGCGAGCACGTCGAACACGACCGCCTCGATGCCGCACCAGGCCGCGGCGGCCGCGGGAAGCGCCGTCGTGTCGATCAGCGCCCGCCCGACGACACCCGCACGCCAGCCGACGCCCGCCTGCACGCGGAGCGTCCGCTCGTCGGGCTGCCAGGCGAGGACGGCGCTGAACGGCACATCGAGGATGCGTGCAACGAGCGCGGTCGCATCGTCGACCAACTCCTGGCTCTCGGCGCCCTCGAGCGCCCGTTGCGCCAGGCCCGCGAGCGCTTCCTGCCGCCGCGCCTCCGCGTCCGCGGGGGTTCGACGCCACCAGCCCAGACGGCCACGCCATCCGCCGGCGCGCCGGTGTCGTTCGTACGGCTCGCTCATGGCGGGTCGCTCAGTCGGCGCCGAGGAGATCGTCGGTGAGCATCGCCCGGAGCCGGACGAGCGCTTGCGAGTGCAGCTGCGAGACCCGCGACTCGCTGAGTCCGAGCGAATCGGCGACCTCGCGCATCGTACGATCGCTCTTGTAGTAGAGCGCGACCGCGGCATGCTCCTTCTCGGGCAGGCGCCCGATCGCCGCATTCACGAGCCGCGCGCGCTCCCGGCCGAGAATCGTGCGCAGCGGATCGCTCGCGTGATCCGGCATGTGGCGGTCGACGTCGTACGGGCGATCGTCGGTCGTTCGCAGATCCTCGACCGAGACCGTGCCGAAGTCGGTCTCGGTAGCCATCGTGCGAAGCTTCGCGAGATCGATCTTGAGCGCGGCGGCCATCTCCGCCTCACCCGGCGCCCGCCCGAGCATCGCTTCGAGCTTGGCGCGCGTCCGCTCGAGGAGGATCGCTTTCCGCCGCGCCGTCCGCGACAGCAGGTCGCGTTCGCGGAGGTTGTCCATGATCACGCCGCGGACGCGGAAACGCGCGTACGTCCGGAACGAGGCGTGCTTGTCGGGACGGAAGCGCCGGTACGCGTCGAGGAGGCCTTCCATGCCCCAGCTCACGAGCTCGTCGACCTCGACGTGCGGCGGCTTCCGGCAGGCGACCTGGTGCGCGACGTCACGGACGAGCGGCAGGTGGCGCCGGAGGACGGCGTCGACGGTCGCGCTCGATGGCGCGTGTGCGGGCGCGAAGGAGTGATTCGATTGCGGCTCGACTCGGAGGGCGGCTTCCATGCATCGACCTTTCGCGTAGCGAGTGGGAGGCTCGCTGCGGTCGATCGCAAGATTCACGCCACGGGCCGCGCGCCCGCTGATGTCGCGGGGGCGACGCGAGAGCCGCCGACAAAGCGCACAGCGCGCACCGCACGCGCAAATCGCGCACGACGCTGGGCGCCACGCGGAACCTCAGGGAGTCGCGGTGCTTTTGCTCATACCGCTCCCGTTCGACCAGGAGCGCACGCACGGGCTGTCATGCGACATGCCCACGGGTCCGCGTACGGCGACGAGCTGTCGGCAAGCGTCCAGCACGCACCGCGCAACGGACGCCGGCGCCAACGAAACGCTGCGTCCACGTCGGCCGCCACGAGATTGACGGTGCGCGGCCGCTCAGACGTCGTGCGGCAGCCCGAGGATGCGCTCGGCGATGACGTTCTTCTGGATGTTGGGCGTCCCGCCGCCGATCACGAACGGCGGCCACGAGAGCATGATTTTCTGCCAGCGCCCGTTGTCGATCGCGTGCGGCGACTTCTTCGCGAGCACACCGAACGACCCCTCGATGTCGCGCGCGAGGCGGCCCGACTCGATCTCGATGCGCGCGCGGATCAGCTTGTTGATCGACGTCTCGGCGCCGAGCGGTTCGCCGCGGAGCTGCTTGGTCACGAAGCGGAGGCCGTTCAAGCGCATCGCCTCGACCTGCGTCTCCATGCGGGCGATCCGCTGGCGGATCGTCGGGTCCTCGATCGCGGGCCGGCCGCGGCGCTGGCAGCGTCGCGCGAGGTCGCGGATGCCCTCGAGGCGATGCTTCAACGCCCAGACGTCGGCGATCGAGCTCCGCTCGTTCGCGAGCGCGTCCTTGGTGACGTCCCAACCCTGCCCTTCGGCGCCGAGCCGGTGCGTCACGGGCACGCGCACGTCCTCGAAGAACACCTCCGCGAACATCGCGCCGCCGTTCATTTCCTTGATGGGCTTCACGGTGAGACCGGGCGTGCTCATCGGGACCATGAGGCACGTGATGCCGAGGTGCTTCGCGGCCGTCGGGTCGGTGCGGACGAGGAGGATCATCCACTGCGCCCACATCGCGAGGCTCGTCCAGATCTTCTGCCCGTTCACGACGTAGTCGTCGCCGTCGCGGACGGCCTTGCACTGGAGCGCGGCCAGGTCGCTGCCGGCGCCGGGCTCGGAATAGCCGGTGCACCACTGGATCTCGCCCCGCAGGATGGGGCCGATGTGCTGCTCCTGCTGCTCCTTGGTCCCGTACTTGATGAGCGCCGGCCCGACCCAGGCGAGGCCCATGTAGCTCATGCCGAGCATCGGCGCCTTCACGCGCGCCATCTCTTCTTTCAGAATCATCTGCTCGCTGATCGACCCGCCGCCGCCGCCGACCTCGCGCGGCCAATTGAACCCAACCCAGCGCTTCTCGTAGAGGTCCTGATTCCATTTGAAGAGCGCCGGCAGGTCGGCCATGCCCTCTTCCGCGTCCATCTGGTCCTGCCCCGAGCGCTTCGGGAGATGGTCCGTGATGAACGCGCGCACCTCGGCGCGGAACGCTTCCTCTTCGGGGCTGTAGCTGAAGTCCATGGTGGTTTCCCTCTCTCTACGCTTCCAGCCGCTGGAGAACGCGCTCGTAGTGCTCGTCGGGGGCGCCGAGCCAGACGTGGCTCTGGCGACCGCGCTTGTAGAAGAGGTGCGCGTGGCACTCCCACGTGTAGCCGATGGCGCCGTGGATCTGGACGCATTCCTCGCCGGCGACGTCGAGCGCCTCGCTCGCGAGCGCCTTCGCCATCGCCGTGTACGCCGGCACGTGCTCCGGCGACTGATCCAGCGCCCACGCCGCGTAGTACACGAGCGAGCGCGCCGACTCGACGTCGCAGAGCATCTCGGCGCAGCGGTGCTTCACGCCCTGGAAGCGCCCGATCGGCGACCCGAACTGCTGGCGCACCTTCGCGTACTCGACCGCCATGCGGAGCGCCGCGTCCGCGGAGCCGACCATCTCGGCCGCGTGGGTGACGGTCTGACGGTCGATGAGGCGCGCGAGCGCCGGCCACGCGGTGCCCACGCCGTCCGCGCCAAGCCGTGCGCTCGCCGCGACCTTCGCGCCGACGAGCTTCACCTCGGCCGCCGGCTTGGTCGCGTCGACGACGACCAGCGGAGTGACGGTGACCCCGGGCGTGTCGGCCGGGATCGCGAACACGCTGATCCCCTGCCCTTCGCGCGCGGCGACGAGCAGAAGATCGGCGTGCTGGCCGTCGGGCACGAAGAGCTTGGTGCCGTCGAGCACGACATCGCCGCCGCGCGCGCTCGCGGTCGCCGCGATGCCGTCCTCGGTCGGAACGTCGCTCGACTCGAAGACGGCGAGGGTCGCGATGACGTCGCCGGCGGCGATCTTCGGAAGCCATGCCGCCTGCTGCGCGCCGTCGCCGAGCGCCGTCAATGCCGCGACCGCGAGGTCCGTCGACGCGAGCGGCAGCGGACAGAGGCTCCGGCCCATCTCTTCCAAGAGCACGATCAGGTCGACGGTGCCGAGCCCGGCGCCGCCGTGCGCCTCGGGGACGGTGAGCCCCGTCCAGCCGAGCGCGGCGATGCGCTTCCAGAGGGCGCGATCGATCGCCGCCGGGTCGGCGCTCCACGCGAGGATGCGGTCGAGCGGCAGCTCCTGATCGAGCAACCGACGCGCTTGGCTCCTGAGCTCGTCCTGCTCGGGGGTAAAGCCGAAATCCATGCGAGCGACCCTCCGGCGCCACTCCCTAGGACGGGGCTTTACTTGTTGCAAGACCTTGCATATGCCGCGACGATCGTTCGCCACGAGAGGAGAGCCAGCATGCCCATCGATCTCGACAAAGCCCTCGGCGCGCCCCTGG
>JANNPN010000390.1:0-8752 GCA_031400185.1 Polyangiaceae bacterium
GTGCGTGGGCGGCCGAGATCCTCCCCACCGACGAGCACCTCGCACCGCAGGGCCGCGTGCTCGAGGTGCTGTCGGAGCACCTCTGCCAGGGCTGGCTGGAGGGTTACCTGCTCACCGGCCGTCACGGGTTCTTCTCTTGCTACGAGGCCTTCATCCACATCGTCGATTCGATGTTCAACCAGCACGCCTAGTGGCTGAAGGTCAGCCGGCAGATCCCCTGGCGGGCGCCCATCGCTTCTCTGAACTACCTGCTCACCTCGCACGTCTGGCGCCAGGACCACAACGGCTTCAGCCACCAGGACCCGGGCTTCATCGACCACGTCGTCAACAAGAAGGCCGAGGTCATTCGCGTCTACCTGCCGCCCGACGCGAACTGTCTCTTGAGCGTCACGGACCACTGCCTCCGGAGCCGCAACTACGTGAACGTCGTCGTCGCCGGCAAGCAGCCGGCGCCGGTCTGGCTGACGATGGACCAGGCCGTGAAGCACTGCACGGCGGGCGTCGGGATCTGGGAGTGGGCGAGCAACGACCGCGGCGGCGACCCCGACGTGGTGATGGCGTGCTGCGGCGACGTGCCGACGCTCGAGACGCTCGCCGCCGTCGATCTCTTGCGGCGCCACGCGCCCGAGGTGAAGGTCCGGGTCGTGAACGTCGTGAACCTCATGACGCTGCAGCCGCGGAGCGAGCATCCGCACGGCCTCACCGACTACGACTTCGACGTGATCTTCACCAAGGACAAGCCGATCATCTTCGCGTTCCACGGCTACCCGTGGCTGATTCACCGTCTCACGTACCGGCGGACCAATCACGGCAATCTGCACGTGCGCGGCTACAAGGAGGAGGGCACGACGACCACGCCCTTCGACATGTGCGTGCTGAACGAGATCGACCGCTTCCACCTCGTCGGCGACGTCATCGAGCGGCTGCCGCAGCTCGGCTCGCGCGCCGCGTACGCGAAGCAGGCGATCCGCGACAAGCTGATCGAGCATCGCCGGTACATCACCGAGCACGGCGACGACATGCCGGAGGTGGCCGACTGGACGTGGGATGGCGGCGCCGGCGCCGGAGGTGGTACCTCCGCCGACAACGTGTGAGCGGCGGCTGATGGACGCCCCGGAGACCGCCGTCGATCCGCTGGTCCAGGCGCTGCGCTTCGCCGCCGCGCTCGGGCTCGGCGTCATGCTCGGCCTCGAACGCGAGCGCACGAAGACCGGTGCGAGCTTCGCCGGCGTCCGGAGCTTCGCGCTCTTCGCGCTCGCGGGGGGCGTGGCGGCGCTGCTCGACGGCACGCTCGGGCGGCCGTGGCTCGCGCTCGCGGTGTTCGTCGCGTTCGCGGCGCTCGTTGTCGTCTCCTATGCGGTGACGGCGATCCGGGGCGAGGTCGGGGTCACGACCGAGCTCTCGGCGCTCCTCGCGTTCCTCGTCGGCTTCCTCTGCGTGCACGGCGAGGCCGGGACCGCCGCCGGGCTCGCGGTCGCGAGCGGGGCCATGCTCGCGCTCAAGGACTGGCTGCACCGCCTCTCGCATCGGATCGCACCCGAGGACGTCGAGGCGACCCTCAAGTTCGCGATCGTGAGCTTGATCGTGCTGCCGCTCGTGCCGGACCAGAACTACGGGCCGCCGCCCCTCGACGTCATCAATCCGTACAAGATCTGGCTCATGGTGGTGCTGATCTCCGGGCTCGACTTCACGAGCTATCTCCTGATGAAGGTCGTCGGCGCCGAGCACGGCATCGGGCTCACGGGCCTCCTCGGCGGACTGGTGTCGAGCACGGCCGCGACCCTCGGGTTCGCGCGCCGGAGCCGGGAGCACCCGACGCAGGCGTCGCCGCTGGCGCTCGGCATCCTGATCGCGTGGACCGTCATGTTCGTGCGCGTCGTCGTGCTGGTCGCCGCGGTCGCCCCGGCGCTCGCGTCCCATATCGCCGAGTCGATGGCGGCGTTCGTGGTGCCGAGCCTCGCCATGTGCGCGCTGCTCTGGCGCCGGCGTGCCGCAGGGACGGCGTCCACCACGCCCGGCGAGAACCCGTTCGAGCTCGGGCAGGCGATCCGCTTCGGGCTGATCTTCGGCGCGGTCACGTTCGGCGCCAAGGCGGCACGCGTCTACCTCGGCGACGCGGGACTCTACCTGGCGGCGGCCGTGGCGGGCCTCACCGACGTCGACGCGATCGCGCTCTCGATGGCGCAGCTCGCGCGGAGCGATCCGGCGAGCGGCGCCACTGCCGCGACGGCGATCGTCCTCGCGGTCGTCGCCAACACGCTCTGCAAGGCCGGCATGGTCGCCGTGCTCGGGGCGCCGCAGCTCCGCACCCTGATCCTCGGCGCGACGGCGGTGCTCGTCGCGAGCGCCGGGCTCACCGCGTGGCTGCTCGGATAGGGACGGACCCGTGGACGACTGCACACTCGTGCTGAACGCCGGCTCGTCGAGCCTGAAATTCTGCGTGTACCGGCGCGCGGCCGGCGGGCGCTGGCGGCGCGCCGTGCGCGGCACGATCGCGGGGATCGGCACGGCGCCGCGATTCACCCTGACGGGGGACGACGGGGCCGCCGCGGACGAGGCGCTGCCCGCGTCGGTCGCCGACGGCCACGCCGCGGTCGAGCACATCGTCGAGTGGCTGCGCCTACGGTACGGCGGCGCGCGGGTGCTCGGCGTCGGGCACCGGGTCGTGCACGGGGGCAGGGCGTACACGGCGCCGTGCGTGGTGACGGCGGAGGTCCTCGACGATCTCCGGCGTCTGATCCCGCTGGCCCCGCTCCATCAGCCGCCCAACCTCGCCGCGATCGCGACCGTCGGCGCGCGGCTGCCGGGCGTCCCGCAGGTCGCGTGCTTCGACACGAGCTTCCACCGCGGGCATGCGGACGTCGCGACCGTCGTGCCGCTGCCGAAGGCGGTCCGCGACGCCGG
The DNA here is from genome assembly GCA_031400185.1 of Polyangiaceae bacterium. Lineage (GTDB taxonomy): Bacteria > Desulfobacterota > Binatia > UTPRO1 > UTPRO1 > UTPRO1. Next base: position 2,905 of record JANNPN010000390.1, read on the forward strand.
CGTGCAGCGCTACGGCTTCCACGGTCTCTCGTACGAGTACGTCGCGTCGGTGCTGCCGACGGTCGCGCCCGACGTCGCCGATGGGCGGGTGATCGTCGCTCACCTCTGCAACGGGGCGAGCCTCTGTGCCTTGAACGCGCGCCTGAGCGTCGACACGACGTTCGGGTTCACCGCGCTCGACGGGCTCTGCATGGGGACGCGGCCCGGCTCGCTCGACCCCGGCGTCGTCCTGCACCTGTTCCAGGCGCTCGGTCGCTCGGCAGCCGAGGTCGAGGACATCCTCTACGCGCAGTCGGGGCTGCTCGGGATCTCCGGGATCAGCAACGACATGCGCACGCTGCTCGCGAGCGTCGACCCCGCAGCGCGTCTCGCGGTCGACTACTTCGTCTACCAGGCCGCGAAGCACATCGGCGCGCTCGCGGCCGTCCTCGGCGGCGTCGACGCGCTGGTGTTCACGGGGGGGATCGGCGAGCACGCGGCCGAGATCCGCGCCCGCATCTGCGCAGCCTCGGCGTGGCTCGGGGTGTCCCTCGATCCCGCCGCCAACGCGGCGGGTGCGACGCGGCTCACGCGGCCCGGGAGCCGCGTCTCGGCCTGGATGATTCCGACCGACGAGGAGCTGGTGATCGCCGGCCACGTGGAAGCGTTGCTGCGCTTGTAGCGCACGAGGGGATCCGGCCTCAGGTTGGGAACAGCAGCACGAATACGACCCGCAGCCCGACGTCGGGGGCGCCGCTCGGGCCCTCGACGTAGACCTTCGGGCCGAGCGTCACGCTGATCGGCTGCGTGCCGACCTTCAGCAGCTGGCTCACGAACGGATTGATCGGAATCGTCCATTTGCTGGCCGCCCAGTCGTACGTCGACTCGGTGTTGATGCCGACGGTCGTGTGCGTGTGGGTGGTGTAGGAGACGAACGGCTGGAGGAACGTCGCGTTCACGTTGCCGGTGTGGGCGGTGCCGGCGACCGACCAGAGGTGGTTCGCGAGGACCCCATAGGTCCACCCGTCGACCTGGCGGAGCAGCACCGCCGTCGGTCCGAACGCAAGCTTCTCCGCGCCGAGGAAGCGCGTCGTCGCCGTCGGCAGCAGCGCGACCGGCCCGGCGCCGACGATCCACCCGCGCCAGAGCGGCGCGGACGGGGAGAAGAACATGCTCTGCGTGACGTCGCCCATGCCGTTCTGGGTGTCGCCGAGCACGACGTCGTCCTGGTGGATCACGGGGACGATGGTCCGCGAGATGAGGTTCCAGTGCTGGCCGAGCGGGATCGGGATGACGGGCTGGAAGTTCAGCGTGTACTTGTAGCCCTCGCTGCTGCGGCCGCCGCCCCACTCGAAGTTGTTCTGGAAGGGGACGCTGATGAGGGCGGCCACCGGGTTCTGGAGCTTCTTCGCGAGCTCGGCTTCGTCATCGGCGGCGAGCGCGGGCGAGCGCTGCAGTGCGCCGAGCATCAGGCTCATCATCAATAGATAAGGAAGAAGCGTCGGCCGCACGGTGCGCATCCGCTATAGACTTTCTCCCACCCGGGCAATGCGCAGTGCGCCCGTCAGTGGCCGAGCACGCGCTTGATGCCGAAGGCGCCGCCGATCAGGAGGTCGCCGTCCTCGAGGATCGTCGTGCTCGCTCCGAACGCGTTCCAGAGGCGGCTGTCGTCGGGGAAGATCCAGCGCTCGCGGAGCGCGCCGGTCGTCCAGTCGAGGCCGACGTACTGGTAGTTGCCGTGCTCCTTGTGCGCCGCGTAGAGCAGGTTGGTCGTCACGGACACCACGGGTGTCGCGAGGTCGGCGTTGTCGATCGCCGGGTTGACCCACGCCTTCGCGAACCGGTCGGTCGCGGGATCCCACTGGTATTTCTCGATGCCGAGCGGCGCCGGCCGCGTGACGCCGGCCGTGAACGCGGTCGGCACGCCCGCGACGCTGGTGGGCTGCGGATACGAGCCGTTGAGCACCGCGACCCCGTAGCCGAGGACGGTCGGCGACGGCTCGATCGGGTAGTGCGCGATCTCGATCCGGGCCTGGTCGGCGATGCGGTGCGACCGGGTCCCGGGCTTCTGGACGAAGCCGTCGGGAATGGCGTCGCGCCAGAAGGCGACGAGGTTCGTGCCCGTCGGGGCGGCGTCGGCGATCACGACGAGCGTGTCGGGATCCGCGCCGAATCCCATGAGGGTCGGCGTCGAGCCCGCGCCGCCTTCGTACTCCGACGCCCACGCGCCGTCCTGCTCGTCGGTCGAGAGCCGCTCGCCGGTCCACACGACCTTCAGCATGCGGCGCGAGGTGGCGACGTAGATGCCGCCGCGCTCGTCGACGGCGATGCCGGCGGCGACGGTCTCGTCGGCGAAGGTCACGTGGGACTTCACCGTCAGGTCGCGGTCGAGCACGACGAGCGCCCCCGCTGTGGCGGCGGCCAGGTAGCCGTCGTAGGTCATGGTGAGGCCGACGATGCGCGTCACGGCCTTTCTGATCTTCCGCGGCAACGCCGCCGCCACGTCCACGGATGTCACGACCTCGACCGGACCGCGCACCAGGTTCTCGTCGGTCGTCTTCAGGATCTTCGTGCCGCCGTAGACGCAATAGTGGAAGCCGTCCCTGTCGAAGAGGTTGGAGACGCCGTTGCGGCCGGTCTCGACGCTCACGCCGAGTCGTTCGAACCCGCGGAGCGCCGCGAGGAGCTTCGCGTCGTCGTTGGTGCGGCGCGCGCGGTCGACCTCGGCGAGCAGCGCGGCGACCGCCGTCTCGTCACCGCTCCGGGCCGCGTCCTCGAAGCCGGGGTAGGGCGTGACCTCGAGACGCTGAAAGGACTCGCCGGTCGCGAGGATCTTCCGGATGCCGAACGGTCCGCTCGCGAAGAGCACCGTGTCCGATCCGATCTTCTTGACGGTCGGATTCGACGCCATGACGTTCCAGACGACCTTCACGTCCTCGCCGCGGACGAGTTGCTTTCCGGTCGTCGGGCCGCCGAACGTGACGGCGGCGGTCGCCGCCGGGTTGCCGTGCGAGATCGGGTACACGCTCTCCGCGAGCCAGGGATTCACGGCCGGCATGGTGGGAAGCGCGGGCGGCGGCGCGGGTGGCGGGACCTTCGCCATGCACCCGGCAAGGGCGACGAGGAGGCACCACGACCGTGGCAGGCGAGCGATCATCGGGAGCGGGTCGCGCTCAGCGCTTGGCGTCGACGCGGCGGAAGAGCTCCAGGAGCTCGTTCGCCATGAGCTTCCGCCCGATGCCGCGCTTGGCCTTCCCGGCGCGGCGCGCGACCTGATCCGTCGACGTGTGATTGGTGTAGACGACGAGGATCCCCTCCGTGACCGGGACGAGCCCCGCGATCGCCTGCTCGGTGTTGTAGCCGGTGTTCACGTAGTACTGGCGCTGCACGACCACAGGGACCCCGGCGAAGACGCCCGAGAACGCATGGGTCAGCGTGATGGTCTCGCTGCCCGGCGCCTGGACCAGCGCCCACGTGAAGGCCTCCGTCAGATCGGCCGGCGTGGCGTTCGGGTAGCCCTCGAGGAAATCGTAGAACGCCGTCGGCAGGACGGCCTGCGCACGCCCGGCCCGATTGATCGCGGTGAGGTCGGCTGCAACGTCCCTCGTCCCGTTCTCGCGGGCGTAGGGCGCGATGCCCGCGATCCCCTTCGCGCGGTAGGCGCGATGGCGTGCGCGCAGCAGATCTCGGACGGCAGCCTCGACCACCAGCGCTTCGGTGCCGGCCTTGGCGAGCCTCGCGATCTCGTCCTGCGACAGGTTGAGGGTCGGTCCGGGAGCGGCGGACGGGTAGGCCTGCAGTTGCTGGTGGGTCAGGTAGAGCTTCGCGAGGCCCGGCGCGTCGTCCCCCTCGAGCTTGCCGGTGGTGATCGCGCCCAGGATGGGGGGCTGCAGCATCAGGGTGTCGAGCAGCTCGCGCGTCAGGAACGTGTGCGTCTTCTTCGCGAGGAACGCGATGCCGACGTTGAGCTCCCGGTCCGACGCGCTCGGGAGCACGGTCTCGACGAAGCGCCCCAGCAGCACCTTCGAGGGCGTGTCGACCGGGAAGCCGAGCTTCACGAGCGCGGTCCGGGTGTCGAGAGTCTCCGCGGCGGCGGACGGGACGACGAGCATCACCACCGCGAGCGTGCGGAAGGCCGATGACGGGTTCAGCATGCCGCCTTGATAAGCGACCGCGTCGCCGGCCGCCAGCGGGGTTCCCAAAATGGGCGCGCGGTCGCGCGGCCGGCGGCGGTTTGCTAACGGGGGCGCGCGTGCGCGTCCTCCTGTTGCGCTGGGTCGTCGTCCTGGCGTCGTTCGTCGCGGCGGGGTGCTGGTCGAGTGACGCCCCGCCACCGCGCGCGGCCGCGACGCCGACGGCGCCGCGCGCGACCGTGACCGCAGGCGTTCCCGCGCTGCCGCTGCCGGCGCCGAGCTTCGTCGGCGCGAGCGCCTGCGTCGGCTGTCATGCGGACGCCGCCGCGGCCTGGCGCGGGTCGCAGCATGCGGTGGCGTTGCAGCCCGCGACGCCCGCGACGGTGCTCGGCGATTTCGCCGGCACCCGTTTCACGTACGGCAACGTGACGTCGACGTTTCTCCGCCAAGGCGACGACTTCGTCGTCCGCACCGACGGACCCGACGGCACGCTCGCGGACTATCGGATCGGGTTCACCTTCGGCGTTTTCCCGCTGCAGCAATACCTGATCGACTTCGCCGACGGCCGGAAGCAGGCGCTGTCGATCGCCTGGGATGCGCGGCCGAAAGGCGCGGGCGGTCAGCGGTGGTTCCACCTCTACCCCCACGAGACGATCGACCATCGCGACCCGCTGCACTGGACCCGGCTCGACCAAAATTGGAACTTCGTCTGCGCCGAGTGCCACTCGACGAACCTCCGCCGGAACTACGATGCGGCGGCGGACCGCTTTGCGACGACGTGGGCCGACGAGAGCGTCGCGTGTGAGGCCTGTCACGGACCGGGGTCGAATCACGTCGCCTGGGCCGAGCACCGCGCGGGATCGGACGGGTGGCCGCGGCGCGGCCTCGCGATCGGGCTCGACGAGCGCGCCGGCGTGCAGGGGGCGCCGGCCGGCGCCGGCGGCGTGCCGGCGCGGAGCCGTTCACTCGGCTCGCACCGCGAGGTCGAGACGTGCGCCGTCTGCCACGCGCGCCGCCGCCCGCTCGGCACCGACCCCGGGCCGACCGGCCGCCTGCTCGATACCCACATGCCGGCGCTGCTCGACGCGCCGCTCTACGAGCCCGACGGGCAGCAGCACGACGAGGTCTACACCTGGGGCTCGTTCGTGCAGAGCAAGATGTACGCGCGCGGAGTCACCTGCAGCGACTGCCACGAGCCGCACGGCGGGACGCTCCGGGCCGCCGGCAACGGGGTCTGCACGCAGTGCCATGCCGCGACGTCCTACGACGACGCCGCCCATCACCATCATGCGGACGGCGGCGCCGGGACCGCGTGCGTCGCGTGCCACATGCCGACGCGCACCTACATGGAGATCGACCCGCGCCACGATCACTCGCTCCGGGTGCCGCGGCCGGACCTGACCGTCACGGACGGCGTGCCGAACGCGTGTACCGGCTGCCACGCTGACCACGATGCCGCCTGGGCGGCCGCGGCCGTGGTGCAATGGTACGGGCCCGAGCGGAAGGGCTTCCAGACGTTCGCGGCGGCGCTCCGCGCCGGACGAAGCGGTGCGCCCGGCGCGGCAGCGGCGCTCACGGCGCTCGTGCGTGACGCGAAGTCGCCGGAAATCGCGCGGGCCACGGCGGCGGCCATGCTGGCGCGCGTCCCGAGCCCGGCGACGCTCGCGGTCGTGCGCGACGCCGTCGGCGACGGGAGCGCGCTCGTGCGCGCCGCGGCGCTCGAGGCCGTGCTCGCG
>JANNPN010000429.1:0-25753 GCA_031400185.1 Polyangiaceae bacterium
CGGTCGGAATCGCGACGCAGGATCCCGTGCTGCGGAAGAAGTACGAGGGCAAGCCCGAGCACGTCGTGAACTTCATGATGTACTTGGCGGAGGAGCTCCGCGAGATCATGGCGGAGCTCGGCTTCCGCACCGTCGACGCCATGGTCGGGCGTGTGGACAAGCTCGAGACCCGCGAGGCGATTGAGCACTGGAAGGCGCGCGGCCTCGACCTCACCGAGATCCTGCACCGCCCCGAGGCGGGCGACAACGTCGCGATTCACGCGGTCACCACCCAGGACCACGGGCTCGAGGGCGCGCTCGACAACCAGCTGATCGCGACCTGCAAGCCGGCGATCGAGCACCGGACGCCGGTCGAGGCGGAGTTCAAGATCCGGAACGTCAACCGCACTGTCTGCACCATGCTCTCGGCGGAGATCTCGCGCCGCCACGGCGCCGCCGGACTCCCGCCCGAGACCGTGAAGCTCAAGTTCACCGGCTCGGCAGGCCAGAGCTTCGGGGCCTTCATGGCGCCAGGGATCGCGGTCACGCTCGAAGGCGACGCCAACGACTACTTCGGCAAGGGCATCTCGGGCGGCCGGATCGTCGTGTTCCCGCCGAAGGCCGCGACCTTCGTGCCGGAGGAAAACATGATCGTCGGCAACGTCTCGCTGTATGGGGCCACCGGCGGCGAGGTGTTCTGTCGCGGCCAAGCCGGCGAGCGCTTCGCCGTCCGCAACAGCGGCGTGACGGCCGTCATCGAGGGCGTCGGCGACCACGGCTGCGAGTACATGACGAAGGGCATGGTGGTCGTGCTCGGCAAGACCGGGCGGAATTTCGCGGCCGGCATGAGCGGCGGCGTCGCGTACGTCTACGACGCCGACCAGGACTTCGCCGGGCACTGCAACATGAGCATGGTCGAGCTCGACCCGATGGATGAGCAGGACTTCGCCATCGTGAAGGACTTGATCCACCGCCACTACGAGTACACCGGGAGCACCGTCGCCTGGCGCATCCTCTCGGGCTGGAAGGACACGGCGCAGCACTTCGCGAAGGTGATGCCGGTCGAGTACCGCAAGGTGCTCGCCGCCGCCCACTTGGATCCCGAAGCCGCCCGCCTGGCATCGGTCTAATTCTATGGGAAAGATCACCGGATTTTTGGAGATTCCGCGGGAGATGCCGGCGCGCCGGCCGGTCGCGGAGCGTCTGAAGGACTGGCGCGAGCTCGAGGGCAAGCTGCCCGAGGACAAGCTGCAGCAGCAGGGCGCGCGCTGCATGGATTGCGGCATCCCCTTCTGCCACAAGGGCTGCCCGCTCGGGAACATCATCCCGGACTGGAACGACCTCGTGTACCGGGGCCGCTGGAAGGACGCGATCGACCGGCTGCACTCGACGAACAACTTCCCCGAGTTCACGGGACGCATCTGCCCGGCGCCGTGCGAGGAAGCGTGCGTGCTCCGGATCAACGACGACCCCGTCACCATCAAGCAGATCGAGAAGCAGATCATCGATCACGCCTTCAAAGAGGGCTGGATCGTTCCGGTACCACCGGCACAGCGCACCGGGAAGCGGATCGCGGTCGTCGGCTCGGGTCCCGCCGGGCTCGCCGCCGCCGCGCAGCTGAACCGCGCCGGGCACACCGTCGAGGTCTTCGAGCGCGCCGACCGGATCGGCGGGCTCCTCATGTACGGCATCCCCGACTTCAAGCTCGAGAAGTGGATCGTCGACCGCCGCATCCAGCAGATGCGCGACGAGGGCGTCGTCTTCCACGTGAACGCCAACGTCGGCGAGAACGTCGCCGTCGCCGACCTCCGTGAGAAGTTCGACGCGATCGTGCTCGCGGGGGGCGCCACCGCCGCGCGCGATCTCCCAATTCCCGGGCGCGACCTCAAGGGCATCCACTTCGCGATGGACTTCCTGCCGCAGCAGAACAAAAAGGTCGCCGGCGACGACGTCCCGAACCAAATCGTCGCGACCGGAAAACACGTCGTGATCCTCGGCGGCGGCGACACCGGCTCCGACTGCCTCGGGACGTCGAACCGCCACGGTGCTGCGAGCGTGCATCAGTTCGAGCTCCTGCCAAAGCCCCCCGACGATCGCACCGAGGAGATCGCTCCGTGGCCGTACTGGCCGATGATCCTCCGGAGCTCGAGCTCGCACGAGGAAGGCGTCATCCGCGACTGGAGCATCAACACCAAGCGCTTCAGCGGCGACGCCGACGGCAACGTGAGGAAACTGCACGGCATTCGCCTCGAGTGGAAGAAGAGCGAGAACGGCCGGCCGCAGATGGTCGAGATCCCGGGCAGCGAGTTCGAGCTCGACTGCGACCTGGCGCTCCTCGCGATGGGCTTCCTCGGGCCGGAAAAGCCGGGGATGATCGAGCAACTCGGCGTCACGCTCGACGAGCGCGGCAACGTGTCGGTCGGCGCCGACTACCAGTCGAGCGTGCCCGGTGTGTTCGCGTGCGGCGACATGCGGCGCGGCCAGTCGCTCGTCGTGTGGGCGATCTGGGAGGGACGCGAGGCGGCGCGCGGCGTCGACACGTTCCTCATGGGCGAGACGAGCCTGCCCTCGAGCCCCGAGATTTAAGCTCCCGACCCGCATTGCAAGGCGGGGTGCCTGCCGGCGAGGATGCCGATGTGTCCCGTCTCGGCATCGCTCTCCTGCTCTGCGTTCTGTTCTGGCCCGTTCCGGGAACGGCGGGACGGGCCCCGGCGCGCTGCGGCATGGTCGTCGAGGACGAGGCCGTGCTCGACCGCGACCTCACGTGCGACGGCGTCGGCATCGTGCTCCGGAACCCGCGCAGCACGCTCCAGCTGAACGGCCACACGATCGCGTCCGCGCGCTCTTGCGCGGAGGGCGCCGCTCCGAGCGGCATCTCGGTCGAGAAGACGGCCGACGGCGCGCAAATCCTCGGACCGGGCCTGATCCGAGGCTTCGTGACCGGGATCGCCATGGACGAAGCGGTGCGGGTGCTGGTGCGCGGCGCGCGCGTCGCCGACAGCTGCGGGGTCGGCATGCTGATCGTCGGCACCGACGGCGTGCGCGTGCGCGACACACTGCTGCACCGAAACGGCGTCGCGAGCGAGGACGGCGGCGCCATTCGCGTCGAGCAGAGCGCGCGCTTCGCGCTCGAAGGCGCCGACGTCTTCGCGAACGGCACGGGGGCCAAGGGCGCGGCCGTCGACCTGCGCGACTGCGACCGCTGCCGGATCGTCGGCAACCGGATCGTCGCAAACACGGGCTCGGGGCTCCGGCTCGACCCCGAGTCGCGCGCCGCGATCCTCGAGCGGAACGTCGTCCTCGACCAGCGTGGCGCCGACGTCGTCGACCAGAGCAATGACGGCAGCTACGTCATGAACCTCTTCGAGCGCGGGACCGGACTCCGCGCGCCCGCGCTCTGGCCGCCGATCGGCCCGCCGGCAGCCGCGCCGGTCGCGCCGAGCGGATGCGGGCTCATGCACGCGACGGTCGCGCCCCGGAGCACGGCGACCGTCACGTGCCCGCACGCCGGCGGTGTCCGTGCGGCGCGGAACGGCGTCGTCGCCTATCGGCTCGTGAACCCGTTCACGTCGCTGCCGTTCTCCGCCTCGTGCGACCCGGTCGAGGTGCGGCCCGCCGACGGGCACGAAGGGGGATCCGTGCGCTGCACGAACCCGGAGAGCATCTACGGGGCTCTGCTCGAGGTCACGTGTTGCTTGTACTAGGCGCGCCCCAGACGCGATGGCGCACGGGGCGGGAGCGGTCGTGAGCCCGCGGCGCGCGCTCGGAGCCGGCCCGAGCGACGGAATTCCTACTCGTCGTCCTCGTGGACCTGCTGCGCGAGGTAGTGTGCCTCGCCGATCGTTGCGACGAGATGGAGCTGAGTCTCGAGCCAGTCGAGGTGCTCCTCCTCGCTGACGAGGATGTGCTCGATCAACTCGCGGCTCCCGCCGTCTCCGGCCTCGGTGCAGAGCGCGATCCCCTTGTTGAGGCGGGCGACCGCGTCGACCTCGAGCTGGCGGTCGAGCTTCAGCTGCTCGGGCACCGTCTCGCCGACGTTCACCTTGTGGAGCCGCTGCAGATTCGGAACGCCCTCGAGGTAGAGGATCCGCTCGATGAGATCGTCGGCGTGCTTCATCTCCTCGATCGACTCCTTCTTCACGCGCTTCGCGAGGCCGCGATAGCCCCAGTTCTCGCACATCTTGGCGTGGATGAAGTACTGGTTGACCGAGGTGAGCTCGCCGGTCAGGACGTCGTTCAGAAACTCGAGGACCTTCTTGTTGCCCTTCATGATTCCTCCTCCGCTGCGCCGCGTTGGGGCACGGTAGCACGGCGAATCGGGGAGACGAAGAGCGGCGCGCAGGGCAAGACGGTCCCCGCGGCGACAGAGGCAACCGGAGCTGCTGCTAGACCGTTGCCGGCTCGGCGAGCGGCCTCACCACCCTAGTGGCCGGATCTGCAGTGGACGGATCCGCGGCCGCAGCGGCGCGACAGCGGGCCAGGCATTCACGGATGAGCGGCTTGCACGCCCCGCACCCGGTTCCGGCGCCACACCGACGTCCCACTTCCTTCACAGTGGACGCGCCCGCCGTGATGGTTTCCACGAGCTCGCGTTCGGAGACGTTGGTGCAGAGGCAGACGATCATGGTCGCTCGCTTCTAGCGACATTGAGAATCATTATCAATGGGGAATCGCACCAAACTAGAATCGTTAGACAATCCGGTCGCTTGCCCGGACTGTGCGCTGGCGAACCCTAAAGATGGACGGCGCGCTTCGCGACGGCCAGCGCCGCCTCCTTGATCGCCTCGGGGAGCGTCGGGTGGCCGTGCACGGAGCGCGCAACGTCCTCGGAGGACGCTCCGAACTCGATCGCGATCACCGCCTCCGCGATCAGGTCCGACGCGCGCGGCCCCAGGATGTGGACCCCGACGATGCGGTCGGTGCGCGCGTCGGCGAGCATCTTCACCGACCCCGCGGTCTCGCCGAGGCAGCGCGCCCGCGCGTTCGCCTGGAACGGACACGCGCCGATCGCGAGCGGGATGCCCTGCGCCGTTGCTTCTTCCTCGGTGAGCCCGACGCTCGCCAGCTCCGGCCAGGTGTAGACGACGTTCGGGATGGCCGCGTAGTTCACGTGCCCCGCGTGGCCCGCCATCATCTCGACCGCCGCCGTGCCCTCTTCCTCCGCCTTGTGCGCCAGCATCGGACCAGGGATGACGTCGCCGATCGCGTACACGCCCGCGACGTTGGTCTCGAAGCGTTCGTTCACCACGACCCGGCCCCGCTCGTCGAACGCGACGCCGATCTCGCGCGCGCCGAGCCCGTCGCTGTGCGGCCGCCGGCCGACCGACACGAGGACGACGTCCGCCTCGACGACCGACGCCTGCCCTTTCGACTCGACCGTCACCTTCATCCCGTCGGCGGTTCGCTCACCTTTGGTGGCCGCTGTCTCGAGCTTGAACGTCATGCCTTGCTTCTGCAGGACCTTCTGGAGCGCCACGCCCATCCCCCGGTCCATCATCGGCACGATGCGGTCGAGGAACTCGACGACCGTCACCTTCGCGCCGAGCCGGAGCCAGACCGAGCCGAGCTCGAGGCCGATCGCGCCGCCGCCGATCACGAGCAGGTGCTGCGGCACCTTCGGCAACGTGAGCGCCTCGGTCGAGCTGATCACGCGCTCGCCGTCGAACGGCAGGCTCGCGAGCGCACTCGGCTCGCTGCCGGTTGCGATCAGGATACGGGTCCCGGCGATCGTCTGCTCGCTCTCGCCGTCGCGGACGACGAGCCGGCGGGCGTCGGCGAAGCGCGCCGCGCCCTTCACCCAGTCGATCTTGTTCTTCTTGAACAGGGTGCCGAGCCCGGACGTGCCGAGCTTCACGACCTTGTCCTTCCGCGCCATCATCGTCGGGACGTCGAGCGTGACCCCCGCGGCACCGATGCCGTGCACCCCGAGTCCGTCCTTCGCCTGGTGATAGAGCTCGCTCGAGTCGAGGAGCGCCTTGCTCGGGATGCAGCCGACGTTGAGACACGTGCCGCCGAGCGTCGGGTACTTCTCGACGACCGCGACCCGCATCCCGAGCTGGGCGGCACGGATCGCCGCCACGTAGCCGCCGGGTCCCGAGCCGATGACGATCAGATCGTACGCGTCGCCCGCCATCAGACGTCCAGGAGAAGACGCGACGGGTCTTCGAGCCGCTCTTTTACCCGCACGAGGAAGGTCACGGCCTGCTCCCCGTCGACCAGGCGATGGTCGTAGGACACCGCGAGGTACATCATCGGGCGGATGACGATCTGGTCGTCGATCACGACCGGGCGCTTCTCGATCTTGTGCATGCCGAGGATGCCGCTCTGGGGCGGGTTGAGAATCGGCGTCGACAAGAGCGAGCCGTAGACACCGCCGTTCGAGATCGTGAAGGTGCCGCCCGACAGGTCGTCGATGCTGAGCTTGCCGTCCCGCGCAAGCCCGGCGAGCCGGACGATCTCGCGCTCGATCTCCGCGAACGACATCCGGTCGGCGTCCCGTACGACGGGCACCACGAGGCCGCGCTCGGTGCCGACGGCGACGCCGAGGTGGACGAAGTGCTTGTAGACGACGTCGTCGCCGCGGATCTCCGCATTGATCGCGGGAACCTCCTTCAGCGCCGCGATGCACGCCCGCGCGAAGATCGACATGAACCCGAGGCTCACGCCGTGCGTCTTCTGGAAACGCTCCTTCTGCGCCGCGCGCAGCGCCATCACGTTGGTGAGATCGACCTCGTTGAACGTGGTGAGGATGGCGGCCGTGTGCTGCGCCTGCACGAGGCGCTCGGCGATCCGCTTCCGGAGGCGGCTGAGCGGCACGACCTCCTCGCCTTCCTTGGACGCTGCCGGCGCTGCCGGCGCGAGCGGCCGAGCCGCAGGCGCGGCCGCTGCTGGCGCCGGCGGCGCGGGAGTGGGCACGGATGCGCCTCCCGCTGCCGGCGGCGTCTCCTGCGCGATGTGCGCGAGTACGTCGCCCTTGGTGAGCCGTCCGCCCTTCCCCGACGCCGGGATCGCCGTGGGGTCGAGCGCGTGCTCGTCGATGAGATACCGGACCGCGGGACTGAGGGGGCCGACCGGACGCGCGCCCGACGCGGCCGCCGGACGCTCATCGGGTGCGGGCGCCTGGGGAAGCGCCTGGGGCTCCGGCGAAGCCGGTGGCGCCGGCTTCGGTGCGTCCGTGGCGCTCGCTGCCGGTGCCGCCGTCGGGGCCGCCGTCGGCGCCGTTGTCGGCGCTGTTGTCGGCGCCTTCGCAGGGGCGCCAGCACCTTCCTCGACGCGGGCCACGACCTCACCGACGGTCACGGTGGCGCCGGCATCCTTGATGATGCGGAGCACCCCGGCCTTCTCGGCGGCAATCTCCATGCTCGCCTTGTCGGTCTCGAGCTCGAGCAGGATCTCGTCGCGCTCGACTCGCTCGCCGTCCTGCTTCGCCCAGCGGACGATCACCCCTTCGGTCACCGACTCGCCGAGCGTCGGAATCCGCACCTCGAACGCCATACCGTCCTAGCCTCCTGCCCGTACCGGCGCCTCAGCGCGCGAACGCCCGGTCGCGCGTCAGCGCGCGAACGCTCTATTGATGAGATCAGCCTCCTCCTGCTGGTGAATCTTGTACGAGCCCGTCGCGGGGCTCGCCGCCGCCCGCCGTCCCACGTACGACAGCGTGTGCGTCTCCGGCAGGATGGGGCGCATCTGGTTGAAGATGAAGTGCCACGCCCCCATGTTGGAGGGCTCTTCCTGCACCCAGTACACCTGCCGGGCCGCCGGATATCGGGCGAGGATGGCGGCAAGCTCCTGGCGCGGGAACGGATGGATCTGCTCGACGCGAACGAGCGCGGTGGTGTCGATCTCGCGCTCCGCACGGCCCGCGAGCAGCGAGTAATAGACCTTGCCGCTGCAGAGGATCACGCGCGTCACCCGCTGCGGGTCGATCACGACGCCGACGTCGACCGTGCCCGCGGTCGGCTCGTCGAGCGCCGGGAGGAACGTGCCCTCGGTGAAGTCCTTCAGGGACGACACCGCCCACTTGTACCGGAGCAGCATCTTCGGGCTCATGATGATGAGCGGCTTCCGGAACGAGCGGTGCATCTGGCGGCGGAGCGCATGGAAGTACTGGGCCGGCGTGGTCAGGTTACAGACCTGCATGTTCATGTCGCCGCAGAGCTGCAGGTAGCGCTCGAGCCGCGCGCTCGAGTGTTCGGGCCCCTGCCCCTCCATCCCGTGCGGCAGCAGCATCACGAGCCCGCTCATCCGCTGCCACTTGGACTCGGAGCTCGAGATGAACTGGTCGACGATGACCTGCGCGCCGTTCGCGAAGTCGCCGAACTGGGCCTCCCAAATGACGAGCTTGTGCGGATCGGCGACGCTGAACCCGAACTCGAAGCCGAGCACTGCGTTCTCCGAAAGCATGCTGTCCAAGATGAAGAACTTGCTCTGCCCCGGCCGGACGTTGTCGAGCGGCACGTAGCGCGTCCCGTTCTCGATGTCGTGCAGGACCGCGTGGCGGTGGCTGAACGTGCCGCGTCCGACGTCCTGGCCGCTCATGCGTACCGGCACCCCTTCGAGCACGAGCGAGCCGATTGCGAGCGCCTCGGCGCAACCCCAGTCGACGCGCGCGCCGTCGCGCACCATCGCGACCCGTTGCTCCATGAGCTTGAGCACCTTCGGATTGGGGTGAAAACCGTCCGGCGTCCGCACCATGGCGGCGGCGACCTCGTTCAGCACGTCGGCCGCGACGGCGGTGTTGGCGCTCCAGTCGTCGCCCGCCCAGCCAAGCCCGCGCCACAGGCCGCCGAAGGCGAAGACCGGCTGCCGCGGCATGAAGTCGCGCGCGTAGCCGTGCGCGTCGTCGAGGAGGTCGCGAAACTCCTTCATGCGGCGGTCGACGTCGGCGTCGGTCACGACCTCTTCCGCGACCAGGCGCGCGCGGTAGATCGCGAGCGGCGTCGGGTGCTCGTGGATCACGCGGTACATCACCGGCTGCGTGAACGTCGGGTCGTCGAGCTCGTTGTGACCGTGACGGCGGTAGCAGACGAGGTCGATGATGACGTCTTTCTTGAACTGCTGACGAAACTGCAGCGCGAGCCGAGCGGCCTGGACGGCCGCTTCCGGGTCGTCGCCGTTCACGTGGAAAACCGGCGCCTGGATGATCTTCGCGACGTCGCTCGGGTACGGCGTGAAGCGGTACGACTCGGGCGGGGTCGTGAAGCCGATCTGATTGTTCACGATGATGTGGATGGTTCCGCCGGTCCGGTAGCCTTCGAGCTCGGACAGGCCGAGCGTCTCGGAGACGATGCCCTGCCCGGTGAACGCGGCGTCCCCGTGCATCAGCACCGGCACGACCCGTGACCGAGCGGTGTCCCCGAGGTGGTTCTGCTTGGCGCGCACCATCCCCTCGATCACGGGATTGATCGCTTCCAGGTGGCTCGGGTTGGCGCTCAGCGACAGGTGGACCTTGTGGCCGGCACGCGTCAGCCGGTCATGCGAGTAGCCGAGGTGGTACTTCACGTCGCCGTCGCCGGTCGCCTGCTTGGTGAGGAACGAGCCCTCGAACTCGGCGAGGATCATCTCATAAGGCTTCCGGAGGATGTTGGCGAGGACGTTCAGGCGTCCGCGATGGGGCATCCCGAGCACCATCTCCTCGACTCCGTGGTTCCCCGCTTCTTCCACCAGGGTGTCGAGAAACGGAATGAGCGCGTCCCCGCCCTCGAGCGAGAAGCGCTTCGCGGTCGGGTACCGCACCTGCAGGAACTGCTCGAAACCCTCCGCGACCACGAGGTCGTCGAGAATGCCGCGCCGGTCGTCGGGCGTGAGGTCGGGCCGGTTCGAGGCCGGCTCCATCATGTTCGAGAGCCAGAGACGCTGCTCCTTGTTCTGGATGTGGAAGTACTCGACCCCGAACGTCCGGCAGTAGGTTGCCTGGAGACGCTCGATCAGCTCGCGGAGCGACGCCGTCGTGCAGCCGCGGAAGTCGGCGCATTCTATGACGCGGTCCAGGTCCGGCGGGCCGAACCCGAACTCGGACGGCTGCAGCAGCGGGTGGCCCGCGGGCTTCGGGGCGAGCGGGTTCAGGTGGGCCTCGAGGTGGCCGAGCTCGCGATAGGCGTGGACGAGACCGAAGACCCCGAGAACGGGCTCGGCGTCCTTGCGGGGCGCCGCGTCGGTTGGCGCGGCGCCCGCCGCGCTGGACCCGGCGATGGCGCCGGGGGCGTGCCCGTTCGCCCCGTTGCCCGCCATCTCGAACCCGGCGAAGAACAGCGCCCAACGCTCGTCGACGGAGCTCGGGTCGACTCGATAGCGGCGGTACTGGTCCTCGACGTAATCCGCGTTCACACGGCTCACGAAATCGAGGTTGCTCATGGTCGCATCCTTGTAGCCTCTCGGGGGCGAAGCCGCTACCGCGGTGATCCGCAGTTCATCCCACGAAAGGTCTTCTGGTACACTCCGCCGCGATGCCCGAGCACAGGACGGTCCGAACCGATGGCTAGAAGCAGCTCCACCAGCGACGTCGTCGCTTTGATCCTCGCCGGCGGCGAGGGCAAGCGCCTCTACCCGCTCACGCGCGACCGGGCCAAGCCGGCCGTCCCCTTCGGCGGCCGCTACCGCATCATCGACTTCGTGCTGTCGAACTTCGTGAACTCGGGCATCTCGAAGATCAGTGTGCTGACCCAGTACAAGGCGGGCTCGCTGATGCAGCACCTGGCGCGCGGCTGGCAGCTCGCCCCCCAGCTCGGCCACTACGTCGCCCCGGTCCCGGCCTCGATGAACGTCGGGCCGCAGTGGTTCCGCGGCAGCGCCGACGCCGTCTTCCAGAACCTCGACGTCCTGGAGAACGAGCAGCCGACGGAGGTCTGCGTCTTCGGCGCCGACCACATCTACCAGATGGACGTCTGCCAGATGCTCGACTTCCACCGCGGCCAGGGCGCCGACGTGACGGTCGCCGTCATCCCGGTACCGCGGGCGGAGATGGACCAGTTCGGGATCGTCGACACCGACGCGCAGCAGCGCATCGTCGGGTTCCGCGAGAAGCCCCCGGTCGACACCGCCCCGCCGGGCACGCGCCTCGCCTCGATGGGCCTCTACGTCTTCAGCTGCGACGCGCTCATCCGCGAGGTCCGCGCCGACGCCGAGCGGACCGACTCGTCCCACGACTTCGGCAAGGACGTCCTCCCGCGCATGGTCGAGGCCGCGAAGGCCGTCGCCTACGATTTCTCGACCAACACGATCCCGGACATGCACGACGGCCAGCGCGGCTACTGGCGCGACGTCGGCTCGATCGACATGTACTGGCAGACGTCCGAGGACCTGATCTCGATCAGCCCGCAGCTGAACCTCTACAACCCGCGCTGGCCGATGCTCTCGGCGTTCTACCCGCACCCGCCGGCGAAGTTCGTCTTCGCCGACCCGGAAGGCCAGCGGCGCGGGGTCGCGATCGACTCCATGGTCGCGGAGGGATGCATCATCAGCGGCGGCCACGTCGAGCGGTCGATCTTGAGCCCGCGCGTCCGCGTCAACAGCTACGCCCACGTCCACGAGTCGATCCTCTTCGACGGCGTCGACGTCGGCCGCCACGCCCGCATCCGACGCGCGATCGTCGACAAGAACGTCGTCGTCCCGGCCGGCATGACCATCGGCTACGACCCCGCCGCGGACCGCAAGCGCTTCACGGTGAGCGAGGGCGGCGTGGTGGTCGTGCCGAAGGGCATGGATCTCGGCAAGGGATGACCCGCGATGCGAGGTTCGAGGCTCAGCGCGGCGCTTGCGGCGCTCGTCATCGCGTGCGCCGGATCGGCGGCCGCGATGACGATCCTGCCGCTCGACCTGCCGGAGCTCACCGGCCAGGCCGAGCGCATCTTCGTCGGACGCGTCCTGCGGGTCGAGAGCGGGCGTGACGCGCACGGCCTCCCGGCCGTCTGGACGACGTTCGCGGTCGCGCAACAGCTCAAGGGAATCGGCGCCGACCACGTCACCCTGAAGCAGCTCGGCGCGAGCCTCGACACCGGCGCCGAGGTCCTGCCCCACCCTGCGCTCCCGCGCTACCGCCCGGGCGAATCGGTCGTCCTCTTCGTCCATCCCGCGAGCGTGCTCGGCTTCACGAGCCCGGTCGGCCTCGGCCAGGGGTGCTTTCGCGTACACGGCGACGACGATGCGCCGGTCGTCGCGAACGACGTCGGGAACCGCAACCTCGCGGCCGCGACAGGGGCCCCCGGCGCGGGGACGCAGCCCCAGGCGCGCAGCGCCGCCCCGCCCCCGCAGGCGGGCGCACCACCCCTCGCTGCGCTTCCTCTCGACGTGCTGCTGGCACGCGTGCGCGGCCTCGTCGCGACATCGCCCTGAACGACACCTGCATGCGCCACCCCACCATATTCGGCAACCGCGTGACCGCGCTCGTCGCGCTCTGGCTCGTCATGGTGGCCGGCGACCGCGCCGTGGCCGGGGGTCCGCTCTTCGTGAACGACGGCGGCGAGCCGCTCGTCTGGGCGGAGCGCCCGGTGCCGTGGAACTCGGACCAGGGCGGCCTCGGCATCCTCGATCAGGCGAGCGCGCACCAGCTCGTCGACGACGCGTTCGCGGTCTGGGCCGCAGTACCCACCGCCGACATCTCCTACGCCGACGCAGGCTCGCTCCCCGTCGACGTCGTCGCGACGAACGTCGGCGGCTTCGTCGGCATCTGCGGCGACGGGCTCAGCCCGGTCGTGTACGACACCGACGGCACGATCACCGACGCGCTCTTCGGCGCCGGCGCGTCCAACTCCATCCTCGGCTTCGCAGGCCCCGAGTGCGGGACGTTCACGCCGCCCGTCATCACCGAGGCGTCGGCCGTGCTGAACGGCAAGTTCATCGACGGCATCGCGAGCGGCGGCAACCCCGAGATCGCGCTCGAGACCTTCCTCGGCGTCATGGTCCACGAGTTCGGCCACTACGTGAACCTCGACCACTCGCAGATCAACCTGCTCGAGGCCTTCGACGGGACGACCCTGAACGACTTCGCGATCGCAACCATGTTCCCGTTCATCGTGAGCGGGCCCGAGACCGCGACCCTCACCCGCGACGACGAGGTGTCCCTCGCGATGCTCTACCCCGCCGCGGACTTCGCCACCGCGACCGGGACGATCACCGGGGCCGTCCGGCGCGGCGACACCGGCGCGCCCTTCACGGGCGCGTTCGTGATCGCGCGGAACGTCGAGGACCCACGGCGCGACGCGGTCGGCTACGTCTCCGGCACGCGCTTCGTCGCCGGCAGCACCGATCCGGCGGCCGCCGCGCTCGCAGGCTCGTACGAGCTTGCGGGCCTCACGCCGGACGCGACCTACACGGTCGAGGTCGAGGCGGTCTCGCCGCTCTTCACGGGCGGCTCGGCGGTCGGACCGCTGAGCCCGCCGGCGACGCTACCCGGCCCGGCGGAGTTCTGGAGCGGCGACGACGAAGCCGGCACGAGTCCACCGGACGACCCGGAGGCGCCCGGCGTCCCGATCCCCGTCGCCGCGGGTCTCGTCACGACCGACGTCGACGTGGTGCTGAACGTGACGCCGCCGCCGCCGAACGACGCGTGCGCCGCGGCGACCGTGGTGAACGGATTCCCCTTCGTGACGACCGTCGAGACCCGACTAGCGACGAGCGCCGCCGACGACCCGGCGGCGATCTGCGTCGTCGCCGCGAATCCGAAGGCGAGCAAGAGCGTCTGGTTCCGCCTCACGCCGCCCCTCTCCGGCACGGTGACGATCTCGACAGCGGGCAGCTCCTACGACACCGTCGTCGCCGCCTTCACCGGGGTGTGCGGCGCGCTCGCCGGCGTCGGCTGTAACGACGACGGGGGCGGCGACCTCGCCTCCGTGCTCGCGTTCCCGGTCGCCGCCGGCACACCCTATCTCGTCGAGGTCACCGATTTCGCCGCGACCGGCGGTACGCTCGCGCTCAGCGCGACGTTCGACGCGACGCCGACCGCGGCGTGCCGAACCGGCGCGCCGGGCGAGTGCATTCCGGGTACGGGGGCGCCGCGCACCGACTGCGTGACCGAGTGGCTCGTGCAACCGGTACCCCCGCTCCTCAGCACCCGCCCGGGCGGCCGGAACGTGCCGAGCTACCGCGTGGCGTGCAGCGACGGCGACCCGCGCTGCGACTTCGACGGCGTCGCCGGGAAGAACGGCAGCTGCGTGTTCCACGTCGCGATCTGCACCAACAACAGCGACCCGCGAACCGCGACCCGCCGCTGCGTACCGAGCGCGGTCGCCGAGTATCGGCTGCTGACCCCCAACGCCCGGAAGCCGCGCGACGCCTTCGACGCGTTGAACGCCATGACGATCCTCGATGCGGTGGCGAACCTCGGCTTGCCGCCGAGGCCACCGACCGGCGACGGGCGCGTCGCGTTCGCCCCCGCGCTCGGCGCGCTCGACCGCTGCACCACGCTCCAGCGCCTCGTCGTGCCGGTCGGGACCCGGGTGCTGCGGACCAAGGCGAGCACGCCGGCCAAGCGGACGGACAGCGATCAGCTGCGCCTGCGCTGCGTGAAGTAGAGCACGGGGGATCTCTCCCCCTTCGGTGGACCCCCGGCTCGCTGCGCTCGGCCTCGGGCTCCGCGCTCGGAGACTTGCGCAGGGCGGGCTCGGCCGAGCGTTCCGTGCTCGGAGGCGTGCGCGGAGCGTCTCGTGGGCGGCAGTCAGACGTCGAGCCCGACACGGCGGCGCGGCGACGCGGGGCGGAAGAGCGCGCAGTCGAGACCGCGATCGCGGAGGCGCTTGTAGAGCGTCGGCCTGCTGACGCCGAGCTCGTGCGCGGCCCGCGTGACGTTGCCGTCGCAGCGCTTCAGGCACTCGACGATCTCGGCCGCGCCGGCTGCCGGCGCGCCGTCGTTCGTTCGGGGCCCGAGCGCCGCGCGGACGTCGGCGGCGTTCACCTCCTCCCCTTCGGCATACAGCACCGCCTCGCGCACGACGTTCTCGAGCTCGCGCACGTTGCCGGGCCAGAGGTAGCCCGCGAGCGCGGCGCGTGCCTCGGCGGTGAGCGCGAGGCCGACCCGCCCGAGGTCGCGCGCCATGCGGCCGGCGATCGCGTCGGCGAGCTCGACGACGTCGTCCTCGCGTTGCCGGAGCGGCGGCACTTCGACCACGACGCCGCTCAAGCGATAGTAGCAATCCGCGCGAAACGCGCCGCGCTCGACGAGCTTCAGGAGGTCGCGATTCGTCGCGGCGACGACCCGCACGTCGATCGCGACCGGACGATCGGCGCCGACCCGCTGCACCTCGCCTTCCTGGAGGAGACGGAGCAGCTTGCACTGGAGCACGGCCGGGAGCTCGCCGATCTCGTCGAGGAAGAGCGTGCCGCCATCGGCCTCCGCTGCCCGGCCGAGGCGGCGCGAGGCGGCGCCGGTGAACGCGCCGCGCTCGTGCCCGAAGAGCTCCGCGTCGATGAGCTCGGCCGAGAGCGCGCCGCAATTCACGGGGACGAACGGTCCGTGGCGGCGCGGCCCGCCGGCGTGGATCGCGCGCGCCCGGAGCTCCTTCCCGGTGCCGGTCTCGCCCTGGAGCAGGACCGGCACGGTGGTAGGGACGAGGCGCGCGACGCGCGCGCGCAGCCGCTGCATCGCCGTGCTCGCTCCGACGAGCGCGGCGAGACCGCCGCCGCGCGCGGGCGCGACCGTCCGTTGTGCGTCGAAAGCCGGAAGCGACATGGCGGCGACCGTACGCGCCGCGGACGGATGCTCGCAATGCCGACGAGTACTCAGACGGTGGCGGCCGCGGCGGGCTCGGGCGCCGCGGCGCGCGTCAGCGCGAACGCCAGCGCCGGCGCGCGAGAAAGAACCAGCGGCTGATCCACGAGCTCGAGCCCTCGGTCGGAAAGAGTCGCGAGAACAGCAGGAAGAGCCGGCGCCGGCCGCGGAGCCGGATGCGGCCCGTGAGCAGACCGATCGCCGGATTCACCTCGCCGCGATGCACCGCGAGGAAGTACGTCGCGCGCATGCGGATCACGAGGTCGGGGGCCGCGAGCGTGCCGGGCCGCACCTCGCAGCGGCCGTTGGCGATCCGCATCGCCCACGCGCCGCCACCCGCGCCGCCGAGCTCGAACTGGGTCGTGAACGTGAGCCCGCGCGCCTCCTCGGCGCGGAAGTACTGCGGCATCCAGCGCATCATCGCGTCGACGTTCTGCGTGCGGATGCGGCGGAGCGACACCAGCCGCGCCCCCGCTGCCGACTGCCCGGCGCGGTCGATCGGCGTCCGCCACTCGCCGGGCGGCACGCCGAGCCGCTCGCGCGCGGCCGGCGTGTCGATCACGAACTGCGCGTCCTCGACACCGCGCGTGTAGGTGAGCGGCTTCAGCGTCTCGTCGAGGTAGCGGCGGCGGACGTCGCGCTCGCCGTGGAACGCGGTCTCGATCTCGGCCGGGCACGTCGCGACGCAGTTGAAGCAGCGGTACTCGACCTTGAAGGCCATCGCTTGCCAGAGTGCCGCGATCTCGTTGTCGGCCCAGCGCTTCCGGAACTTCTTGGGCTTCGCCTCCGCGAGATCCTGCACGAGGTCCAGGAAGCCCGGAATCGAGTCGCGATAGGTGTGGTTGTAGCAGGCGAAGAAGTCGAAGTTGCCGTCGGGCGAGATCGCGTCGGTCGGACACGACGCGATGCAGAGGTTGCACTGGAGGCACGGGTTCCAGTCGATGCGTCCGTCGTACGTCTCGAGCTCGAGGTTGGTCACCACGGTGTCGATGAGACAGTAGGCGCCGAACTTCCGGTGCAGGAAGTTCCGGCTGGTGCCGATGACGCCGAGTCCCGCCGCCTGTGCCACGAGCTTGTGACTGAGCGGCCAGATCTTGTCGGCCCAGCGCTGCCCGACCTCCATCGGCCACCCGATCGTGGTCGTGAGGCCCTCGCCACCGAGCCCGTTGATGTACTTCACCGTGCGCCGCCCCATCTCCCAGAGGCGCTCCTCGCAGCGGTAGAGCTCGTTGTTGGCGGAAGGCAGGTAGCGCGACTGCATGGCCGCCTTGTTCTCCTCGGCGATCATGCAGACCAGCGAGCGCGCGTGCGGATAGACGTAGCGGATCTCGGCGCGCTCGTGGTCGAGAGCCGGGTCGTCGATCGAGATGACGCCGACGTCGTCGCACCACTCGCCGACCACGCGTTTGAACTCGGCGAGGGCCACCGGTGACCGTACGCCGCGCGGCACGATCGGATCGTCGGCGAGGGGCCGATACGGCCAGCGGTGCGCGGGCATGACCGGCACGGCGCCGGCGGGCTCGGGACGCTGCTTCCCGGGAGCGGGGAACGGAAACGGCCAGTCGGTTGCCGCGTTCGGCCGTGCCGGCCGGGGATTTGGAACACTGTTCACCTCTTTGGTCATCATGACCTCCGCGCCGCGAGCCAGGCGCGGACGGCGTCGAAGACGCCCTCCAGCACCACGAGCTGCTCGGCCATCGTCGTTTGCACGAGGAGTCCCGACACCGCGAGCGAGGTGACTCCGTGCACCTTGGCCCAGAGCGCCGTCGTCACCGTCATGGGGTCGAGGTCGGCACGGAGCTCGCCGGACGCGATGCCCGCGGTCACGGCGTCGCGCAGCAGCATGAGCGTGAAGAGCTCCTGCTGCACGGCCTCCCGGCGCGGCGCCTCGGCGCTCTGGATGAGGAACATCAGCTCGTAGTAGTGCCGCTGTTCCAGGCCGAAACGGTGATACGCCCGCCCCATCGCGGCGAGGCGCTCGAACGCGGGAAGTGTCGGATCGACCGCGCGGAGGTACTCGGCGAGCTTCCCGTGCCCTTCCATGCGCAGCGCGTGCACGAGGTCGGCGATGCCGCGGAAATGGAGGTAGATCGCCGTCGGGCTGACCCCGACGGCGGCCGCGACCTTCCGGGCCGACACACCGTCCGCGCCGTGGGTGAAGTAGAGCCGCCGGGCGGCGTCGAGGATGCGCCGCTTCAACTGCGGCGAGCCGTCCCGCGTCGTCGGTCGGCGCGATGCAGTTAACATCGTCAACCCCTATCGACCGCCCGCGCTTCCGGGTCAAGCCGGCAGCGCCGCCGCCCCCGTCCGGCAGCACCGCACGGGCCTGCACCGACGCACCTCGCAAACCGCAAATCCTCTGTCGTGGTCGATATTTAGCGTTGACTACTGCGACGCCGGCCGGCAAAGAGCGAGGCAGGAGGATCCCACCCCATGATGTGCCGAATTCCGAAGCTCGTGTTGCCAATCGCCACCCTCGTGCTCCTGAGCGCGACGCTCGCGGCCGCCGGCGCGCGGCCCTGCATCCGCGAAGCGAAGCAGGACGCAAAGGACTGTGCCGCCGCCTGCAAAGAGTCGTTCCAGACCGCAAAGGACGCGTGCCTGAACCGTGATCACGCCTGCGTCGAGGTCTGTCGCGCAAACCGCGCCCAGTGTCGACTCGACAGCGGCATCGACGCCGCACTGGACGCCTGCAACGCCTCGCTCGAAGCGCGCCGCGCCCAGTGTCGCAACGACAATCCGCCCGGCGACGCCCGCGACGTCTGCATCGACCGCGCGCAGGTCGATGCCTTCGAGTGCCGGGACGCGGCGCGCGAGCTCGCGCGCCCGCTGCTGAAGCAATGCCGGAAGGACTTCCGGAACTGCGCCAAGGCCTGCCCGGCCCCGAGCGCCGCGGAGCCCGTCGACACGAAGACCTGCATCCGAACCGCGACCGCCGCGCACAAGACGTGCGTCGCGACGTGCCGCGAGGAGCTGCAGGTCGCGAAGGACGATTGCCGCGGCCGCGACCATGCGTGCATGGAAGACTGCCGTGCCACCCGCACCACGTGCCGCGAGCCGGTGAACGCGATCCGGAACGCCGACCTCGCCGACTGCGCCGCCGATCGGCAGACCGGCGTCGACGGCTGCACGACGCAGTTTCCGCCGCCGCGCGACGAGGCGGCGGCGGTGGGCTTCGATCAGTGCGTCGACGGGGTGCAGGTCGAGGCGTTCATCTGCCGCGACGAGGCCCACGAGACCGCGCGCCCCGGCTACGTCACGTGCAAGCAGAACTTCCGCTCGTGCGTGGTCACCAACTGCCCGGTGCAGCCGCGCTGAGCTGAGCCCGGCAGCGGCGTGTCCAGCGGTCGACGGGCCTCCGGGGCAACTCGGGGGCCCGTCGGCGTTTCAGGGCTCGGATGGTGATGGTGCGTCCGGCGCGGCGAGCGGGCGGATGCACTCCGGCTGGTCGTTCCGCGGCGCGTTCACGAGCTTCGAGACCGGGTAGGCTTCGAGCTCGTCGGGCGGATACGCCTTCAGCAGGGCAACGAGCTCGGCCGGGGCGGCGTCGCGCGCGAGCCAACGCGCGCGGGCGTCGGCGGGCACGATCACCGGCATGCGGTCGTGGATCGGCGCGACGACGCCGTTTGCGACGCAGGTGACGACGGCGCAGGAGAGGAGCGGCTCGCCGTCCTTCGGGCTCCAGCGATCCCAGACGCCGGCGAATGCGAACGGCCGCCGCGAGCGGAGGCGAAAGAACCACGGCTGGCGCTCGCCGCCGACCTGCCGCCATTCGTAGAAGCCGTCGGCGACGACGAGACAGCGATGACGCTGGAAGGCGTCGCGGAACGTCCGGGTGGTGGCAAGCGTCTCGGCGCGGGCGTTGATCGAGCGCGGCCCGGATTTCGGATCGCGCGCGAACCAGGGGACGAGACCCCAGCGCATGAGCCCGACGCCGAACCCGGGCGCGTCGCGCGTACCGTCCGGAGCGGCATCGCGCTCGCCCGCCGCCGTGGCCGGACGCGCGGGGGCGACCACCAGCACGTTCTCGCTCGGGCAGACGTTGAAGCGCGGCCCCGCGGCGATCTCGGGATCGACCGGGATCCCGAACTCCTCGGCGATGGCCTGCGGCGGGCTCGAGCGCGCGAAGCGTCCACACATGCCTCGCGAGCGTAGCGCGTCGCCGCCGTGCTTGACACTGCCCGAGCGGACGACGATGGGTCGGACATGCTCGCTTCGTCCGACGAAGTTCTGACCACCCACGCGGGGAGCCTGCCGCGCCCCCCGGCCCTCCTCGACCTGCTCGTGCGCATGAGCAAGCGCGAGCCCGTCGACGAGGGCGTCCTCGCCGCTACGGTCGAGAGCGCGACCCGCGACATCGTCGCGAGGCAGCTCGCCGTCGGCATCCACGTCGGCAACGACGGCGAGCAGCCGCGCGAAAGCTTCCTCTCCTACGTGCAGCACCGCATGAGCGGCTTCGGCGGCCAGAGCCAGCGGCCGATCATGCGCGACATCACTCACTATCCGAGCTTCCTGAACCTCAAGCTCCCCGACTTCGCGCGCAACATGGTGAGCCTCATGAGCGCGCCGAAGGCGGTCGCACCCGTCACCTACACCGACCGCCGCTGGGTCGACGCGGAGTGCGATCTGCTCGAACGCGCCGTCGCGGAGCAGCCGAACGGCTTTCGCGAGTGCTTCATGACGGCCGCGTCGCCCGGCATCGTCGCCTCCGCCATGCTGAACGACCACTACCCGTCCTACGAGGAGTACGTGACGGCCGTCGCCGATGCGCTCGCGACCGAGTACCAGGCGATCGTGGCACACGGTTACGTCCTGCAGGTCGACGCGCCCGACCTCGCGATGGAGCGCCACACCTCGTACGCCGACCGCCCGATCGCCGATTTCCTCCGGTACATCGACACCAATGTGACCGCGCTGAACCGCGCCCTCCGCGACATCCCCGAGGAGCGCGTCCGGCTGCACGTCTGCTGGGGCAACTACGAGGGACCCCACGACGACGACGTACCGCTCGACGAGATCCTGCCGCGACTCTATGCGGCGAACGTCGGCGCGCTGGTCGTGTCGATGGCGAACCCGCGCCACGCCCACGAGCACCGCTCGTTCACGCGCTATCCGTTGCCGGCCGAGATGCTGCTGATCGCGGGCGTCGTCGACCCGACCACCAACTACGTCGAGCACCCGGAGGTCGTCGCGGACCGCATCGAGCTCGCCGCCGAGGCCGTCGGCGACCCGCGGCGCGTGCTCGCGACACCCGATTGCGGATTCGCGACCGCGGCCGGGCTCGGCGAGGTCGCGGAGGAGGTCGTCTGGCTGAAGCTCCGGTCCCTCGTCGAGGGCGCGCGGCTCGCGACCCAGCGCCTCTTCCGCTGAGGAAAGGATCGACCAATGCCGGACGCGGAAGGGCGTCTCATTCACGACGCCGACGCTCACATCGTCGAGACTCCCGATTGGCTCGAGCCCTACGCCGACCCCGACACGCGTCCCAAGCTGAAGCCGATCTACGTCAGCACCGTGAAGCCGGGCGACACGCCGGCGCCGGCGAAAGACCGCGTCTACAGCGTCAACTTCGTCGACCTGATGGGCGCGGCGCTCGGTTGATCGGCGCGTCGGCGTTCGTCGCGCGGGGGATGCGCGGAATCACGGCGGCCTTGGTCGCGCTCACGTGCACTGTGTCCGCCGCGCGCGCCGAGCCCCCGCCTCCCGAGCCGACCGCGACCGCGGCGCCATTCACCGCCACTCCGGGAAGCCGCCACGACTTCGCCGACGTCGAGCAGTGGCGGAAGATCTTCGACGACCCGGCGCGCGACGCGTGGCAGAAGCCGCGTGAGCTCGTCACGGCCCTCGATCTCCGTCCCGGCATGTGGGTCGCCGACCTCGGCGCCGGCACCGGCTACTTCAGCCGCTGGCTCGACGCGGCGGTCGCGCCGGACGGCGCCGTGTTCGCGGTCGAGACCGAGCCGAACCTCGTCGCGTATCTCCGCACGCGCGCCGAGCGCGAGCGGACCCGGACCCTCATCCCGGTCCTGGCGTCGACGGACGACCCCCGCCTCCCGCCGCACGCCTTCGACCTCGTGCTGATCGTCGACACGTACCATCACCTCGACGCGCGGCGCGCCTACCTGCAGCGCCTCGGCGTCGCGTTGAAGCCCGCCGGACGCATCGCGATCGTCGACTGGGAGAAGCGCGACCTCCCGGTCGGCCCGCCGGCCGAGCACAAGCTCGCGCGCGAGGAGGTCGTCGCCGAGATGCGCACCGCCGGATATGCGCTCGTCGACGAGCCGCGCATCCTGCCGCACCAGTACGTGCTCGTGTTCGCGCGGTCCCGCGATTGATGACGACCGACGCGCGTGCGATCACGGACGCGATGACGACGTCCCGGCTGGTGCTGGTCGCGCTGTTCTTGACGACCGCCTGCCGGCCCGCGGCTGCGGGTCCGCGCGCCGTGGCCGTGCCACCCGCGGTCGCCGCGACCGTGCAGCTGACGCGCATCGCGTCCGGGCTCTCGAAGCCGGTCGCGCTGACGTACGTACCCGGCGACGCGAGCGGACGCCTGGTCGTCGTCGAGCAGACGGGCACGGTCCGCGTCATCCGCGACGCGGCCGTCGATCCGAAGGCGAGGCCGCTCCTCGACCTGTCGACGGAGATCTCGAAGAGCGCCGGGTCGCGCGGCTCGGAACAAGGGCTCCTCGGCATCGCGTTCCACCCGCGCTTCGCCGAGAACGGCCGGTTCTTCGTGAACTTCACCGACAGGAAGGGCGAGACCCACGTGCGGGAGTTCTTCGTCCCGACGTCGCGGACCGCGCTCGAGAACGCCGTCGCCGAAAATCGCGGGGACGTCTGGGTCATCGACCAGCCGTACTCGAACCACAACGGGGGCCACCTCGCGTTCGGACCGGACGGCCTCCTCTACGTCGGGCTCGGCGACGGCGGTTCCGGCGGCGATCCGCAGAACAACGGCCAGAACCCCGCGGCGAAGCTCGGGAAGATGTGGGCGCTCGGAGTCGACGGGCCCGCCGGCGCCGAGCCGACGGCCCGCATGGTCGCCCTCGGCCTCCGCAATCCGTGGCGCTACGCCTTCGATCGCGCGACCGGCGACCTGTGGATCGCCGACGTTGGGCAGAACAAGTTCGAGGAGGTCCACGTGCTTCCTGCCGCGGCGGTCACGGCGGCGGCCCCGACCAACTTCGGATGGAACGACATGGAAGGCCTGAACTGCTTCCGCGCACCGACCTGCGATCAACGGAAGCTCACGCCGCCGGTCGTCGAGTACGACCACGACGACGGTTGCTCGATCACCGGCGGCTACGTGTACCGCGGCACACGCGTCCCCGCCCTCGTCGGGCGCTACCTCTACGCCGACTTCTGCACGGCCATGATCCGGAGCCTCGCGTGGAACGGGCCGGGGAAAGACGTGAGCGACGTATGGGACTGGCGCGCCGCGCTCGACCCCGAGGAGCGCCTCGCGAATCTCTCGTCGTTCGGCGAGGACGCGGCCGGCGAGCTCTATCTGCTGTCGCTCAACGGCGACGTGTACCGATTCGACCCGCGTTGAGCCGCCGACTACGGGACGAGAACGACCTTCCCCTTCACCCGGCGCGCGGCGAGATCGCCGAGCGCGTCGGCCACGCGCGCGAACGGATACGTCACGTCGACGCGGGGCTTCACTTTCCCAGACGTGTACCAGTCCATCAGCTCTTGGATGTTCGCCTGGTGCCGCTGCGGCTCGCGCATCGTGAACGAACCCCAGAAGACGCCGACGATCTGCGCGCCCTTCAGGAGCACGAGGTTCAGCGGGATCTTGGGAATGGGCCCGGCGGCGAACCCGATCACGAGGAAGCGCCCTTCCCACGCGATCGACCGGAACGCCGCCTCCGAGAAGTCGCCGCCGACCGGGTCGTAGATGACGTCGGCGCCGTTGCCGCCGGTGAGCGCCTTGATGCGCTCCTTCAGGTCTTCCTGCGAGTAGTCGATGCCCTCGTCGGCACCGTGCTCGCGGCAGACGGCGAGCTTCTCGGCCGACGACGCGGCCGCGATCACCTTGGCGCCCATCGCCTTCCCGAGCTCGACGGCCGCGAGGCCGACGCCGCCGGCGGCGCCGAGGACGAGCAGCGTCTCACCGGGTTTGAGGGCCGCGCGGTCCTTCAGCGCATAGTGCGACGTCCCGTAGGTGAAGAGGAACGCCGCCGCGACGTCGAACGGCATCGCGTCCGGAATCGGCACGCAATTGCGCGCGTCGATCGCGAGCTCCTCGGCGAAGCCGCCGAACCCCGGCGCCCCGAGCACGCGGTCGCCGGGCTTCAGCGTCGTGACCTTGGAGCCGACGGCCAGCACGACCCCCGACACCTCGCCGCCCGGCGAGAACGGCAGCGGCGGCTTGAACTGGTACTTGTTCTCGATGATCAGCAGGTCGGGGAAGTTCACCCCCGCGGCCTTCACGCCGAGCAGCACCTGATGGTCGGTGAACTCCGGCGTCGGCAGCTCCTCGACGACGAGCTTCTCCGGTGGTCCGAACTCCTTGCAGACGACGGCGCGCATCCGGTCAGAGCCCGAGCGCGCGGTCCTGCGCTTCCGGGTCCGCGTTCTCGAACTCGAGGATGCCGAGGCGATCGAACGCCGCGCGGACGCGCGGGCTCAGCAGGCCCAGCCGCTTCAGGTTCGGCACGATCCGCATGAAGAGCGAGCGCCGGAAATCCATGAACGGCTTCGACTCGAGGACCTGCTGGCGGACGCCCTCGCGGCTCCAGCCCATCGCGTCCGCGATCTGATCGCCGACCAAGCGGTCACGCGAGAGCTCGCACGCGTAGATGATGAAGTCCTCGCGGTCCTTGAGCTCGTTCGCCGGCATGTCCTGGTAGTAGTCGGACAGCGAGAGCATGCCGAAGGCGACGTGGCGCGACTCGTCGCGCATCACGTAGTGGACGAGCTCTTTCAGCAGCGGCTCGGACGTCAGGTGATAGAGGTTCCCGAAGGCCGCCATCGCGAGCCCTTCGATCACGATCTGCATGCCGAGGTACTTGAAGTCCCAGCGCGAGTCTTTGATGGTCGCGTCGAGCAGCTCTTTCAGGTTCTCGTTGATCGGCCACTGCCACTCGAGCTTCTCGTTGATGTAGCGGCTGAACACCTCGACGTGGCGCGCCTCGTCCATGGTCTGCGTGCCGGCGTAGTACTTCGCGTCGACCCACGGCACCGCGCCGACCAGCTGCGAGGCGACGATCAATGCGCCCTGCTCGCCGTGCAGGAACTGCGAGAGCTGGAGCGCGACCTGCGCGTGCCGGAGCCGATCCTTCTCTTTGGTGTTCAGCTTGTCGTACGGCGCGTACCCGAGCAGCGGGTTGATCATCTCGGGGAGGATGCCGCGCTCCGGGTCGACCTCGGTCGACCACGCGAGCTGCTTCGTGCCGTTCCACTGGTCGCGCTTGGCCTTCTCGTAGAGGTCCCGCAGACCGTCTTTCACGCTGCCGTAGTTCCAGGCGTAGCTGGTGTCGAACGAGGTCAGGATCGTGTCGAGCTCCTGGTCGAGACCATCGAGCTGGTTGACGACGGGCGTGCTGGCAATCGACATGGGTAGCGCTCCTTTGGCTCGCGGACGACTACGTCATGTGCCTCCCTAAAGGAAGCCACGGAAACGGGTCAGCGGCGCGTCGGAATGACGTGGCGCACGCCGCCCCGCGGGTCCGGATGATCGCCGCGGTACCGCGGAATCAGGTGCCAGTGCGTGTGCGGAACGGACTGGCCCGCCGGCGCCCCCTCGTTGATGCCGATGTTGTAGCCGTCGGGTCGGTGGGCCTTCGCGATCTCCCGGCGCTCGCTCTGCAAGAGCGCATGGCACGCCGAGATCTCCTCGGTCGTGAGGTCGAAAAAGCTCTCGCTGTGGCGCTTCGGGATGATGAGCGTGTGGCCGGCGGACGCCGGCTCGAAGTCGCGGACCGCGACGGCGAGCGCGTTCTCGGCGAGCACGCGATCCCCCAGGTCGCAAAACGGACACTCTCGATCCGGCATGGAGCACTCCTTCGCCGCGTTGGGCGTTGAGGGGATTCGACGGGGCAGGCCTCCCACCGTAGGCGAGAGCGGCCG
>JANNPN010000432.1:0-14888 GCA_031400185.1 Polyangiaceae bacterium
CCAGCCTGGGAAGGTCTCATCCGAAGCATCCTGCACAGCGGGGATCCGTGGTGGGCTCGCGACCTGTTGGCGGAAGCCGGAGATTCCCGCGAGCTGCAGGCGCTACGGATCGAGGTGGAGCTCGCGCTGGGTGATCCCGCACCGTTGATCGCGGAGTGGGTCCGCGCGCATAGAGACGAGACCGCATTGGAGGCGGCGGTGCGTTGGTGGGTCCGCAGCGACCGGATAGAAGAAGCGGCCCGTCTGGTGGACGAGGCTGAGGGCCTGACGCTCTGGCGGGCGCGATTCGCCGTGTGGCGCAACCGGCCCGACGTGGCGCACACGCTGCTGGCGACGCTTGCACGTGATCCCGAGGTCCGCTGCCTCGAAGCGATCGCCCTGGTCCTCGAGGGCAACCTCGAGCAGGGAGAAGCGCGGCTCCGAGAGCTGGTCGACACCGACGTGCGGGAAGAGGCGTCGGCCTGGCTGGCCACCGTGCTCCGCAAGCAGCGGCGCTACGCCGAAGCCGTTCAGGCCGCCGATGCGGCGAGCAGCGCAAGTCTCGGCTTCAACCTGGTCGCGCGGTTGGAGCGTGAGCTCGCCTCCGACTACGAATGGATGGGCTACGGCACGAACCCTGAGCCAACCCGCTTTGGCTGGCTGCGGCGCCTCACGGGCGCTGCGAAGCGCCTCGGACGGCCCTTCAGGCTGCGGAGGATCGAAGAGCTCGAAAACGCCGACGCCCTCTATCCGCTCGGCTTGCAACCGCGCGATTCGATCGCCGCGCTCGAGGCAGCGTTGGACCGTTTTGCGGGCAACCACACGGTCCACCTCAGCACCACGAACGGAGGCGCCCTCACATCGTACCCGCTCCCCGAAAATCCCCGGCAATTGGGAGCCACCGTCCAGTTGGTGCTCTGGACCCGCGGCGCAGCCGCGACCCGAGCCTTGTACGACGCGCTGGCACCGCGCGTCGACGATCACCCGCTGTATCGGATCTACCACGGCGAGCTGGAGCTGTGGATGGGAGCCTATGCGGATGCCGAGCGGATCTTCCGGGAGATACTCGACCGCGACGACCGGGTGCGCTGGGCCTGGATCGGCCTCGGTGCGAGCGTGATGTTGCAGGGCGATCTGGAGCAGGCGCAAAAGATCTGGGAGCGGGGCCTGTCGCGAACGCACCGCGTGCCAGGACCGACCTTGTACGTCTACCGAGGTGAATGTTACCGCCGGCAGGGGGAGCTGACGCTGGCGCGCAACGAGCTCGAGACCGGCTTGCGCCAGAAGCCGCGACGGCTGAGCGCCCGCATCAATCTGGCGTTGCTCGATCGAGATCCCGCCGCACTCGCGCGCGTGGAGGGCGACTGCGTCGCCTTCGCGCCGCTCCTCATGTCGGAGCTGCAGGGAGGCCCGGCAGAGCGGTTGGAGCAGGTGCTCGAGGCCATGCGCGGCAATCGGAGCTCGTCCGAGTGGAACATGAGCTACCACCTTTGGGGCCATCTCTGGCGTCGCGGCGTGACGGATGATGCACAGGGGGCGTCGTGAACATCGGCTTCGCTGGCTTGGGCAAGCTCGGCTTGCCCGTTGCGCTTGCGATCGAGTCGAAGGGCCATACGGTCGTCGGCTACGACCCGGCGGAGAGCCCGCGCGAGATGCTGCGCACGCGGCGCCTGGTGTATCGGGAGGCCGCTGCCGAAGCGTTGCTGCAACAGAGCCGTATCGAGATCCTGCCGGTCGAAGAGGTGGTGCGCCGGTCCGACCTCGTCTTCGTGACCATCCAAACGCCACACGAGCCGCGCTTCGAGGGGGTCACGCGACTACCCAGCGAAACGCGCGACTTCGACTATCGGCACTTGTGCACCGGCGTGGCCCAACTATCCCAAGCAATCGAGCGTCAGGCCAAGGAGCGGATTCTGGTCGTCGTCTCGACCGTGCTCCCAGGAACGATCCGGCGGGACATCAAGCCACTCCTCGGGCCACGTGCTCGGCTCTGCTACAACCCGTTCTTCATCGCCATGGGTACGGCGATTCGCGACTTCCTCAGCCCCGAATTCGTCCTCTTCGGTGTCGACGACGAGCGTTCCGCCTCCGTGGCCGAAGAGTTCTACCGCACCATCCACGACGCGCCGTTTCAGCGCACGACGCTGGAAGAGGCGGAGATCATCAAGGTCCTCTACAACACGTTCATCTCGACGAAGATCGCCTTTGCGAACACGGCAATGGAGATCTGTCATCACACCCCCGGCGCCGACGTCGACGTCGTGCTCGGCGTGTTGCGCGAGGCCAACGAGCGACTGGTGTCGCGGAAGTACTTGACGGCGGGCATGGGTGACGGCGGCGCATGCCACCCGCGGGACAACATTGCGCTCAGCCACCTCTCGGCGCGTCTCGGTCTGTCGTTCGATTGGTTCCGCTGCGTCATGGAGCAGCGCGAGCGCCAGACCGACTGGCTGGCCGACCTCATCGAGCAGCATCGAGGCGGGCGCGACATTCTCATCCTCGGCCGCTCGTTCAAGCCAGAATCCAACATCGTGACCGGCAGCGCCGCGTTGCTCCTCGAGAGCCTTCTGCGCGAGCGCGGCCTGCCCGTGACGGTCTGGGATCCCCATGTGGACGGCGGCGCGAAGGCACCGAGCGGCCGGCCATTCTGTTACTTCATCGGCACGAGGCATCCCGAGCTGCGCAACTGGCCGTTCGAGCCGGGCTCGGTCGTCCTCGATCCGTGGCGGTTCGTGATCGTGCCCGAGGGCGTCGACCTCATTCCGATCGGCCGCGGCCGTCCAGTCGCGCCGGAGGCGTGACGCTGCCCGCGATCGACGTCGGCGTCTGCGTTCCCGTGCTGAACGAGCGTGCCGCGCTGGGCACGCTGTTCGACGACATCGCCTCGACCTTCGCCGCCGGGAGCTACACGGTCTGCGTCGTCGACGACGGCAGCACCGACGGCACCAGGGAGCTGGTCAGGGAACGCGCTCGGACGGATCCGCGCATCGTCCTGCTCGAACGCCAGAAGAGCGGCCCCGGCTGCCGCCGCGGCGGAGCATCACGTGCCGGCC
The DNA here is from genome assembly GCA_031400185.1 of Polyangiaceae bacterium. Lineage (GTDB taxonomy): Bacteria > Desulfobacterota > Binatia > UTPRO1 > UTPRO1 > UTPRO1. Next base: position 3,033 of record JANNPN010000432.1, read on the forward strand.
TCGAGTGGCTGCTCGCCAACACAGCGCATGCCTTCCATGCCGACGTCGACGCGGACGGAGCGCATCGCCCCGACGAGGTCGTGCGCGGCATCGAGACGGCGGCAGCGCAGGCAGCCGATGTGGTCATCGCCTCGAAGTACGTGACGGGCGCCGTGGTGCGCGGTCGTCCACTCGTTCGGCGCCTCGGTAGCCGCACCTACAACCTGATGCTGCGCGGCCTGATGGATTGGGGCATCCGCGACTACAGCAATACGTTCCGCATCTACCGTCGCAGCGCCGCCGAGCTGTTGCCGCGCTTCCCTGCGCTCTACGACACGCCGGTCTACCTCGTCGAGATGGTCGCCGTCTGGCTCTCGCACGGCGTACGGATCGTCGAGATCCCGACCACGTATTGCGAGCGCCGGAGCGGCGCATCGAAGGTGGTCGCCAGTGATTTTCTGCGGGGTGCGGCAGGAGCAGTGCGCGTCGGCCTCGCGTATCGAGCCGGACGCTTTCGATCCGGAGCGTAACCCTGCCGCCCGGGTCGTCACAGCGCCTGCGGTGGTGGGTCTACGCCCTCGTCTTTGCGGCCGCGTTGGCCGGCGCGATCAGACGCTCCGACTTCTCGCCGGTCGTCCATCCCGACACGGCCTTCGAGGAGGCGTTGGTTCAAGAGTGCCTGCACGAGAATGCGTGTACGACGCTCGGCGGTGGCGCCTCATTCAGCGGCATCTACCACATGGTGGGCTGGTTGAACTTCATGACGGTAGCGGAATGGCTCGGCTTGGGCCGCGACGCGATTCACCTCCTCATTCAATTCTTGAACGCCTCCAGGGTCGTTGTGATCATGCTCGTCGCTGATCGACTCGGGGGACCGACCGCCGCCGCGCTGGCGCCGTATTTCGCGTTCCGGACCGGAGCATCACCCGGCGCCCTCTATGACAGCGCGCTGATGGCGTTCTTCGGAACGGTGCTTTTGGTCCAGTGCGTGGCCGCCGCCGTCGCGCGACCACCACTGAAGCTCGTCGTGCTCGCCGCTCTCGGAGCAGCGGTCATTGCGGAGGTCCATCTCGCAGGCCTCCTGGCGTTCCTTTCCGTGGTCTGGGTCGTGCTTCTCTACGCGCCGGACCGGGTTCGGCGCGTGGCCGTCGTCACGATGGCATTCGCGGCGGCCGTCCTGATCATCTCGCCGAGGGGCCTCGTATGGGACCTCGCGCAATTGTTCTCTCGTCTGGGCGGCGTATCTTCGGGCTCGACGCAATCGGGTGACGCCTTCCCGTTGCGGCTCGAGATCGCCAAGAGCGCGCTGTACTTCCTGTTGCCGTGGATCATGTTTCGGCTCCTGCGGTCGTGGGTTGGGGAGCCGCCACGCGGATTGCAGGGCGCACTCGCCGTGTGCGTTCCCCTCTTCGTCGCGTATTCGATTGGGGTACTGCTTGGCGTACTGCCGCCGACGTCCTTGCACTACCTCGAGCACGGATGGCCGGCGCGCGCCGTCGTTCTCGCGGTACCTATCGCGGCGATCGCGTCGGCAGTTTGGGACGGGCTCACCTCCCGGGTGGCGGTCAGCGCATCCCCGTACCGCGCAGTGCTGTGGATCATGCCTTTGCTCCTGTCTCTCAACGCTGCCGTGGCCCAGCCCGGGCCGGAACGGCCGCAACCGCGCTGGGCCGACGTGCAGGCCCTTGCGCGCTTGCTCCATGACGACTGGCACTGGGATTGGCCCACGGTGAACCGTCAATTGCTTTCACCCGAGAAGCAGCGGGTGCTCGCCGACCTGTCCGCGGCCGTCCCCGGCTGGGAAAGTGACGATGGCATGGCCGCGCGCCGCGACCCGGAGCCCCTCGCGCTCATCGCGGTCGAGACCCCACGCGTCGCGCATCCGCTACCGCGCGGGTGGATCATCGTGTCGCGGCGCACCTTCTATTCTCTGCTCGCCATCCCCACCCAGTCATCGCTTCATTGGGACGACCAGACGGCCTGTCTGGAGGATCAGAGCGGTCACGAAACCTGTTTTGGTCCACCCGTCGATCCCAACTTGCTGTGGACGCTGCAATCGCGCGTGCCCGAGATCCGGCGGTTCGTACGACGGGTTCCCTGGCGCGGGACGGCGGGAACGGAGGAACGCATCGTGATGCCCGAACTCCCGTTGACGTGTGTGGGTCGCATTCTGCGAGGGCCACCGGGGATCGAAATCGATCCTACCGGTCGCAGCGCTCGTGTCACGAACCCGGGCGAGGTGATCTTCGAGTGGATACCGAACACGCCGGACTGCGGGATGTGGGATTTCCTCAAACAGGACGACCCGCCGTTCGTGATCGCGGGGAGCCCGGAGACGGTCGACCTGATGAGCCGGCTCATGAGTCGGGAGCGCCCGTGATCGCCGTTCTCCTAGCGAGGACGTCGTGGGCCTCCGCCGGCCTACTCGCCTGCATCGGGATGGCGCTGGCGTCGCCGCAGGCCGCGCGCGGTGCCGGGGCGCCGTTGCGCGCCACCGCTGCGATCGAGACGACGACGATTCCTCCCGGCCTGGAAGAGCTCTTCGCGGCGATGCTGGGGCGAGGCGCCGCGCTGCCCGGCGGGTGCGCGTTCACCACGGGCCAGATCGAGCGCACCCTCGTGCGCGGGGTATACAGCTGTCCGGACGATGAGGTGGTGCTCGAGTTGCGCCACCTTTCCGCGGCGCCGGCCGACACCGCCCGCACCGAGAAGATCGCGATCGTGACCATGCGCGGCACGCCGCCCGCCGCCCTGTTGGCAGCGTTGGAGGAACGCATTCGCGAACGGGAAGGCGCGTTCGAGTGGCCGAAGACCAAGCGGGCCCAACCGACCCGGAAACCAGGCTGCATGGACCTGGCCCCTTTGCCGAGTTTCCTGGATCCCTACTTCCCCGGCTGCTATCCGCTGTTCGCAGCAGTGCTGGTGGGCATCGCCCAGATCACGGTGATGGTACTGGGGCTGGGCTACGGATTGCTCCAGCTCTACCGGACTGGGCGCTCGCCCAACGCCGCGTAAAGCCGTCGCCGCTACTCGGGCTCTGGTTCACCGCGCGAAGGCGGAGCACCCGGGCGTTCGCCACCCGGGGGGCCCACGCGGAGGTCGAGCTCGGTCGCGACGATCCCCTGCACGATCTCGCGGACGTGCTCGCCCACGAGCCGGACGACGAGGTCGACGACGCGCTTCTCGCTGCCGCCATCGTCGCGTCGTTGCGTCTTCGCCTGCTGGTCTTGGATGAAACGCTCCAGCCGTTCGCCGACCAGTTGCACGATGGTGTCGATGATACGCTTCTCTTCGAACTCGCCGTCCCCCCGTCCGCGGCCGCGGTCATCGCGATCGTGCTCGTGGCGGCCGTGCTCGTGGCGTCCATGCTCGTGGCGTCCATGGTCGTGGCGGCCGCGGTCGCGCCGATCGCGATCGCCACGGCGGTGCTCGTCCCTGCCCCCGTGCTCCCCGGAACGCGAACGGACCAGGCGCTCGAGCGCCTCTAGTCGTTCGAAAATCTCACGCCGATCGTCGTGCCCCATGGGAGTCCTCCCGCACCTGCGGCGTATACTGGCGAGCGCGAGATATGCAACCGTTTTCGCCCACACTGGCCCGCATGGCCGGCGTACGAATGTGGTCGCCAGCGCGCCGGGTTCCGTGCTAGCTGAGCGCGCGAGGCCAGGAGCACCGGATTGCCCGACGACGCTTGGATGAGCCGCCGCTTGGCCCTGCACGACCGGTATTCCAGGGTCGCGCGCATCGGTGATGCCTCACGCCTCTCCTATCTGCACGGTCCGACCACGGTATGGACGGAGGAGGAGGTGGCGGCGCTGTGGGCGCGCGGCGTGCACACCTCCGCCGGATCGCGCGAGCCGCTCAACTGCGTCTACATCCACGTACCCTTCTGCAAATCGATCTGTCACTTCTGCAACTACGACCGGCTGCAGCCGTCATCGCCCGCGCTGTTGAAGACGTGGCTGGCGCGGACGCTGCGCACGCTCGAGGTGATCGGGCCGGTCCTGCGCTCCTTGACGTTTCACGCCCTCTACATGGGTGGCGGGACCCCGTCCGTCCTGCCTGCCCAGCTGCTGCGTGAGTTGCTCGAAGCGCTCGATGCGACGATCGCATGGCATCCGCAGGCATCGCGCAAGCTCGAATTCGATCCGGCGGTGATAAGCCGCGAACGCTTGGCCGTGCTCGCGGAACACGGCTTCGACCAGCTCTCCTTCGGCATCGAGACCCTCGACCCCGAGATCAACGCCCGGCACAACCGCGGTCGTCAGAGTATCGAGACGATCGAGCGGTCCTTCGTCGACCTGCGCGCCGTCGGCATCTCGGACGTGGCTTGCGATTTCCTTCTCGGCCTCGAAGGCACGACGCCGGCCGGGATGCTCGCCGAGATGGAGACGGTGCTCACACGCTTTTCCCCGACCTGGGTCGACATCTTCATGCTCACGCCCACGCAGTCGTACGTCGAGCGGCACTTCGGCGGATCGTGGGAGGGGTTCTGGGCCCATCTGCAACCCTTCGAGCAGACCATCCCCGCGGCGCTGCCCGCGCTCGCCGAACGCACCGGCTACCTGGTGCGGATGGGTCAAGGGCACCACATGATGCTCATGCGGCGCGAGGGCGGCCGCTCGCAGGCGCAATTCTCGTACACGGCCCTCACCACGGAGGCATGCCGTCCCCTCAACGTGCTCGGCCTCGGCCGTTCCGCCCGCTCTTCGATCTTCGGCATCGCCGCCTTCGCCCTGCGCGATCCGAACGACGACCCGTCGGCGCCGGGACCCGCGGACTACGAAGGCAACGCCATCGACCTGGCCGACGAAGCGCGCACGTTCCTCGTGCACCGCCTGCGCGACACCGATACGGTCGACCGGCGCGAGTTCCAGGAGATCTTCGGGGGGGACATGACCGAGATCATCCCGACCGCGCTCTCCGGGTGGGCATTGGAGGGCACGGCGCGTCTCGAGGACGACGTGTTGCGCTTCGTACCGCAGGAGCGACGTGCACGCATCCACACGCTCCTCTGGCTCGTGCCCCAGCAGGCGATCGAGTTCGATCTGGCACGTTTCGACGACCTGCAATTGTCCGCGGCGGGAATCGAGCGCCTGACCGCATCGCTCCAGCGGGGGATGCAGCTTGCCGGTGGACACACCTTCGAGGGCGCCGAGGAGGGTCGGCTGCTCCTGCGCACACCTGCAGGCGAGGTGCTGCGCCTCCGCGTCGCCCCGGCGCTCACCGACACCGGCCCATTGCGGCTGGTCCTGGAGCAGACCCCGCGGAGCGCGAACACCGACGACCTGCGCCGCGCCGTCGGCCAGCTGCGCGGCGTGCTGAGCCACCGACATCGCGAGCTGGTCCGCTACCGCCCGGCACCGCCGGGCGCCGCCGATCGCGACGCGAGCGCAACGCGCAGTCCGGTCGCATAGAGCTCACACGGGTGCCACTGCTTCGCCCCGGACGGGCAAGTAGTCGGTGAGTGACGATGGATCTTGCGGCCGGCCTCATGGAGCGTCGCCGCCGGCGGCGGACACGGCGGCGGCGGACGCTTGACGGTCCGACGCCGCCCACAGTAGGGGACCGTTTCGATGCGGAGCTCCACGCTCGCGAGGGTTGCTCCGCTCGCCATCTTCATCGCCGTGATGATCGCCGATCGGCGTGCCGCAACGTCGCTGCTCGTCTGGGCGGATACCCTCTACGATCAGAACCACGTCGACCGTTGCCTCGCCGAGAACCGGTGTACGCTTCTTGGAACGCAAACGTCGATCCGCGACGTGTTCCACGCCGTCGTCTGGCTGAATCTCCGCACGTTGCTCCAATGGCTCGGCATCGGATCGACCGGGCTGCTGTGGTTCGTGCAGGTGTTGCACGCGCTCGCGGCGACGATCGTCTTCCAGGTCGCCGCGCGGCTCGGCGGTCCCCTGGCGGGCGCCCTCGCCGCCGCCGCCGTGCTCGTGCTCGGCATCAGCCCTGGCTTCTTCCTCGACGGCGTCCACAACCTGAGCCTTCTTACGTTCCTCGGTGCCGTCCTGACGGTCGCGTGCACCGCGGTCGTCCAGGCCCCGGGAATCGTGACCGTCGTGCTCGCCGCGCTCGTCGCGGCGCTCATGGCGAACGTGCACGTCGTGTGCATCTTCACCGGCGTGTCCGTCGTGTGGAGCGCACTCGCCGCGCGGCGGCGGCGATTCGTCCTGGCGGCCGTCGCGATCACAGTCTTCTCCGTGGCGACGGTCGGGTTCGCACCGCCGTCGTGGCGACAGAATCTCCTGGCGGTGCTCGGCGAGCGACCGGAGCTCACGGCTGCCGCAGCACCCGCGTGGCGGCGGATGGAGGTCGCGTGGTGGACGCTCCTCGCGATCACGATCTGGGTCGGCTCACTGGTCACGCGCGCGCCGGCGTGGACCGCGGCGCGCCGCGCGTCGATCGGCGCGGTCGCCATCGTCATACCGACGCTCACAGCCGTGCTCATGGCACCGGTGGTCGGCGTCCATGCCGAGGCGAAGTACCTCACCCCGGTTCACGCGGCCTGTGCGACCGCGGCAGCGCTCGCGATCGGCCGCACGGTGCAGGCGCTTCTCGGTGCCGTACCCGCGCCGGCGATCCGCACCGTCGAGCTGGCTTCCCCGTTCGCCGTCGGCGTTGCGATCGCGGCGGGCGCCGCGGTCGCCGTGGCGCCTCCCGAGCAGGCGATCACGGTCGACGATCTCGCGGCAACCGCGCACCTGCTCCGCGCCGAGCAACGATGGGATGACCGCCAGATCGTGCGTGCGTTCTCGACCCCGGAGCGCGCCAACCTGCTCACCGGAGTGCTTCAGCAGCGGACGGATCACACCTCGGCCCCACCGCAGACGGACGTCGCGCACGCCACCGCAACGTTGATCAGGATGAAGGCAGCGGAGCTACCGGAGCCGCTGCCCCCGACGTGGCGCGTGTTGCGGCGGTCCTCGGGCAACGCCACCGTGCTGGTGTTGAATCGGACACGCCTCGACTGGCGGCGATTCGAGCTCTGCATTCCCGCTCCGGGCGACGGACCGGAACGCTGCGAACCGGTGACGTGGGACGGCTTCCATCCGCTCCACGACGCCGTCAACGCGCTGCCACACATGCCACCTGCCGGCGTGCGCTGGACCGGCGTGTTTCGCCTGCGCATCCCAATACTGCCACACGCCGGCCCGGGCGGCGCCATCTTCATGCCCCGGGGATTCCTGTGCGGCGGGCGCATCGCCTCGGTGCGTGGAATCACCGGCATGATCAGCGACGATCGGCGTCGCGTCACGTTCACCGGCACACCTCGCGGTGCCGCGCCCGCCGACGTGGCGCTGGAGTGGAGCGTCGGCTCACGAGAATGCGACCTCTGGTCGTACGACGGCCTCCCTCCGTTCATCATCGAGGGCGAACCGACCGACGTCGACCGCTTGGAGCGGGTGTTTCGCGGGCGCGAGCTCGGCGACGCGCCGACGGGAGCGTCATGATGTCTCCCGGGCTTCCACGCGGCGCTCGGCGAACCGCCCGCTGCGCGTTCGTCGTCGCCGGCTGCCTCGCGCTGATCGCCAACCCGGCGGCCGCACGCCAGGGGGAGTCGCCATCGCTCCGCGACCGCGTACGCCGGCTAGCGGCAGGGACGCTCGAGCATCGCTGCTTCACGCCAGCCATCGACGGCGTCTTCCGCCAGGCCGTCCAGAGCGGCGCCTTCCAGGCCGCGCTGGGGACGACATTCAGGATCATCGAGGCCAGCTCACGCGACGGACGTATCGGCGTGACGGTCGCGACGCCTGGCGGCCCCGCGCATACGGTCACCCTCGCGACCGAGCGTATCGTCGGCAGAACGCCGGACGATCGGGTGGGCGACCTCCTCTTCTATCTCCAGCCGGGCGCCGATGCGGTGTCGTCCGGCGTCCTCCTCGACATTGCCCGGGTCCTGGCGGAACGCATCCCCGACACCGCGCTCGCGCCGTGCCGCAGCCGCGAGGAGGGCTTCGGCACTCGCGCGGCCGCCTTACTGAATGCCACGGTCGCGGTGCTGGTAGTGGTCGCGGCGCTTTTGTTCGGCTTCCGGAAGCTACGCCACGCGGGGGCCGCGTAGGGTCGTGGGCAAGGTTCTCGCCGCCGTCTCCCGGCAACCGCTCGTCCCGGCGGTGGCGCTTGCTCTAGTGCTCGTCATTCTCGGTTTCCCGTTCCGCGCCGCACCGGCCCGGGCGCAAAGCATTCCCCCAGGACAAGAGGAATTGCTCGCGACCATGCTCGGCAACGGCGCCCGGCTGCCGGACGGGTGCTCGTTTGCCGACGGCCTGATCGATCGGGACGTCGTCCGAGCGACCTATCATTGTCACCACGGGGACGTCGTCATTCAGTTGTCGCATCCGAGCACGGGCAATACGGAGGCGATCGTCACCAACCGGTTTGCGCTGAGGGTGGTGAGCGGATCGCCGCAGGGGGATCTGCTCGGAGCCATCGAAGCACTGATCCGCTCGAAAGAGTCCGAGTTCGCCTGGAGCATGCTCAGCCTCGGAAAGCACAACCGAGGGCTCGCCCCTCCGTGGGGTGTGCCGCGCTGGTTCTTCGCAGCCCTGCTCCTGACGTTGGCGGCCGCCTCGGCGATCAGCGCCGCACGCACGGGGGCTACGCGCACGCCGGTGGCACTCCGAGCCGCACTCGAGGGCTGCATCGTGGCAGCGACCGTGGTGATCTGGCTACAGATGAGGGCCGAGCCGCCCGCCCATGGGGATACGGCCGTCGACGTCGCACTGGCACGCGACTGCATCAACAGCAACGGCTCTCTGTGCCTGGGCCACGCGGCGTCAGCGATCGGTCTCGTGCAGGGCCAGGCATTCACCTACGCGCTCGCCATCTGGCTCTATTTCGGATTGTCGATGCACGCGCTCGCCTTCGTCGCGGCGTGCATCAATGGGGCCGCGACCGGGCTTCTTCATTTCGCGATCGCGCGTCGGTTTGGCGGCGTGGCTTGGGTTGTATCCGTTGTCACCTCCGCGTTGGCGGTCTCCATGACCGACTATCCGACGATGTGGAATCCCTCGTGGTTCGTGCTGCCACTGACGGTTGCCTTCCTCGTGACGCTGGCGATTGCGGCCGGAGGTGGCCTGTGGAGTGCGTTCCTCGCCGGAGCAGCCTTCGCGATCACTGCGGAGTCGCACGTCCTCTTTGGAACGTTGGTCGCGGTGGCGGCTCTCATCTTTCTGATCACTGCCCGCCGACCCGTCGTCGCCGCGACCGTCCTGCTGAGCAGCTTCGTCCTCACGGAAATCGTGGTCTCTCCCGTCAGCTCCACGTTGAACGCCCTCATCCTGGGGAGATGGGTGGGCGCCCATCTCGTCCCGGCGGCACTGGTCGCCCTGCTGGTCGCGGCTTCCGCACCGGTCCAGCTGCGGCTCCGGCGCGCAATCGGCGGCAATCCGGAGATGCGCGAGGCCGTGGCGGTTCTCTTGTGGCTGCTGACCGGCGCCGTCGGCATCGGGATGGTGCTTCCCTGGGCGGTCTCCCGCCCGCCGCAGATTCGCTACTATGGCGGCGCATTCCCCGCGATTGGCTATGCCAGCGCGTGGCTGCTGAACGCCGCGACCGCGCGCATGCGCCCGAGGGTCGCCCACGCCCTTGCCATCGCGATCTTCGCGGCGATCTTCTCGCGACGCATGACCAACGCAGACTTCGGCAGGGCGGTATGGTTCATGGACGACGGCACAGAGGTCGCCACGGTTGCCGGCCTCGGCAACACGAGCGCCCTCGATATCATGCTCAGCGTACGCCCGCTGCCGGACGCGGCGTTGCGCGAGGTCGTCGCAGCCTACGCAGGAACCGCCGACCCACCCCTGTTTCCGCGGCGCATCGTCCGCGCCGTGCGTCCCCAATCCGACGTCGAGCTGCCCGACGGATGGAATCGCATTCGTCTCGCGCGCGGTGAGATCCTCACGAGCGACATCGACGCGTGGACGCGTCCCGAAGCCGCCGAGGTCTGCCCGGATCCGGCGAACGGTGCCCCCTGCATGACATTGACACGCGATGACTTCAGCGACGTCGCGCAGAGCGCAGGCGGCCTCCTGCAGGGCGTGTTCGGCCTACGGATCGCTCGCATCGCCAGCCGTATCGGCGAATGGACGCAGGGTGGAACGCGATCACTGCTTTGGAAGATCCCTCTGCACACGGCGGGACCCGACGATACACGCGAGATCGTCTTCCAGAATGCGATGACCGAGCGGATCGTCGCTGTCGACGGCACCCGCTGGACGGCGCGCACCGAGAACCACGCCGTGGTCGAACGGCCCGCGCCCGACGCGGTCGCCTCGATCACGGTGCGCACGCCCATCGCGGGCAAATTCGAAGCGGGCGTTCCGCCGATGCCGTTCGAGCTTCGTAAAGGGGAGCTCGGCGTTTTGCGGGAACAGACGGAAAGCAGCCCTGAGTGGACGAATCGCCGCTCTGCGCCTTGACAAAAAAACGACACAGTGCCACGGTCCGGCGCCGCGTCCGAGCGACGAATAAGCCCCCTTATCCGCGTTGTCGAATTGATGAGGGTAAAAGTCCGAAGTAGTGCTACGGCAACCGGGAAGATCCTTCGTGCCGACTATGACCCAGCGCCGCCTGTCCGATCGACGTGAATGGTTAGACGCCGCGGTGAAGACGACGGATCAGAGCGCGCCGGCAACGTCGCGACGCGATGGCGCCGACGCATTGCCGAGCACCTCGCCCGCTGCACACTCTTGGGTGCGGCGTGGCAGGACGGGAATCCGGAAGCTCAAGTAGTTTAGGATCTAGAAAGGAGCGGACGATGCTTTCACGACGCACATTGATCGGGAAGGTGGCTGTCGGTGCGGCCGCGGCTTTGGCTGTGGGTAGCGTTGGGACGGGGGTTGCGGCGACGCGGCCTTTGCGTGACCCGACGGACGATCCCGGTACCCCGACGGAGGCTCTCACGAGCGCCCGCGACGGGCAGGACGCGGTGGAGCCGGGCGCCGATGCCGCGGAGAGCTCCTCGCCGCCGCCCTGGGATCTCGTGGCGCCGTTTGCCGCGGGCGCGGTGGTCGCGCACGGCTGGCACCTCGTGGACTTGACGCCGGTACGGGACGGGTCGGCGGTCCTGACGCTGCAGAACGAGCGCGGGCGTGCACACCGGGTGCATCTCTGCCGCAACGACGGGAGCCCGCAGGGGATCGTCTACACGCGGCGGGTCGATCTCGTGGTGATGAATCAGGGCTACGGGGACCTGCCGACCGAGGAGCACCTCGGGCAGGCGATCGCGGCACTGGCGCACGCAGTGGCGGCCAACGAGGCCAAGGTCCCGGACGGCGTCTTCGCCGACTTCCTGCCCCACACCGAGCGCGTGCAGCGGTTCGCCTCGGCGGTGGACGGGCCGGCGGCAGACGGCAAGTTGCGGTGAAGGTGCAGGCGCAGCGAACTCAGGTGAAGGAGCCGACATGAGCGACAAAGAAAAAGGGCTGCCGTTACTGCGGAAGACGCCAGTGGATTTCCTCAGTCGCGAGGAAGCCCGCCAGGCGCTGAACCCGGACGTCGCACTGGACGCCTCCGAGGCGGCTCGGGCGCTGCGCTCCGAACCCAATAGCGAGAACATTTTGCTCGCCCAGCATTTGTCCCACGCCTCGCATGGCAGCCACGGGAGTCACGGCAGCCACGGGAGCCATGGGAGTCACGGCAGTCACGGCTCGCATGGCAGTCACGGCTCCCACGGCAGTCACGGATCCCACGGATCCTGGTAAGAATCCGCCGGGTGCCAGAGTGCACCTCGGCGTCAACGGAGGCGTCGCGATGACGTTAGCTCGGCCACAGCGGAGAATTTGGGCGGCGCAGACCCGTGCGTTTGGCACTACGGCACCGGGACGCGCAAGGCATCACGGCTCGGCTCTGGTCGGCATCGCGACCCTG
>JANNPN010000441.1:0-14276 GCA_031400185.1 Polyangiaceae bacterium
TCGAGCTCGAAGGGCAGGTGCGACTCGAGCTCGAAGGGGACCGTCTGCTCGAGCCGCTTCCGGTCGGCGAACGGCAGGTCCAGGATGCGGTGCGTGACGGCGTCGCCGGGGAGCGCCGAGACCACCTCGTCCCACGTGATGCCATGGTGCGCCGCGAGCGCGCGGAGGTCACTCGCGAGGTCGCCGCCCGGCGCGCGCGGGTGCGCGTAGAGGCCGAGCACCCGCTGCGAGCGCAGCGTCCGCTCGACCAGGGCGGCCCGGAGCGTGGACGGGCCGACATCGAGGGCGAGCGTGTGATTGGGCATCCGATCAGCGGTCGTCGCCGAACACCGGCAACGTCGCGAGGAAATCGGAAGGGGGTAGGGATGTCAAGGTGAGGTTGGCATTGCTCGGCATCCAGCTGAGACGCGTGATGCGTGCACTGTCGCGCTTCACGACCTCGACGATGCCGCGCCGCACGTCGCCGATCTCGCCGACGCCCTCGAGGCGGAAGTACGGGCTGCTGGTTTCGACGAAGCCCTGACCGCTGGCGCCGAGCGCCTCCCAGAAGTCCGTGACGCTCCGGATGTCGCCCTGGGAGCGGAAGGCCTCGGTCTCGCGGGTCGTGATCAGGCGCGCGACACTGCCGGGGTTGCCGAGCGTCCCGTCCGAAAGCGCCATCAAAACCTCGGCCGGGGCCGTGTTCACGTTCACTTTGAGATTGCCGACGGGCAGTACGGTCACGAACCCTTCGAGGCGCGCCAGCAAGGTTGGGGTGACGTGGCGCACGAGCAAGAGCTCGCGGAGCGTCACCAACGGCGCGTTGCGCACGAAGGTCGGTGGTCGGACCCCGAGGTAGAACGGCTGCTCGGCACCGGGAGGATCGATGCGCGGCACCCCGTCCCCGTCGATCCAGTCGAGAATCGCCGACAGCACCGCGCGGTCGACCCCGAGGATTTTGAAGAGCCGCACGAAGACCTGGTAGCGGTCGTTGTTGAACGAGCCCGCGGCGAGCATGTCGTTGAGGTTCAGGAACCGCGCCTCGTCACGGACTTTGAACACCGCGGTGCCGTCGCCGATCGGGAGCGGCGGATAGGGCTTCGCCCAGAAGTCGGCGGGGCTGTCGCTCCCGGGGCTGATCCGACCGTCGACGCTGACGAGCGCCTCGGCGACGTTCACCCCCGAGCGCGCGAGGTACGTCGCCTGGAGCGCGTTCCGGGCGCTGAGCGCGAGATGCGTCTCGACCTGCGCGAAGTCGGTGAACTCCACGACCACGATCGTGAGCAGCGTGATCGTGAGCAGCACGACCAGGAGCGCGATCCCCGACTCGTCGCGCCGCCGCCTCATTTCGACTCCGCGCCTTTCTGCGACCCGGAGCTCTTCTGCGCACCCGACTGCTGCGCGCCGCCCGTACTCCCGCCCCCGGTCGTCGACTCGACGAACGGCGGGACGTGGTCGCTGAGCGGCAGATCGACCGACGTCGCGAAGTGGTGAATTCCTCCGATGCGATCGTAGAGCGCCAAGTCGATACTGACGGCCCGCGGCAGGCGGGCGTTCCGCTCCTCGGAGTCCCACAGGTCGAGCCACTCGCGTCCGTTGAAGAAGCGGAACTCGAGGCTGGCGACCGCGTCGATGAACACGGTCGCACGCGCCTCGTCCATGGCGCGGCGTTCGATCAGGGTCGCCTCGCGGCGGAGCAGGCGATGCGGCGAGGCACCGAGCGGCGGCACTGGCGTCGGACCGAACGCGGCGAAGTAGTCGTTGGCGTCGTCGGCGAGCACGTCGACTCCGTTCCGCTTCGACTTCTGGTCGAGCGCATCGTCGCTCTCGGTCGTGACGGTGCCTTCGGCGTCCGCGCTCGTGCGGCGTTCGCGGCGGAGGGCGCTCCGGTCGCGGGCGAAGAAATACGCGAGGAACCGCTGGTCGGTCGCACGCCCTTCGATGCCGGCGGGGCGCGTGGTCAACGCCGTGAACATCAGCGAGTCGAGGGGTGCCGTATCCGTCCCGCCTCGCAGGACGCGGAAGACCGCGGTCCCCGCCAGGTTCCGCGGGTAGTACGCGGACGCGATCTCGTCGGCCATCCTGTTCACGGCGGCGCGGCCGACGCGCGTCACCTCGGCGCGCTCCTCGGCGAGGGCCTTCGAGCGGAGCGTCCGTGAAAACGTGCCGTAGAGCGTTACCGCGACGAGGCCGAAGATGCCGAGTGCGAGCATGATCTCGATCAACGTGAAGCCGCGGCGTCCTTGCGGGATGGGCCACATGGTGGGCATCACCGCCGCCGCATGTAGTAGGTGAGGGTGACGTCGTCACCCGACTCTTGCTCTCCACGGAAGACGCGGACGCGGACCTCGCGCACGTCGGGGACGGGGGTCGTCACCACCTCCTGCTCCCAGCGCAGGTTGGGGTAGCGGTCGGGATAGTCGAGCTCGAAGTCGCCCTCGATGAGCCCGAGCTCGGGAAAGGTTCCGGCGTCGATCTCGGCCATGAGCCCGCGCGCGAGCATGGTCGCCTCGGTGACGCGCTGGTCGCGGGCGATCAGATCGATGTTGCGGACGTGCAAGCCGAGCAGGCTCACGAGCGCAAGCCCCAGCACCGCGACCGCCACCAGGACCTCGAGCAGCGTGAACCCGCGCGTGCCCTCAGCGCGCGTCATCGCGCCTCGATGCGGGCCCGCGCATGCTCGGCTTCATCGACGTCGACGACCCGAGGCCGTCCCCGTCCTGGTCGTGGCGCCCGTCGCGGTCGCGCGCGTCGTCGTCGGGGTCGAGCACGACGTACCGGTCGGCGACGCGCGTCCGGCCCGTCAGCGGGTCGATCGCCATCGTCGCGTCGCCGCCGGCGCGGCCGCGGAGGTGCACGACCAGCGGGTCCGCCCATCCGTCAGGGGAGAACTGCGCGAACACGATACCCTCGGACACGGTCCCGACCGCGGGAAGCACGACGTCGCGGAACACGACCGCGTCCGGCAGCGTCGTCGGTTTCGCGAGCCCATCCGAGACCGGCACGAACTCCGGCGCATCGGGGTCGCCGCCGAGCACGGTGACGAAGTACGTCTGGTTGTCGAGATCGAAGTTGAGCCGCATCGGCAGCCGTTGGTACGCGGCCTCGTCGTAGAGGTAGCGGGCCGTGGTTGCGAGCCGGGCCGCGCTCGATGCGAGCGCGGTGGCGTCGGGATCGCGCAGGCGGGGCGCCAGGAAGCTCGCCCCGATCGCGAGCACGAGCAGGACGACGATCAGCTCGATGAGGGTGAAGCCGGACGATCCGTCGCCTGCGCGCCGTCCGCCCTCAGAGCTGGGTCCGGCTGTCGATGTCGGCATACTTGCCTTCACCGCCCTCCGACCCGTCGGCGCCGTAGGACTTGATGCTGTAGATGTCGCCGTCGCTCAGGAACGCGTAGGTGTTGCCCCACGGGTCGACCGGGACCGACTCGAGGTAGCCGTCGGGATTCCAGCGGCGCGGGACGTTGCCGGTCTCGGGACGCGTGACCAGCGCCTGCAGCCCTTGGTCGGTGGTCGGATAGATGCCGTTGTCGAGCTTGTAGAGGTGGAGCGCCTCTTCGATCTTCTTCACGTCGGCGACGGCCTTTACGCGGCGGGCCTCGTCGGTGCGCCCGACGATGCGCGGGGCCACCAATGTGACCAGGAGGCCGAGGATGAACACCACGACCATGATCTCGATCAGGGTGAACCCGGCCTCTCCTGCGCGACGAAGCATCCGCATCACACGTCCTCCAAGGCGGCGACGATACCAAGGAGGCATCGCCCCCTCAACGTAGGTGCGGGTGAGGATCTAAATGAACGCCTTCCACCACGGAGCGCCGCTCTGCTTGTATTTGGCGCCGCCGGCCTTGGGAGCCGCCTTCGGTTTGGAAGCCGCCTTCGGTTTGGAAGCGGGCTTTGCCTTGGCGGCGGTACTCTTCTTCGGCGCCGCCGACTTGAGCTTCGTCCGCCCGCTCGACGCCTTCGAGGCACGGGCGCGAACGGACGTCGGAGCGGGACGGGCGGTCTTCTTCTTCACGGAACGGGAGGCTGTCTTGGTCTTCATGTGGCGCTTTCTCTAAACGAAGGCTCCGCGGGTGGCAACTCGCACGGCGCGTTTTGATTGCTGCTCACTTCACGATGCGGTTGAGCTCGAAGATCGGAAGCAGGATCGCGAGCACGATGAAGAGCACCACCCCGCCCATGAACACGATGATGATCGGCTCGAGGATCGTCGTGAGCGCGACGACGGCGTTCTCGACCTCGTCGTCGTAGGCGTCGGCGGCCTTTCCGAGCATCGACTCGAGCTGGCCGCTGCGCTCGCCGACCGCGACCATGTGGACGACGAGCGGCGGGAAAAGCCCGCTTTCGCGGAGCGGCGGCGCGATGCTCTGGCCTTCCCGGATCGCGTCGCGCGCCTGCTCGATCGCGCGCGTCAGCACCGAGTTGGAGACGATGCTCTTCACGATGTCGAGGGCGGGGAGGAGCCCGATGCCGCTGGCCAAGAGGGTCGAAAGCGTTCGCGCGAAGCGAGCGACGGCGAGCTTCCGCATCAGGCCGCCGAAGTACGGCACCGTGAGCGTCCAGCGGTCGATGCGCTCGCGACCGGCGGCCGTCCGCGACCACCGCGCGACGGCCGCCGCGACGGCCGCGCTCAGGAGGAGAATCGCCCACCACCACGACGCGACGAAGTCGGACAGGCCGAGCAGGAACCGCGTCGGCAATGGAAGCTGCTGATGGGTCTCCTGGAAGATCCGCGTCACCTTTGGCACCACGTACGAGAGCAGGAAGAACAGGATCATCGCGCTCAAGAGCAGCATGATCGCCGGGTAGGTGAGCGCGCTCCGCACCTTGCCGAGGAGGCGCGCCTGGTTCTCGGTGTAGTCGGCGAGCCGCGCGAGCACGACGTGCAGGGCACCGCTCGCCTCGCCTGCGCGCACCATGTTGATGTAGAGCGACGCGAAGATGCGGGGGTGTTCCGCGAGCGCGTCGGCGAGCGAGGTGCCCTCGGTCACCTGCTGACGGACCTGCGCGAGCACGCGCGACAGCGCGGGGCGCTCGGCCTGCTCGGTCAGCGCGCCGAGAGCCTCGACGAGCGGCAGCCCCGCCGCGACGAGCGTGCTGAACTGACGCGTGATCGCGGCGAGCTCGCCCGCCGGAACGCGGTCGGCGCGGGTGAGCGTGAGCGCGCGCGCGGTTCGGGGCGCGTCGCGGCGCTCCTCGTTGAGGTCGATCGGGAAGACGCCGGTTCGCCGGAGCTTCTGGCGGGCGCCGCGCGGGCTCTCGGCGTCGACGACCCCGCCGACGGCGCGTCCGCCAGTGTCGAGTCCGCGGTAGGCGTAGAGCGGCATCAGGCCACGGGCGGCGGGCGCCGGCTCACAGCAGGTCTTCTTGCGTGACCCGCAGCACTTCCTCGATCGTGGTTTCGCCGGCGAGAACCTTGGTCGCGCCGTCCTCCCGGAGCGTGACCATGCCGGCCGCGACGGCCGCGCGCCGGATGGCGGTGGCGTCGGCGTTCTTCATGATGAGCGTGCGCACCTCGTCGTCGACGACGAGGAGCTCGTGGATGCCCGTCCGACCGCGGTAGCCCGTCTGCTTGCAGGCGTCGCAGCCGGCGCCACCCGCATAGAGCGTCCGGTCGCCGGCCTGCTCGGGGGTAATGCCGATCTCGGCGAGGAGCTCCGGGCTCGGTCGCAGCACGCGCCTGCAGTGCCCGCACACCCGGCGTAAGAGCCGCTGCGCCATCACTGCCAGGACCGACGACGACACGAGGAACGGCTCCGTCCCCATCTCGACGAGGCGCGTGACGGCGCTCGCCGAGTCGTTGGTGTGGAGGGTCGAGAAGACCAGGTGCCCGGTGAGCGCGGCCTGGATGGCGATCTCCGCCGTCTCGCTGTCGCGGATCTCGCCGACCATGATGACGTCGGGGTCCTGGCGGAGGATCGACCGCAGACCGTTGGCGAACGTGAGCTCGATCTTCGGGCTCACCTGCATCTGCCCGACACCCTGGAGCTGGTACTCGATCGGGTCCTCGATCGTGATGATGTTGCGCTCGGTCGAGTTGATGGTGGAGAGCGCGGCGTAGAGCGTCGTCGTCTTGCCGCTGCCGGTCGGTCCGGTGACGAGGATGATGCCGTGGCTCTGGCGGATCAGGCGGTCGACGAGCGCCAGGCTGCGGCCGGTGAGCCCGAGCTCTTCCAGGCCGAGGAGCGTGGCGGCACGGTCGAGCAGACGCAGCACCACACGCTCGCCGTAGGCGGTCGGGATGACCGACACGCGGACGTCGATGTCCTTCCCGGCGACCTTGGTCCGGATGCGGCCGTCCTGCGGCAGGCGCTTTTCCGCGATGTCCAGGCCCGCCATGACCTTCACGCGCGAGATGATCACCGGCTGGAAGCGCTTCGGCGGCGAGATCACGTCGTAGAGGATGCCGTCGATGCGAAACCGGACCGTCAGCACGCGCTCGAACGGCTCGATGTGGATGTCGCTCGCGCGATCCTTCACCGCCTGGAAGAGCAGCGAGTTCACGAGCCGAATGATCGGGGCCTCGTCGCTCGCCTCCAGCAGGTCGCGCGGCTCCTCGAGCTCGGTCGCGATGAGGTCGAGGCGCTCCTCGTCGAGGTTGCCCATCAAGTCGGCGGCGCTTCCCGATGCCAGGTCGTAGGCGCGGTTGATCACCTCGGTGAGGACGTCGGGCGGCACGACGACCGGACGCGTCGGCGCGCGGTAGAGAACGCGCAGGTCGTCGAGGGGCCCGAGCGCGCGCGGATCGCCGATCGCGACGACGACGGCGTTCGCCTCGCGGCGGAGCGGCAGCACGAGGTTCCGCCGCGCAAACTGCATCGGCAGCGTCGCCAGCAGCTCGGCGTCGACATCGCTCGCCGCGAGCCGCTCGAGGAAGGGCAGCTCGTACTCCGCCGCGCGCGCGCGCGCCTCGGCCGCGGGGCCGAGCAGCGGCGAAGGAGCGGCGGTGCGGGCCGGGGTGACCATGAAACGTCTACTGCTCGTCTCCGGCCGTGGCTTCCGGACGCGCGGAGCCGAGCGTGATGGTGAGGGTACCACCGTGGCTCACGAGGTCATAGGCCGGCACCGTGTCGGTCGTGAGATCGATCACGAGCCGCATGCGGCCCTCGTGATGCGCGACCCGCACCCGGCGGACGAGCGGATCGATCACCTTCATGAACTCGACCTTGGCGCGTTTCCGGCTCTCGCCGAAGCAATCGATGACGATGCGCCCGGGCTCCAGAAGCGTGTGGTGGCTCACCTTGACGGGCGTCCCGCCGACCGCGAGCACGATGGCAGCACCGTCATTGCGACGGTCGACCGTGATCGCGGCGACGTCGAGCGGGCCGGTGCCGGTGGTCGGGACGCTCGCGGCGTCCGGTTGTCCGACCGGCAGCTCACGCTCCTCGGGGAGGTTGAAGGACGGCATGTCGAGCGGGTCGGGCCGCCGGCGCGGCGCGCCCGCCGAGTCCATCAGATTGCGGAAGCGATCGCGCTCGGCGACCGAGACGTCAGCGGCATCCGCCTCGTCCTTGATGATGTGCGGCGTCAGGAAGATCAGCAGATTGATCTTGCTCTTGTTGCGCTCGGTGTTCTTGAAGAAGTTCCCGATCACGGGGATCTCGCTCACGAAGGGTACTTTGCTCTCGCGGTTGTTGATCGAGTCCGAGATCAAGCCGCCGATCACGACCGTCTGACCGTCGTGCACGTTGATCGTGGTGCTGGCGCTCCGGACCGTCGTCGTCGGCCCGACCTCGTTGGCGTCGAGGAGCGGGTTCGGGATGATGGCGGAGACCTCCTCGAAGACCGCGAGTCGCACCATCTGCCCCTCGGAGATCTGCGGCGTGAGACGCAACGTGATGCCCACGTCCTCACGTTCGATCGTGGCGAACGTGTTGTTCAGGTTGGTCTCGCTGGTCGCGCGGCTCGCGACGAACGGGACGTTCTGGCCGACGACGATCTCGGCCTCCTCGTTGTCGGTCGTGAGGACGTTCGGCGCGGAAAGGATGTTGATGTCGTTCGAGTTGTCGAGCGCGCGGAGGAGCGCTGCCTGCGCCGGTACCGTCGTGCCGTCGGGAAGCTCGATCGTCTGCTTCGACACGGCGGCGAGCACGAGCCCGGAGAGCGTGCCGGGATTGGTGAGGGCGTCGTTCAGGTTGCCGAGGTTGGTGCGTCCGACCCCGAGGCCGTTGGAGAGGCCCGTCACGCCTTGCAGCTCGATGCCGAGCTGACGCGTCCGGTCGAGGGTCACCTCGAGGATGATCGCCTCGACGTAGACCTGGCGCCGGCGGATGTCGAGCTTCTCGATGACGCTCCGGAGGATCTGAAAGTCCTCGGGCACAGCCGCGATGATGAGGGAGTTCGTCGCCGGGTCGGCGGTGATCCGAACCTCGCCGGCGAAGTCGATGGCGCTCTGCTGACCCGCTTGCGCCGGCTGATTCGGCTGACGTTGCTGCGCCGCCTGCCGGTTCTGCGACGAGCGGCGGAGGCTGCTGCCGTTGCGCCGCCGACTACGGCCGGTGGAGCCTTGCTGCCCCTGCTGCTGCCGCGACCGGATCACCGACTGGCCGCCGCCGGACCCGACCACGTCGAGCAGGACCGGCAGCAGGTCCTCCGAGTTCGCGTACTTCAGATAGTAGACGTTGACCCGGCCGCTTCCCGGCGGGAGCGGCACGTCGAGGCGCTCGATCATCGCCTTGATCTGCTGCAGCTGATCCGGGGGCGCGTTCACGATGAGCGTGTTCGTGCGGTCGTCGGGGGTGATCTTGAACGCTTTCAGTGCCCCGGTTCCGACGGGTTTCTGGCCGGGCGCCGGCGCCGGCGCGGGCGCGCCCGTCCGGTCGTCCATCGCCAGCTGGATCGTCTCGGCGAGCTCGCTCGCCGCGGCGTACTTGAGGCTCACCATCGTGGTCTGGCGGCGCGAGCTCGCGACGTCGAGCTCGACGACGAGCTTGGCGAGCCGCTCGACGTTCGCGGCCGAGTCGACGAGGATCAGCGAGTTCGTCTGCGCGTAGCCCGTCACGAGCCCGTCCGGCGCCACCAGCGGCTGCAGGACGCCGATGATGTCCGCGACGTCGACCTGGGTGAGCGGCACGAGGCGCGTCACGTACTCCTCGGTCGGCGCTTTCTGCTCGGCGCTCAGCGTCCGGAGGCTCGTCGCCTTCGCTTCCTTGGTCGGGATGATGCGGATCGCGGCACCGGACGGGACCGTCGTGAAACCCTTCACCTGCAGGACCGCCTGGAAGACCTGGTACGCCTCGTCGGCGGAGACCCGGGTCGGCGACACCACCGTCACCTTGCCCTGCACGCGCTCGTCCATGACGAAGTTCTTCCCGGTGATCTCGCCGATGAACTTCACGAGGACGGCGATGTCGACGTCCTGGAAGTCCATGGTGATGTAGCGCTCTCCGCTCTCCTCGACGACGGCGGGTCCCGGCGGCGCGGGCGACGCGGCGACGTCCGCGGGCGTCGCCGCCGCGGCGGGCTCGTCGGGCTCGTCGGCGGCGTCCGCGGTCACGACGGCGACCATGAGCCAGGATGCGAGCGCCAGCAGCGCGGCGCACCTCGGTAGCGGCTTCGTTGCTCTCCGTGCTCCCACAGTCACCGCCACTTCACCGCCTCTCTTCTGCCGCGCCGGTACGGGTCAACGAATTTCGTACGAGAAGTTCTTCACCTGCTTGTTGCGCTGCAGGTCGACCGCGATGTGCCCTTCGTTCTGCAGCTCGGTGAAGAGCGAGATCGCCTTGGTCGGATCGGTGAGCTCGACGCCGTTCACACGGTTGATGACGTCCCCGTTCTGGAGACCGATCTTCTCGAAAACGGAGCCGGGCTTGATCGCGAAGACCCGGAAGCCGACCGTCTTGCCGTTCTCGAAGAACGGCACGGCGCGGGCCTGCGTGAACACCTCGTTGATGTTGGCGACCGTCGACTCGAGCTCACGGCGGTCGATCAGGAACTTGTTGTCCGCGGTCTTCCGGATGCGCTCGCCTTGCGGGGAGGTGGCCCCGGGCGCCGGCGCGGCGTCCTTCCCGCTCGCGCGCGCCGACGAGATGTCGAGCACCTCTTCACTGCCGTCGCGCGTGAGCACCACCCGGTCCCACTCGACGCGCGTGAGCGTCGCGACCTCGAGCACCGTGTCGCCGACGCGGAAGAGCATCTGCCGGCGCGCCGCCTGGTCCTCGATGATCGCGAAGGACTGCGCGGGATCGTGCGCGAGCGCAGTGCCCCAGAGCTTCAGATTCAGGTCGCTCCGCTTGTACGGCTCGCCGCCGCCGCTCGGCTCGGCGCCCTTACGCTTCTCGGCATTGAACACGTCGCGCTCGGCGACGAGCGCGTACGCCGACTCCGGCTCGACCGCCGCGGCCGCTGCCGACAGCGGCACCGCGGGCGCGGCCACGACCGGCGGTCCGGCGAGACGAGCGGCGACGAGCGCGCTCGCGATGCGCGCCCCGAAGAACGCGATCATCGCCAGCAGCACGAGGTTGAGCGCGATCAGCGCCGGACGCCACGACGCGGTCAGCATGCCTCTCGACGTCATAGGGTAAAGCCCATGGGCCTTCAAGCGAGGTCGAACGCTATCCGCGCGAAACGATTCGCCGCCGGAGGGTAGGGCGGTATCGCCGCGCAGCGCGATGCGCGCGAGCGCCACCGGTCCTGATCCCGACGGGCCGTCGGCGCGTTCGTTCCGGTCACGGCTTTCCGTTACCAACCATCGAAGCGAACGCCAGAGGACGCCGAATCGATGCGGACGGCACTCCGGAGCTCGGCGTGGGCCGTGGCGGAAACCCGCGGCGTCGCGATCCTTCGCCGCGGGGGTCGCGTGCACGCGATTGCCTTGCACCGCGTACTGCAGCAGCCGAACGGCGCGCCGCTCGCATCCGTCCGTCGCGGTCTGCTCGATCTCCCGCGTGATCGGCACGCGACCACGCGACGGGACGTGTCGGGCACGAGGCGAGCGTGACGTGGCGGCCGGCGTTCTCCCGAACCGTGCGCGCGGTCCGCACCGCAAGCGCGGTTTCGGCAGGCCGCAGCGCGGCGGTCGACTTGTCTTTCCCCCCGAATCCCCGCATACGAACGAGATGGAAGGGGAGCACGAGCAGGTACTCGTCCGCCGCAAGAAGCTCGCGGAGCTCACGCGGCTCGGGTGCGCCCCGTATCCGAACGACTTCCGCCCGCGCGACTCCGCCGCCGAGCTGCAGACCCGCTTCGGCGCGACCGACGCCGCAACTCTCGACGCGGCGCCGGTGCAGGTCGCGCTCGCGGGCCGCCTGATGGCGATCCGCGACTTCGGGAAGGCCGCGTTCGCGCATCTGCAGGACGGGAGCGGCCGCCTCCAGATCCACGTGCAGCGCGCCGTGATCGGCGACGACGCATGGGCGCAGTTCCGCCAGCTCGACCTCGGCGACCTGGTCGGCGTCGAGGGGCGACTCTTCCGCACGAAAACGCACGAGCTCACGGTCGCGGCGGACACAGTGCGCTACCTCGCCAAAGCGCTGCAGCCGCTGCCCGAAAAGTGGCACGGCCTGCAGGACGTCGAGCGCCGCTACCGCCAGCGCTACCTCGACCTGCTCGCGAACCCCGAGACCCGCGAGGTGTTCCGGAAGCGCGCGCTTCTGCTCCAGGAGCTTCGCACCTTCTTCACCGCGCGCGGCTTCCTCGAGGTCGAGACGCCGATGATGCAGGCGATCGCGGGCGGCGCGCTCGCGCGACCCTTCGTCACCCACCACAACACGCTCGACCTCGACCTCTACCTCCGGATTGCCCCCGAGCTGTACCTGAAACGCCTCGTGGTGGGCGGCATGGATCGTGTCTTCGAGCTCAACCGCAACTTCCGGAACGAGGGGATGTCGACCGAGCACAACCCCGAGTTCACGATGCTCGAGTTCTATCAGGCGTACGCGACGTACACCGACCTGATGGACCTGACCGAAGCCCTCTTCGCGGACCTCGCCCGGAGCTTGACGGGCGGGCTCGTCCTCGCGTGGGGCGAGCACACGATCGATCTCACGCCGCCGTGGACACGCCTCACCGTCAAGGACGCGGTCGCCACGTACGCCGGGATCGCGCGCGCCGACGTCGACGACGAGGCGAAGCTCCGTACCTACGCTGCGACCCACGACATCCCGCTCGCCGACGATGCCCCGTACGGCAAGGTGCTGATCGAGATCTTCGAGAAGACGGGCGAGGCGCAGCTCGTCCAGCCGACGTTCATCACCGAATACCCGGTCGAGGTGTCGCCGCTCGCACGCTCGTCCGACCGCGACCCCGCGATCGTCGACCGCTTCGAGCTCTTCATCGGCGGCCGTGAGCTCGCGAACGGCTTCTCCGAGCTGAACGACCCCGCCGAGCAACGCGGCCGCTTCGAGATGCAGCTCGCGGCGAAGGCCGGCGGTGACGACGAGGCGCACGCAATGGACGAGGACTACGTGCGCGCGCTCGAGCACGGCATGCCGCCGACGGCGGGGGAGGGCATCGGCGTCGATCGGCTTGCGATGCTCCTCACCAACTCCGCATCGATCCGCGACGTGATCCTCTTCCCGCAGCTCCGCCCGGAGCGGCGCTGACGCGCCAAGGAGCACCGTGAGCTGGGAGCTGATGGTCGGGCTGCGCTATCTGCGCGCCAAACGCTCCGAGGCCTTCATCTCGCTGATCACCGTGATCTCGATCGTCGGCGTGATGATCGGGGTCATGACGCTCAACATCGTGCTCGCGGTCATGACCGGCTTCGAGGAGGATCTCCGCGACCGCATCCTCGGCTTCAACCCGCACATCGTGCTCGTGTCCTACGCCGGCACGATCACGAACCCCGACGAGGTCGTGCAGAAGGTGAAGGACACGCCCGGCGTCGCGGCCGCGGCGCCGCTCGTCTACAGCCAGGTGATGCTGAGCAGCGGCCAGAGCGTGTCGGGTGTCGTGGTGCGGGGCGTGCCCCCGGACATGGAGGATGCCGTCATCGACCTGAAGGCGCATCTGACGAGCGGCTCGCTCGCCGGGCTCGGCGCGCCCGTCGAGGTGCCGGTCGAAGGCAACGCCGACGAAGACGGCACGCCCGAGATGACGACGCTCACCGGCATCATCCTCGGCCAGGAGCTCGCCAAACAGCTCGGCTTGGCACTGGGCGATCCCGTGAGCGTCGTGTCGCCGCTCGGCACGCCGTCGCCCGTCGGGCCGATTCCGAAGGTGAAACGCTTCGTCCTCGCGGGCACCTTCGACTCCGGGATGTACGACTACGATTCCGGCCTCATCTACATGGCCATCGCGGACGCGCAGAAGTTCTTCGGCCTCGGCAATGCCATCACCGGCGTCGAGATCCGGGTGACTGACCTCTACGGTGCCGATCAGATCGCACGCCGGATCGAGCAGACCCTCGGCACGCCGTTTCGCGCTCGCGACTGGATGGAGGTGAACCGTAACCTCTTCCTCGCGTTTCGGCTCGAGAAAGTCGTGTACTTCATCGTGCTGACGCTCATCGTGCTGGTCGCCGCCTTCAACATCGTCGCGACCCTCATCATGGTGGTGATGGAAAAGCGCAAGGACATCGCGATCCTCAAGTCGATGGGTGCGACGGATCGGAGCATCGCCCGCATCTTCATGTTGAAGGGCTTCATCATCGGCATCGTCGGCACGCTGCTCGGCGTGATCGGTGGGTACGCCGGGTGCTGGGTGCTCCGGCGCTACCAGTTCGTCGAGCTCCCGAAGGACGTCTTCTACGTCACGACGCTGCCCGTCCGGGTCTACGGGGAAAACTTCGCGACGGTCGCCCTGGTGTCGGTCGTCATCTGCCTCCTCGCGACGATTTACCCGGCACGGCAGGCCGCAGGACTGGCGCCCGTGGAGGTGATCCGCTACGAGTAGGCGCCATTGATCGCCCTCCGCAACCTCTCGAAGGAGTACGTCGATGGTCCGCGGGTGGTGCGGGTGCTGTCCGACCTCGACCTCGAGATCGGACAGGGGGAACGAATCGCGATCGTGGGGGAGTCCGGGGTAGGGAAGAGCACGTTGCTGCACATTCTGGGCACGCTCGATCGACCGACGGGAGGAGAGGTGTGGTTCGACGGTGAGAACCTGACGAGCAAGAGCGACCGCGATCTGGCGAATTTCCGCAATCGGGAAATCGGCTTCATCTTCCAGTTCCATCATCTCTTGCCCGACTTCACGGCCCTCGAGAACGTCATGATGCCGCAGTTGATCGCCGGCACGCCGGCCGAGGCCGCGCGCCGACGCGCGACGGAGCTGCTCGAACGCGTTGGGTTGGCTGATCGCCTCACGCACCGGCCAGGCGAGCTCTCCGGCGGCGAGCAGCAACGCGTCGCCGTC
>JANNPN010000468.1:0-21003 GCA_031400185.1 Polyangiaceae bacterium
GTCGCCGACGGCGTCGTCGATCGTGACCGTCGTCGGCTCGAGCGGCATGGCATACCCGAAGAGGTAGAGGTCGACTTCGGAGCCGCCCGTGAAGCTGTCGTTGCCCGCGAACGCGTAGAAGGCGGTGCCCACGTCCGCGACCCCGACGATCGTGTCGTCGGACTCGCCGCCGACGACGCCGGTCGGCCGAAAGGTGCTCGTGGGGTCGAGCTTCACGGTCCGGTTCGCGTGGGTCGCGATCGTCGCGGGGGCGCCGCCGACCCCGCCGTTCAGGTCCACGGTCACCGGCGTGGTGACGCCGAACGCGAGCGTCGTCCCGGCGCCGGTCACGACGAGCGTGTCGGTTTCGCCGTCGGCCTCGCCGCCCAGGCGGAAGCTGACGCTGCCGACCGCCGCCGCGAGCGTGTCGCTGCCGGCGCCGCCCTTCACGGCCTCGTCGATGAGACCGTCGCCGCTGCCGAAGTAGGTGTCGTCACCGGCGCCGAGGTCGACGGCGATCCCGGTGCCGGAGGCCGTCATCTGGTTCGGGTCGAAGGTCAGCCCGCCAGCGCCCTCGAGGACGTTCGTGAAACCGGCGGCGTTCGTGACCCCGCGGAGGTCGACGCTGTTCGCGAAGCCGCCGGCCGCCGTGATCGTCACGCGCGTGATCGCGGTGCACGCGGCGGCCGGGCCCGGTGCAGGTGCTGTGCCGTTCACCCGCGTCTGCCCGCCCGCGCAGGTGACGGTCGCGTCGTCGGCGGCCGAGAGCGTGATTGCGAGGACGCCGCCCGTGGTGCTCGCGCTCAGCGCCGCGTGCACGCGGGTCGGAACGGTGGCGATCAGCAGGAGCGCCGCCGCGATCGGTAGGACGTGACGTCCAGACAAGCGAGAGGCAGCCGTCACGCCGCTTGTTTGCCCCGACTCTTGCCCCGGCGTCAACGCGAATCCGAGCGCGTGGGGACGGCCGTCCGCTAGCGGAATCGCTCGCGCACGAAGCCCGCGAGGCCCGCGACGTCGAGGCCGACGGCACGGTACGCCACGTAGCCGTCGGGGCGCACCAGGAAGACCGCCTGCGGCACGCGGCGCGAGAGGCCGTAGGCCGCGAAGACCTCCGGCGATTCCGCCTGCACGAAGCGCGCGTCGCGCCCGATCAGCGAGCGCGCGATCAGGTGCGTGTCGAGGTCGAGCTCGAGCGCCGCGGGGAGGGCGGCGAGCTCGGCGGCGCCGCGGGCGATCTCCGCGCCGTCGAGCGGCCGGCGCGATAGCGCCAGCACGTGGAACCGATACCCGGCGAGCAGGTCGAAGACCGTGCGCTCCGCGGTGATGCGCGCGTCCGGTGCGCGGTGGCCGGCACGCACGCCGGCGCGCCAGGCGCGCGGCGCCGATGCCGGCGACGCGTCGTGCACGAACGTGCTCTCGCGGTAGCGGATGCCGAGCTGCGAGACGAAGCCGAAGGCGCGCGCGCGAAGCGGCGCCACCCCGGCGAGCGTCGGCGCGACGTACGGTACGACGAGGTTGCGTACGCGCGTCATCCATCCCGCCTGCGAGCTCAGCGCCGAGAAGAGACGGTCCGTGCGCTGGAGGACCTTTTGCCCGACCGGCCAGCGCTCGGCGTGGTAGGTGTCGAGGAGGGCCGCCGGGGCGCGGCGATTGATGGCGAGCGCGAGCTTCCACGCGAGGTTGGCGGCGTCCTGGAGGCCGGTGTTCATGCCCTGGCCGCCCGCCGGGCTGTGGATGTGCGCCGCGTCCCCGGCGACGAACACGCGGCCGACGCCGTAGCGGTCGACGCCGCGGTGGTGCAGGCGATAGCGCGTGACCCAGACCGGGTCGCGGAGCGTGACCGGGATCTTCGCGACCGCGGCGAGCGCGCTCGCGACCTCGTCGAGCGTCGCCGGCGTCGACCCGGCGACGTCGTTCGCCGCCGCCCCTTCCTCGTACGGCCGGATCGCGATGATGCGCCCGATCTCGCGCCCGCGGAGCGGCAGGAACACGGCGAGGTTGCGCTCGCCGACGAAGATCTTGATGTGGTCGTGGTCGAGGCCCCACTCGACGCGGCAGTCGGCGAGGAGGAAGCCTTGGGGATACGCGGCGCCGTCGAAGCGGAGCCCGAGGCACTTGCGGACGATGCTATGGGCGCCGTCGGCGCCGATGACGTACGAGGGCGTGAGCTCGAGCCGCGTTCCGTCGGCACGCACCGCGCGCACGTCGACGCGGGCCCCGGGCAGGTCGATGCCGCTTTGGCGCACCTCGGTCACCTCGACCTGGTGCTCGACCGTCACGCCGTGGTGCGCGAGGTCGTCGGCGAGGATCGCCTCGATGTCCCATTGCGGGACCATCAGCACGAACGGGTAGGGCGTGTCCGCGCGGCCGATGTCGGCGAAATCCACTTCCGCCACCTGCGCCCCGTCGACGAAGACCTGCGCGCCCGTTGCGATCAGGCCACGGTCCATGAAGGCGTCGCCGAGGCCGATCGCCCGCAGGAGCTCGAGCGAGCGTGCGTGCGTCGCGAACGCCCGCGATTCGTGCGCCTGCTGCGTGCTCTTGTCGAGGACGCGCACGGTGACGCCGGCGCGGCGGAGCAGGGTCGCCGCCGTCAAGCCGGTCGGACCGGCGCCGACCACGACGACGTCGGGTTGCAGGTCGGCGGCCTCGGCGGGCATCGCGTCCTCAGGACTCGGCGAGGGCCAGCACGCGGCGCGCAGCGGCCGTCGGCGAGGTCTCGCCCGCGGCGACGGCGGTCTCGAGCTCGCGCAAGAGCGCGCGCACGTCGGGCCGCGCGAGGAAGCGCGCCTTGATGCCCTCCTCGACGACGTTCCAGAACCACGACCGCTGCTGCTCGCGCCGCTTGGCCGTGAGCTCGCCGCTCGCGCCGAGCTTCGCGCGGTGGTCCTCGATGATGGTCCAGATCCTGTCCATGCCGCGCTGCTCGAGCGCGCTCAGCGTCACGACCGGTGGGTCCCAGCTCGGGCTCGTGTGGCGGAAGAGGTTGAGCGCGGCGATGTACTGCGACGCCGCCTGCTGGGCGTGCGAGAGGTTGTCGCCGTCGGCCTTGTTGATCGCGAGCGCATCGGCGATCTCGAGGATGCCCTTCTTGATGCCCTGCAGCTCGTCCCCGGCGCCGGCGAGCATCAGCACGAGGAAGAAGTCGACCATCGCGTTCACGGCAATCTCGCTCTGTCCGACGCCGACCGTCTCGACGATCACGGCGTCGTAGCCGGCGGCTTCCGTCACCCGCATCGCCTCGCGCGTCCGGCGTGCGACGCCGCCGAGCGAGCCGCCGGACGGGCTCGGCCGGATGAACGCCTCGGGCGCTGCGGAGAGCTTCGCCATCCGCGTCTTGTCGCCGAGGATGCTGCCGCCCGTGCGGGCGCTCGACGGGTCGACGGCAAGCACGGCGACGCGTTTCCCGCGCCCGATGAGATAGAGGCCGAACGCCTCGATGAACGTGCTCTTGCCGACGCCGGGCACGCCGGTAATGCCGACGCGGACGGCGTCGCCGGTGTGGGGCAAGAGCCGTTCGAGCAGCCGCTGCGCCGCCTCCTGATGCTCGGGGTGGGTGCTCTCGACGAGCGTGATCGCTTTCGCGAGCAGGCGGCGGTCACCGCTCCGGACGCCGCTTGCGAGGGCGTCGACGTCGATCATTGGCCCGCGTCGGCGACGGCCGCGGCCCGCGGCTGGTAGCAATGGATGCGGATGCCGGGAACGTCGGCGCCGGGACACGCAGAGTAGCGCGCGGCGAGCGCCTCCTGGAGCTTGCCCTCGGGATCGCTGAGCCAGGCACGGCCGACCATGAAGAGCGCGCGGGGGTCGCCGTCGAAGGGAAGCGACTCGACGAGGCGCGGGATCTGCTCCGGCTTCACGGCACCCTTCTCGGCCGGGTAGGGCCGGAAATGGCGGTTCGGCCAATGGAAGCGCGCCAGGGTCTCCATTTCGCTCGACGTGATCAGGATCTCCTCGTCGACGGGGACGTTGGCTTCGAGCCAGCGTCCCGCCGCGATGATGTCCTCGCGGCCGTGTCCGGTGTCGCGGAGATGCAGATAGGTCGCGTACACCATGACGGCGCCGAGGACGAGCGTGGCGGCCCCGCGCAGGCCCGCGAGGCGGTCGGGCGCCATGCCGACCGCCGTCACGACGAGCACCGGCGCGATCGCGGCGGCGAAGTAGCGCGGGTGGACGCCGGCGCCTGCGACGAGTCGATAGAAGAACGGTGCGAGGAGCGCCACGCAGAAGGTCGTGAGCAGGGTGATGCGCGCGGTGCCGCCGAGCTCGCGGACGCCCGCCGACGCGATCACGAGGAACGCCGGCAGCGCGATCAGCGCGATCGGCAGGTCCGGGAGGATCGCACGCGGGCCGAGCGCGTGGAGCTGCTCCGACGTCGGCACGAGCGTGTAGCCGGTCAGCATCGACCACACGACGCCCGGGAGCGCCGTGATGCCGAAGATGTACTGCCCCCCGAAGATCCCCGAGGCTTTCTGGACCGCCGCCAACACGAGCGCGCCGCTGATCCCTCCCGCGACGATCCCCGCCGGCAACCACGCCCGCAGCGGCTGCGGCCGCAGGATCAGGAGGGCGAGCCCTTCCCCCGCGAGAAAGAAGATCCCGTAGTAGTGGGTCGCGACGACGGCGAACGCGAAGAGCACCCAGAGCACGCCGAGCCGCGGCGACCGGCCTTCCACGAACCGCACCAGGAGGAGAAGGTCGATGGTCGCGAACGCCGCGAGCAACGCATACGGGCGCGCGTCCTGCGCGTGCTGGATCAGGAACGGCGAGACGGCGGCGACCCACGCGGCGGCCCGGGCGCTGCGCTCGCCGGCGACGACCCGGGTGATCGCGGCGACGAGCGGGATGCACGCGAGCGACGCGAGGAGGCCGGGGATCCGCATCGTCCACGGGGTGAGGCCCGCGATTTCGGTCCAGGCCTTGGTGGCCGCGTAGTAGACCGGGGCCTGGTTGTCGCGCATCACCGCGGCGACATAGCCCTGCCACGGGATCGTCAGGTGATGAAACGTGTACGTTTCATCGAACCAAAGCGGGGCGGCCCCGAGGTTGACGAAGCGCAGCGCCACGCCGACCACGATGGCGGCGATCACCCAGGGATCGAAACGTTGGTGGCCCACGCGTGCGCCATAACATATGCGAGGATCGGCTCGGTCGCTACGCACCGAATCGCGGCGCTCAGGCGCTGCTCATTGGTGCAGCAGGCCGCTGCCGCCGGCGGCATCATCCGCGCGTCGCTGCCGACCGTCCGTGCAGCGGAACCGCGATGGCATGCGGGTTGCTGCCATCGCGCAGCATGGACGCGGGGCAGTACACGCGGCTCTCGGGGCTCGATCAGTCGTTCCTGCACTTCGAGACACCGAACGCCTACATGCACGTCGCGCTGACCGCGATCTTCGAGCCGGGCTCACTCAGCGTCGAGGACGGGGGCATCGACTTCGCGAGCATCCGGAGCCACATCGCATCGCGCCTGCACCTCATTCCGCGCTACCGCCAGCGCCTGCACTTTACGCCCGTGCTGCTCGAGCCGCTCTGGGTCGACGACGGCGAGTTCGATCTGGACTACCACGTGCGGCACAGCCACCTGCCGACGCCGGGCACTGAGCTGCAGCTGAAGACGCTGGTCGCACGTCTCCTCGAACGGCCGCTCGACCGCGCCCGTCCGCTCTGGGAGGCGACGTTCATCGAGGGGCTGCCCGAGGGCCGCTTCGCGATGCTGATCAAGATCCATCACTGCCTCGTCGACGGCATCGCGGGCATGGACATCCTGGCCGCGCTCCTCGATCCCGCGCCGGTCACGCGCATCGAGGCGCCAAAGCCGTGGACGCCGGCGCCGCCGCCAAGCGCCGCGACGCTCGTCGCGGACGAGGTCCGCCGGCGCGGCGGCGCGGCGCTCGGGCTGCTGCAGCAGCTGCCGAGCATGGTGGCCGGCGGCGGCGTCGAGATCGGGACGCGCCTCGGGAGCTTGCTCGGTCTCCTGCGGACGGGGCTCGAGCACGTGACCGCGAGCCCGGTGAACCGCGCGATCGGGCCGCACCGGCGCGTCGAGTGGGTGAGCTTCGACCTCACGGAGGTGAAGGCGATCCGCGCGAAGCTCGGCGGCACCGTGAACGACGTCGTGCTCGGCATCGTGAGCGGCGGCCTCCGCCGCATGCACCACCACATGCGCGCCGACCTCGACGGCGCGTATCGCGTGCTCGTCCCGGTCAGCACGCGCGCGCGCGCCGAGCGCGGCGAGACCGGCAACCGCGTCTCCGCGTGGATCGCCGATCTCCCGCTCGACGAGGACGACGTCCTCGCGCGCCACCGCCGCATCTGCCGGACGACCGAGGCGCTCCGCCGGAACCAGGAGGAGCAGAACGCCTCGCTCCTCGTCGAGACCGCCGAATGGACGCCGCCGATCGCGATCGCGATGTCGGTCAAGCTCATCCGTCACGTCCGGCTCTTCAATCTGATCGTCACCAACATCCCGGGCCCCGCGTTCCCGCTCCACCTGCTCGACGCGCGCATGGTCGCGGGCCACCCACACGTCCCGCTCTTCGACAACCAGGGCCTCGGCATCGCCCTCTTGAGCTACGACGGCCGGCTCTCGCTCGGGCTCATCGCTGACTGGGACGTCGTGCACGACCTCGCAGAGGTCGCGGACTGGATGGAGGCATCGTTCCACGAGCTCCGCCGCGCCGCCGGCGTCACGAGCACCGGCGTTGCCGGGGTGGAAGCGCCAGAGGAGGAGGGCGGCCACGTGCGAAGGCTCGGCGGAGTCGCCCAGCGCTGACGCGTCTCAGTCGGCGTGGACGGGCTTTGGGTTTCTGAAGTTGAAGCGAAGCGGGTACCGGGCGCGCCGCACCACGCCTTCTCTCTCGGGTGTCGCGCCGCGCGGCGGACTTGCCAACGAGCCCCCGCGTTGCTGCGCGCCTCCTCGCCATCGATGCGTCGGTGCTCCCGAGCAAGGCGCTGTCCACACTCGCAGCCGCGGAGGGGACCGCTGATCTGCGCCTCGGCATCCGAACTGTGCGGTCCCATTGACTCGACGAGGCGCAGACGACATACATAGCCTTATTCAAATGCCCGCACGACGATCCCAGCTCGCACTCGACCTCCGCGCGCCTCGGCGCTGGGGGGGGAGTCGGCCCGGGGCCGGGCGAAAGCCGGGCGCTCGTGCGGTGGTGCCGCACGCCGCGCGTCCGGCCTTTCGGAAGACCGTGCCAGCGCATGTGACGCTGCGGATGCGCGACGACGTGCTCTCGCTCCGCGACGTGCGCGTCGTTCGTGCCGTCCACCGCACCTTCGCCGTCGGCTGCGATCGCGACGGCTTCCGCCTCGTGCACTACTCCCTTCAGGGAAATCACGCGCACCTGATCGTGGAAGCCCACGATCAGCTGGCGCTCGGGCGGGGCATGAAATCGATCGGTGCGCGGCTTGCACGGGTCGTGAACCGCGTCGGGAACCGCACCGGCCGAGTGCTCGCCGATCGCTATCACCATCGCCTTCTGCGGACGCCGCGGGAGGTGCATCGCGCGCTCCGCTACGTGTTGTTGAACGCGCGCAAGCACGTCGCGACGGGGCGACGAGCCGTCGCGGCACTTCGGACGCGCGTCCGCCTCGACCCGGCGTCCTCGGCACGCTGGTTCGACGGGTGGCGGCGCGACTGCGTCGAGTCGGACGAACGGCCGGCGCCACTGGATCAGCGGCCGGTCGCGCGCCCACGGACGTGGCTACTCAACGTGGGCTGGCGGCGCCACGGACTTCTCGACCCGGCGGACACGCCGGGCTGACCTCGCGAAGTCCGTCGCGGGGGGCGCCACGATCGATGCCGGCGGTCGTCGCTGACGCGCGGGTGCACGTGGGGAGTGGCCCCGGTACCGAGCTAGTACGTTTCAATCTAGCGAGACGAAGAATCTCGGAGCTCGAAGCTGACGGCGGGGAATCGATAGTCGCGAGGTCGCGTCACCCGCCCGGTGAGAAGCTGCACTGCTTCGGCGCAGCTTTCATCGTGGTCGTCGCATCGCCGGCGCTCGGCACGCGTCGACGAAAGTG
The DNA here is from genome assembly GCA_031400185.1 of Polyangiaceae bacterium. Classification (GTDB taxonomy): domain Bacteria; phylum Desulfobacterota; class Binatia; order UTPRO1; family UTPRO1; genus UTPRO1. The sequence continues at coordinate 8,014 of JANNPN010000468.1, forward strand.
TGCGCCATTCCTGCGCAGCGCACGCACGCGCGCACGACACACGCGTCGCTGCACGCGTGCGCCAAACCAGCGCATCGTTTCAGTATACAAATCTGATCCATTCGCGAGCAGGTGGTGACGACGCGCGCGACGCAATGTCCAGGATTTTGGACCACAGTCGACGATCGTGGACTTCTTCGCAGCCGCGCCGCGGAGGAAGCGTCCTGCGTCGATGGCACTCCCGTTGCTCATGGAATCTCGCATTGGGTCATCACGAAAGGAGAACCCCCTCATGCGAGCGCAACGAGTCTTCACCCGAGCACTGCTCTCGATGGCGATGCTCACCATCGGAGTCGGGACCGCCCAGGCGGACGTCTACTTCGGCTGCTTCAAGAACACCACGAACAAGGTGCGACCGAGCAGCATCCTCGTGAACCAGACACCGGCGTGCAAATCGACCGAGACGCTGCGCACCTGGGACGAAGAGGGCCAGCCGGGCCCGCAGGGCGATCCAGGTGTCGCGAGCTGTCACCCCGAAGAGTTCCCGGGGAACATTCCGGCGAGCACCTTCGGCGTCATCAACATGTTCTGCGCGTCGGGCCACGCGACCGGCGCCGGCTGTATCTGGTCGACGCCGTTCGACGGCGCCAACAATGGGAAGATCTACTACTTCCCGCGCGGCGACAATTTCTGGACCGCCGTGCCCTACAACGACACGCCCAGCCCCTCGGCCATTCGCTGCTTCATGCAGTGCTGCGGCTGACCGTCGTCCCCCTGAAAGGACATCGACCATGCGATCACGATTCGCCATCCGCGCTCTGCTCGCGCTCACGATGCTCGGGGCCGGCGTCAGCACGACGCACGCCGACGTCTACTTCGGCTGTTTCAAGAACACGACCAACAAGGTACGCCCGAGCAGTGTGCTCGTGAACTCGACTCCGGCCTGCAAGTCGACGGAGACGCTGCGGAGCTGGAACGAGCAAGGCCCGCAGGGCCCGGCCGGCACGTCGGGCATCACGACCTGCCACCCCGAGGAGTTCGCGGGTACCGCGCCCGCCGGCACCTTCGCCGTCACGAACATGTTCTGCTCGAGCGGGCACGCCATGGGAGCGGGATTCCTGTGGACGACGCCCTTCGACGGCGCCAACAACGGGAAGTGGTACGCGTTCCCGCGCGGCGACGACTTCTGGACCTGCTTGCCCTACAACGACACCGGGGCGCCGTCGGATTACAAATGCTACCTGCAGTGCTGTAGCTAGTCTTCGCCGGGGAGGGCAGCCGCGTCGCGCGTCGAGTGGGCAAGACGCGCGCGCGGCTGTTCCGGTGCGGATCAGTACGGCCGACGCGTCCCAGCTACTCGTCACCGCTAATCCCCTTCGCCGTCGGCTCGGCGCGGGCGGCCGCGGCGACGAGAAGGGTGACGAGAGCGAAAAGGACGCCCGTGCGTAGGGTTCTCATGGCGCGCGACGTGTCCTCGAACCCGCGCTCGCGCAGTAATGGCCGAATAGGTCGCCGCCGGAGAAGCGTGAGGCAGTTGCGGACGATCGGGGAGGCAGCTCCGTTCAGTCCGGACTGAACGACGGGTGCCCCGAACCTCACGCCTCGGAGTCGTGAGGTTCCCGCCCCAGAAGCCGCAGCCCTTCGAGATCACGGCGATCGCGGCCCTCCGGCCCGGGTTGATCGGTTGCTATGGCCTTTTCAGTCGCGAACGCTGGGTGCTCATCGGCGCGGGCGACGTCCGGGCGTGCCTTCTCGCGCACCTCGACGGCGACCGGCCGTGGGGGTCGGCGGACGCGCCGACGCACTGGGTCGTCGTCGAGACGCCGGAATTCGAGACGGCGGCGCGCGACCTGGTCGTCGCGTGCGCGCCGAGCTGCCTCGCCCGTTCCTCTGCGTCCATCACTTCCTCCGGAGGTCTTTCGTGATCCGTTCTTTCTCGTCCCTCGTCTGCACCATGGTGCTCGCATCCGCCGTGCCCGCGTTCGCCGGCATCAACGTCGGTAAGCCGACCTTCGACCCGGCGCCGAACTCGATCGTCTCGGCCGGCGCGCCGGTCACGTTCTCCGTGACCGGCTCGTTCAAGCCGCCGGATCCAAGCGGATCACCGTGGATCACGTTCGTCTGGAACTTCGGCGACGGCAGCCCGACACGCACGCAGCGGTACAACGGCGCCGGTCCGCAAACCGATGCGTTCCAGCACACCTTCGCCCAGGGCGGCATCTACACCGTCACGGTGACCGGCGGGCACGGCTTCGACCTCTTCGGCTTCAAGTTCTCCAAGACGAAGACGATCCAGGTCGCGGTCGGCTGTCCCGGTGCGGACGCGGGACCGAAGAAATGCGGGAAGGGCACGTTCAGCCCGTTCGCGGGCGCGTGGGCTGCGCGGACTGGAAGCGGCTTCGAGAGCACCAACATGGTGCTGGTGCAGGTCGGCAGCAAGGTCACTGGGGCCGCGGTGCTACGGGCGGGCGGTCGGGACATCCCGGTGACGATCGACGGCAAGGTGAGCAGTACCGTGCTTCCCGGAGGCGACGAGGCGCTGCAGGTGAAGTTCAAAGACTCGCTCGCGTTGGGCACCACGCCGACGGCGGTGAAGGGTCGGCTCACCATGCCGATCCCCCTCACGTCCACTCAGGCCTATCGCACGCTCGAGCTGAAACTCACTTCCAAAGACGGTCAGGAGATCAAGGCCAACTTTCTCCTGATCGAACGCAACGGCGACAAGACCGCACAGCTCTGCACCGCGGTCGCCGGCGGGAAGCGCAAGGCGAAGCCGGACGATCTGATCGCCTTCGTCGTCGCGACGCAAAATGAAGGCGTAGCATCGGCTCCCGCCTATTTCGCCGGCTTGGAGGTGAGCGTCTCGGGCGGCACGATTCAAGACTTCGCGGTCGAGCGTGGCGGCGTCCGCAGCGACAACACGCCCTCGCGGATGACGATCGATTTCGGATCCCTCGGGGCGGGCAAGGGCCAAAACAACGCCCGCGCGTTCGCCTTCCTCTTCGTGCGCCCGAATCCGGGCTCCGACCTCGTCACCCTCGACACGACGACGTTTGCCAGCGACGCGCCCGGGGACACCTTGACGGTCATCCAACCGCCGCCGCTCCGCCGCGTCTGCGTCCCGATCGTGGAGTGACGCCCGCCACGGCAACGACGACGCGACCCGGGGAGTGAGGCTCCGTCGGGCTTTGCCCGCGCCCTCGGAGAGGGATGGAGCGAGGGGAGAGATCCCCTCGGGTCAGAAACTCCAGGTCACTTCGGCCGCGGCGGTCGGATCGTAGACGCAGAACGTGCCCGTGCGGATCGTCGCCCGCAGGTAGTCGGCGAGCGGCTGATGCAGGGTCGCGATCGCGTCCTCCGCGGCCTTGATCGCGCGGGTCGCGTTCAGGCGCGCGCGCTCCGCCGCGGCGCCCGCGCGCCGCTCGCGGCCGCCGAGACCGATGGCGCGCGACAGCTCGCGGGCGAGGAAGTCGATCTCGTCTTCCAGGCGGACGGCGGCGTCGATCGCTCCGGCCGCCTTCGCGCGCGCGAGCTCGGCACGAAGCTCGTCGAGGCGCTGCGCGTAGGCGGCGCGCGATTGGCGGTCGAGCATTTCACCGGCGTCGCCGAGGGCATGGGGCGAGGCGGTCGCCGTCGTCCCGCCCGCGGGCTCCGGATCGTCGACGACGAGGTCGAGCGCGTGGATCTCCTGCCCCGGATGGCGCAGCAACGTCGCGAGGAAGCGCATGCCCTTCGTGTCCTTCGCTCCGATGGTCGTCCCGCCGAAGGCGACGGTCCAGCCGCGCGCGTCGCGGCGGAAGACAGCGGAGGACGTGGCCGGCAGGGCGGCGGCGGCGTTCGGGCCCGCGGGCACCGCGAGTTCGTGAAGATCGGCGATCCCGTCCGCCAGCGACTCGACGCGACGGAGCAAGAGCGCCATGCCGAGCTCGCGGGCCGCGGCGTGCGCATCGCGCAGCAAATCGATCGCCCGCTCGCGGTCGCCCGCCGCGCCGCGTGACAGCAGCATGCGCGCATACTCCGCGCGCGTGTACGCGGCGAACGGTCGCGCGCCGAGCCGTAGGTTCATCGCGAGCGCGTGCTCGAAATGGCGTTCGGCGTCGTCGTGGTTGCCGACGAGCGCCGCCAGGATCGCGAGGGAGTGCGCCGCCGAGCCGGCGCAGACGACGGCACGGCCGGTGACCATGACGCGGCCGGCATACGGGGCGAGGAGATCGTAGAGCACGCGGGCGCGCGCGCCGTCGCCGAGCGCGCAGCACACGTCGGCGAGGAGCCACATGCCGATCAGCCAGAAGAGGTCGCGCGGCAGCTCGCCAAAGTCGTTCACGGCGACGCGCTCGAACTCCTGCCGCGCTTCCTCCAGGCGTCCGAGCTGCGCGTAGAGCATTGCGAGCCCGCAGCGCCACGACGGAATGTCGGGATACTGTTCCACCATCGCCTTGAAGGCGGGCTCGAGCTCCGCGAGCCGGCCCTGCTCGCGGCGGAGGACGAACATCTGGGTCGCGAAGACCTGGGTGGCGTTCTCGTTCTGGGCGCGCTGGCCGGTCGCGAACGCGCGGTGGATGAGCTCTTCGGCGGCCGCGAATCGGCCGTCGACCAACGCGCGCATCGCCCGGAAGATCTCCGTCCACCAGACGTAGCCGGGCTGACGGAGCTCCTCGGCGAGCCGCTCGCAGAGCGCGATCGCGACGTCGACCGCCTGGATGTCGCCGATCTCGAGAAAATCGACGACCTGCCAGACCCGTCCCTGCAGCACGCGCTCGACGTCGTCGATCGCCGTCGCGAGCCGCACCACCTCGCCGGCGACGGCGAGGCGCTCTTCCACGTTGGCCGGCCCCCAGAGTGCCAGGTGCCGGGAGCTGAGCGCGAAGGCGAGCGCCCGCTGGTCGCCGACCCGCCGCGCCATCGCGACCGCTTCGGCGCTGAGATCCGCGCGCCGCTCGGGCGTGCCGGTGTACCAGAGCTCGGCGGCGAGGTGCGCGAGCACGCGCGCATGGAGCGCTCCGTCGGCGCCGGCGAGCGCCGCGGCCGCTTCCTCGAGGAGGTCGACGAGGTAGCGGTCGGTCTTGCCGGGCTCGAGCCACCAGCCGAACGCGAGGCCCGTCCGCGCCAGCAGCTCGCCGTCGCCGAGCGTCCGCGCGAGCTCCGCGGCGTCCCGGAGCGTGCGCTTGGCGCGCGTGCTCTCGCCGGCCTGCATCGCGGCGTCGCCGAGCGCGATCAGGAGCTCGCAGCGGCGGCGGACGTCTGCGTCCTCGACGTCGAGCGCCGCGAGCGCCCGCTCGTAGTGCGCGACGGCGTCCTCGTAAGCGGCACGACCGAGCGCGTGTGCGGCGGCGCGCGTCGCATAGACGACCGCGCGCTCGGTGGTTCCCCCGAGCGCCGCCTCGAAGAAATGGTGCGCGAGCTCCGCGAGGTGGTCGTCGCGGGTCGGCCCGTAGAGGCGCTCGAGCACCTCGCCGACGCGCTGGTGCAGCTCGATCCGGCGGAGCGGCGTCAGCCGGTCGTAGAGCACGCGGCGAATGAGGGAATGGCAGAAGGCCCATCGACCGCGGCCCTCCGCGGCGGCTTCGACGATGCCGGCCGTCGTCGCCTCCTCGAGTCGCGTCATTGCGGCGGCGATCGGCAGTTCCAGCGCACGGTGCAGGCACACGACGTCGAACTCGGCGCCGATCGTCGCCGCGACGGCGAGGAGCTCGCGGCACTCCGGCGACAGCCGGTCGATGCGGCGCCCGATCACCTCGCGTACGCTCTCGGGTATCGCGAGGGCCGTGGCGGGGACGTCCTTGCCGAGCTTCAGCCAGCGCGCCACCTCCCCGACGAAGAAGGGATTGCCGGCGGTCTGCCCGTACACCGCGCGGACGAGCGGCGCCGGCGGTACTCTCCCGGCGGCGAGCTCCAGGAACCGCGCCACGTCCGCCTCGGCAAGCCCTTCGAGCACGAGGCGCTCGCCGAGGGTGGCGTCGCCGACGAGCTCGGCGAGCGGATGGTCGGCACCGACCTCGGTGTGCCGGTAGGTGCCGACCACCATGAGGCGCGCGTCGTGAAGCTCGCGCGCGAGGAATCGGAGCAGGCGCAGCGACGGCCGGTCCGCCCAATGGAGATCGTCGAGGACGAGCAGGGCCGGGGCGTCGCCGCTGGCCTCGCGGAGGTAGCGGGCGACCGCATCGAAGAGGCGGAACCGCGCCTGCTCGGGCGTTGCGGTCTCGATGCTCGCCGCCGTCACGTGGTCGGTGCTCGCGAGGAGGTCGGCGACGAGGGGATGGCGCCGCAGGCGGTCGTCGCTCCCGACCGTCGCCCGGACGATCTGCGTCCACGGCCAGTAGGCCGGCGCCCCGTCCCCCTCGTGGCAGGGGCCCCAAATCGGACGGACGCCCGCGTCGCGGGCTGCGCTCGCGAGCTCCTGGCAGATCCGGGTCTTGCCGACGCCGGGCTCGCCCGCGACGAGGTAGAGACGGCTCCGTCCGGCGAGCGTCTCGGCGAGTCCGGCGCGTAGCTCGGCGAGCTCGTGCTCGCGTCCGATGAACGGCCGCGACGTTCGGGCGGTCGGCTCGACGGCCATCCGCACAGGTGTAGCAGCTCGGAGCAGGGGCCGGCGATCTCCAATCGCCGCGCCGCCCTGATCTACTGCTTCGCGCGCACCTCGCGGAGGCGGCGCTCGAGGAAGCGGCGCTCGCCCTCGTTGCCGCCGAGCGCGAGCGCGCGGCGGTAGCTGGCGGCGGCTTCCTCGCGCCGGCCGGCGCGGCGGAACAGGTCGGCGCGAGCGGCGGCGAGGAGGTGGTAGTCCTCGAGCTGGCCGCGGGCCTCGAGCTCGTCGAGGAGCGTGAGGCCGCGTTCGGCGCCGTCCGCCATCGCGACGGCGATCGCCCGGTTCAGCTCGACGACCGGCGACGGCGTCACGCGAGCGAGGAGACCATAGATGCTCGCGATCTCGTCCCACGCGGTGTCGTCCGGATGCGCGGCGCGCGCGTGGACGGCGGCGATCGCCGCCTGCAGCGAGTACGCTCCGAGCGCGCCGCCGCGGACGACGCCGTCGAGCAGCTCGCTGCCCTCGTCGATTTTCTTCCGGTCCCAGACCGATCGGTCCTGCTCGTCGAGCGGGATGACGTCGCCGTCGGCGTCGAGGCGGGCGCGACGACGCGCGTCGGTCAGCAGCAAGAGGGCGAGGAGACCGCGCGCCTCGGCATCGCCGGGAAAGAGCCGCACGAGGAGGCGCGCGAGCCGGATTGCCTCGGCACAGAGGTCGGCGCGGATGGGCGCGTCACCCTGTGTCGCCGCGTGACCCTCGGTGAAGATGAGGTAGACGACCGCCATGACCGCGTCGAGGCGCTCGGGGAGCTCGTGGGGGTCGGGGATGCGGTAGGGAATCGCCGCGTCGCGGATCTTCTTCTTGGCGCGCACGAGGCGCTGCGCGAGCGTCGCGACCGGCACGAGGAACGCGCGCGCGATCTCCTCGGTCGTGAGGCCGCCGAGCGTCCGGAGTGCCAGCGCCACCTGCGCGTCGACCGCGAGCGCCGGATGGCAGCACGTGAAGAGGAGGCGCAGCAGGTCGTCCTGGATCGGCTGGTCTTCCAGCGCCGGCCCGTGCGTCGCGCGCTCGATCTCCGCGATTTCGACGAGCTTCCCGAGCTTCTCGGTGTAGAGGCTGCCGCGCCGCAGGCGATCGATCGCCTTGTGCTTCGCCGTCTGCACGAGCCACGCGACCGGCTGCTCCGGTGCGCCGTCGCGCGGCCACTGGTCGATCGCCGCCTCGAACGCCTCCTGCAGGGAATCCTCGGCGAGCTCGAAGTCGCCGAGCCGGCGGATCAGGGTCGCGAGGATGGCGCCCGACTGGTCGCGAAAGAGAGCGGCGATCTGTTCCGGAGTCATGGTGTGGCGGATGTCGATCTGAGAGGCTCGCGTCCGACTATAGACGAGCCCCACCGTCAAAGGAGACAGGCATGGCCTTTTTGTTGTTGATCAACGAAACCCCCGACACCCGGAAGCAACCGCTCGCGGTCGGACAGGACCGGTACGACCGCATGATGCGGTTCTCCGCGGCGCTCCGGGAGCGCGGCGTGCTGCGCGCGAGCGAGTCGCTCCGCCTCCCGGCGGACGACGGCGCCCGCCTCGAGATCCGCGGCGGCACGCGCATCGTCGTCGACGGGCCGTTCGCGGAATCCAAAGAGATCGTCGGCGGCTTCTTCCTTCTCGATTGCGACACCAAAGACGAGGCGCTCGCGATCGCTTCCGAGTGTCCGGCGGCGGAGTGGGCGACGGTCGAGGTCCGCAAGATCGGTCCCTGCGTGAACTGATCCTTGCCGCGCATTGGGCTGGCGGGTGGGCCGGAGGCAACGAGCGCGGACCTCTGGCGGCCACGGCGTCGAGGCACCTGCCTGTCGTGTCCTGACCGACGAGCGGCGGTCGCGCCGCGGGGGTGGGGGGTGTTTCGGAGCGAGTAGCGCCGCGCGTGTGCGCAAGGCGGATACGCCGCGGCGGGCTTTACGCGCCGGAAACCGGGACCCCGCGAGAGGCGAAATACCCCGCCACCCCCGCGGAACCGCCGCCGCTCTTACGGGACGCGCAAGACCGGTCGCACCTCGACGGCGCCGAAGCGAGAAGAGGGGATGCGCTCGGCGAGGTGGATGGCTTCGTCGAGGTCTGCCGCCTCGACGACGTAGTAACCGGCGAGCTGCTCCTTGGTGTCCGCGCACGCGCCGTCGACCATGACCCGTTTGCCGTGCCGGACGCGGATCGTGGTCGCGGTCGCGACCGGCTCGAGGGCGTTGCCCGAGCGGAAGTGGCCGCTGCGGCGGATCGCGTCCGTGAAGGCCTGGTAGTCGGCGAGGATGCGGGCGCGGGCGGCCGGTGCCAGGCCGGCGAGCTCGTCGGGATCGTCGAAGATCAGCAGCAGATAGCGCATGGGCGTCGTCCCTCTGTCTCGATGTCGAAAACGGGGGGTGTCGGATCGACAGCGCCATGAAAGGAACCGACGCCCATGCCCATGCGACTGCACGTCTTCCCGCCCTCGCCGAACGCCATCGAGGTGCTCGCGGCCGCCCACCTCTTGGAGCTCCCCTTCGAGACCGTGAGGGTCGACCTCTTCAAGGGCGAGCAGAAGGGCCGGGCGTTCACGGCGCTCAACCCGAACCAGAAGATGCCCGTGCTCGAGGACGACGGGTTCGTGCTCTGGGAGTCCAACGCCATCCTCCAATACCTGGCGACGAAACGCCCCGAGCGCGGCCTCTGGCCGACCGATCCACGGCGCCAGGCCGACGTCGCCCGCTGGCAGTTCTGGCAAACGGCCCATTGGGGGCCGACCTGCGCCACCTACGTCTTCGAGCGGGTCGTGAAGCGCCTCATGGCGCTCGGCCCGCCGAACGACGCCGAGGTGACGCGCATCATGCCCGAATTCCAGCGCTACGCCGGCGTCCTGAACGGCCGGCTCCGCGATCGTCCGTGGGTCGCGGGCGACGCGCTCACCGTCGCCGACGTTTCGCTCGCGGCGTGGATGGTCTACGCCGACGAGGCCGGCTACCCGCTCGACGCGTACCCCGAGATTGCGCGCTGGTACGCGGCGCTCGCCGCGCTGCCGGGCTGGCAGCGCGCTCTCCCGTCAGAGACGCCCGAAAGGAGTGAACGATGAATCGCCCGCACGTCGTATCCCGAGCCGAGTGGCTCGCCGCCCGCAAAGCCCTGCTCGCCAAGGAGAAGGACGCGACCCGCCAGCGCGACGCCCTTGCGGCCGAGCGCCGCGCGCTTCCGATGGTGCGCATCGAGAAGCCGTACGCGTTCGACGGTCCAGCGGAGAAGCGCACGCTCCTCGACCTCTTCGAAGGCCGCAGCCAGCTCATCGTCTACCACTTCATGTTCGACCCGAGCTGGAGCGAGGGCTGCAAGAGCTGCTCGTTCTTCGCCGACACCTTCAACGGCGCGATCCTGCATCTCCGCGCGCGTGACACGGCGTTCGCGGCCATCTCGCGCGCACCGCTCGCGAAGCTCCTCGCGTTCCGCGAACGGATGGGATGGACGTTCCCGTGGTATTCGTCGGCCGGGTCGGACTTCAACTACGACTTCCACGTCACGTTCCCGCCCGACGACCTCGCGGCCGGCCGGACCGAGTACAACTACGTCGTCCAGAAGTTCCCCGAGCCCGAGGCGCCGGGATCGAGCGTGTTCCTGCGCGACGGCGACGACGTGTTCCACACCTACTCGACCTACGCCCGCGGCCTCGACCACTTGATCGCGACGTACAACCTCCTCGACCTGACGCCGCGCGGACGGAACGAGGACGGCCTGCCGCACCCGATGTCGTGGATCCGACACCACGATCGGTATGCGTGACGTGCGTCCCTGAGCTATGCACCACGGGCCGGCGGCGCCGGCGCGTGTGATGCAGCCTTCCTCGTCTCCCGGATTCGTCGGTCGCGCGCACGAGCTCGCGACGCTGCGGCGCGGGCTCGCATCGGCCGTCGCGGGCCGGGGCCGGCTCGTGGTGGTGCTCGGCGAGCCCGGGATCGGCAAGACGCGGCTCGTCGAGGAGATCGCGGGCGCGGCAGAGCGCGGCGGTGCGCGCGTCGTCACCGGACGCTCGTACGCGGGCGAGGGCACGCCGGCCTACTGGCCGTGGGTGATGGTGCTCCGCCGGCTCGCCGCAGTCGCACCGCCGGGACGCCTCGCGACCTGGATGGGAGGCGGGGCGGCCGCAATCGCGGCGATCGCGCCCGACGTTGCGGGCGCCGTCGGCGCTGCGCCGACGGCCACACCCGGAGAGGCCGGTGACGGCGCGCGCTTCCGGCTGTTCGACGCCGTTGCCTCGGCTCTCGAGCGTGTCGCCGCCGAGCAGCCGCTCGTGATCGTGCTCGACGACGTGCACTCGGCGGACGCGGGCTCGCTCCAGCTCCTCGCCTTCGCGGTCCGCCAGCTCGCGCGCTCCCGCGTCCTCTTCCTCGCGACCGGACGGACCGTCGAGATGCGCCTCGGGATCGCGGCGGTGGTGCGCGAGGAGCTGGCGGGCGCGGCCGAGTACCTGGAGCTCGGCGGGCTCGCGCCGCAGCACGTGGCCGACGTGGTCCGGACGCTGCTCGCGACCGAGCCGCCGCCGGGTCTCGCGGCGCGGATCCACGAGGCGACCGACGGGAATCCGTTCTTCGTGGAAGCGATCATGCGCGCGCTGCCGCCGGACGGTGCGGCGGCGGCCGCCGTCACCTCCGCCGACCTGAAGCTCCCCGAAGGCGTCCGCGATGCGATCCGCACCCGTCTCCGCCCGCTCGCCGCCGCGACGCGCCGGTCGCTCACGCTCGCGGCGCTGCTCGGACGCGAGATCGTGCCGGCGCTGCTCGCGCGTGTCGGCGCCGGGGAGCCGTCGGCCGCGGCGATCGCGCTCGACGAGGCCGAGCGTTTCGGGCTCGTCGGACCGCCGCTGGAGCACGGCCGGCGGCGCTTCGCGCACGCGCTCATCATGGAGACGCTCGTCGCCGACCTCGCGCCCGAGGACCGGGCCGAGCTGCATCGGCGGATCGCCGTTGCGCTGGAGCCGTTGGTCGCGACCGGCGCTGCGACCGTCGACCAGGTGGCGGCCCACTACCTCGAGGCCGTCCCCGCGGGCGCCGCGGAGGCGGCGGTCGTGCACGCGGAGAAGGCGGCGCGCAGCGCGCTCGCGCGGCTCGGGTACGAGGACGCCGTCCGCTATTTGCGGCGTGCGCTCGCGGTCCTCGACGCGACCGTGGCGCCGGCCGCCGAGCGCCGCGTCGCGCTGCTGCTCGCCCTCGGTGAAGCGGAGCGACGGATCGGCGATGCCGCCGCCGCGGAAGCCACGTACCGCCGCGCCGGGGCGCTCGCGGCGGAGGCCGGTTTCGCGACCGCGCAGGCACGCGCGGCGCTCGGGCTCGGGTCCGGCTTCGGCGGCTTCTGGGACCAGAACGTGGGCGCGGTCGACCGCGAACGTCTGACGACGGTCCGCGCGGCGCTCGCCGTGCTCGACCCGGCGCCCTCGGGGCTCCGCGCGCTCCTCCTCGCGCAGCACAGCGCGTCGCTCTTCTGGGCCGCCACGCCCGAGGAGAGCGCGCTCGGCGCGACCCTCGGCCGCGACGCGATCGCGATGGCGACCGCCGCCGCCGATCCCAACGAGATGCTCTCGGTGCTCGCGGCGGCACACTGGACGACGTGGGGACCGGACGATCCTGCGGGGCGTCTCGCGCGCGCCGAGGAGATCATCCGCCGCGCCACGGAGCTCGACCAACCCGAGTTGCAGCTGCGCGGGCGCATGTACGCCGCCGCCCACCGGCTCGAGCTCGGGGATGCCGCCGGTGCCGACCAGGAGATCGCGCGGTTCACCGCGGTTGCGACGACGTGGGGCCTGTCGCGCCAGCTCTGGTTCGTGCACCTGTACCGCGGGATGCGGGCCCATCTCGCCGGGCGTTTCGACGACGCCGAGCGCGCCGCCGCGGACGGGCTCGCCCTCGGGTCCGCCGCGCAGCCGCTCTCCGCGCGCTTCGCGTTCGAAGCGCAGCGCGTCCTCACCCGCCGCGAGCAGGGCCGCGTCGCCGAGACGCTCGCGCCGCTTCGTGAGATCGCCGCCGCGCTCCCCGCCATGCCGACCTGGGCCGCGGCGCTCGCCACGGCGCTCGTCGAGGTCGGCGACGTTGCGGAGGCGCGCCGCGAGCTCGACCGCCTCGCGAGCGCGGGCTTCGTCGCAGTGCAGCGGAACTTCTTCTGGCTCTTCACGATGGCGCATCTCGCGCGCGCGGCCGCGGCGCTCCCAAGCGCGCCGCATGCGGCCGAGCTCTACGAGCTTCTGACCCCCTTCGCCGACCAGGTCGCGGTCGCGCAGCACGGGATCGCGTGCGAGGGCGCCGTGGCGCGCCCCCTCGGGCTGCTCGCGACCGCGCTCGAGCGCTTCGACGATGCCGACGCGCACTTCGCGCAGGCGCGCGCGGTCAACGACGCGATCGGCGCCCGCAGTCTCGTGACCGCGACCAACGTCGACCACGCCGCGATGCTGCGGCGGCGTGCCGGCCGCGGCGACGCGGCGCGCGC
>JANNPN010000032.1:0-9829 GCA_031400185.1 Polyangiaceae bacterium
GGTGTGCGAGGCGTTGAGCCGGCGAGGACGCCACCCCGCACCCCGCCCGACGCGGCGATGCGCCCGACGCGGCGATGCGCGCGCCGGTCGTGCAGTTTCCAACGGCCGCTAGGTCAGATCGACGTACGCCCGGCGGACGGACTCGTGGTCGTACTCCCGCTCGAGACGCCGCACGATGAAGTGCCCGCGCGCGACGTCCTGGAAGTGATCCATGAAGAGCGCGTTCACGACCGCACCGCCGGCGGCCCCGATGAGCGGCAGCGCCTGCGCCGCCGCCTTCTCCGACACGACGACGCCGTAGCGCGCCGCGACCTGCACGATGAACCGCACGATCGCCGGGGCCGCTTCCTGCGCGATCCCCTTCTCCGCCATGTACTGCGCCGCGTCGGCAAGCGCGCGCGCGAGCGCCGCGCGGATCGCGAAGTACGCCGACTCGACCGCGTCGTCCTTCGCCGAGCGCCCGCCGAGCGCGAACACCTGGAGACAGGCGAGCTTCGTGTCGGGCGAGCTCAAGCGCTCGCCCTCGCTTCGCGCTACGTCGGCGATCGAGCGCAGCATGATCGTCGTCGAGAGCGGCAGCTCGATCGCGAGCGCCGGCAACCCGAGGATCCCCCCGCCGGCACCGGTCGCGGTGACCAGCACCTTGTGCAGCATGTCGGCCGACGGTTCGCCCGGCTCGTCGTCGAGGGTCGCGAGCGCGAAGCGCAGCGCGGTCCGGAGCGCGCGCTGCGTCGCGCCGGTCACGAGCTCCGCCGCGCGCTTCGGCAGGAGCTCGATGCCGCGCTCGATCGGGATGCCGACGAGGTTGGTGATCCGAATCGCGAGGCTCGTCTGCTCGAGCAGACGTTTCGCGTGCCGGAGGTCGCGGAGATCGGCGCCGACGATGCGGCTCACCGCGCGGCTCGCTGCCGCCGGCGCGGCGGCTGCGCGCGCGTCCGGCCGTCGAGCTCGTGCCGCGCGTGCCAGTCGGCGATCGCGAGCTCGGGATACTCGGGAAAACGCGGACCGCGCCCCGGCACCGGCACCCACGTGGGCTTGTAGCGCAGCATGATGTGCACCTGTGACGGCGGCGGCGGGAGCTCGGTGTCGAGCGCCGCCGCGTTCGGCCAGACGCCGTCGGGCCACCGGTCGTCGAGCACGTAGAGGTGCGTGCCGCACTCGCGGCAGAACCAGCGCTCGCCCTCGCTCCGGACCGCGCGCTTCCCGGGCCGGCGGATGACGGCGTGATGGCAACGCACATGCTTCGTGCCCGTCACGACGAGGGTCGGCCGCTTCCCCATGACGTTGCTCGTGAGCGCGCCGGTCGTCTTCCGGCAGATCGAGCAGTAGCAGTACATGAAAGGATACGGCGTGTCGGACCGCACTCGGAAGCCGACCTTGCCGCATTGACAGGACCCGCGGAGCAGCACGGGTCACGGATACCTCACGGTACCGGCGAAAGGAACGCTCGTCAGCGGAGGGCCGCGAGGAAGCCCGCGACCTCGCGCTCGAACGCCTCCGGCCGCTCGAGCTGCGGCGCGTGTCCGCCGGGGAGCTCGACGAGCCGCGCGTTCGGAAAGCGGCCGATCGCCGGGCGGCTGCGCTTCAGCTGGTTCGCGCGATCGCCGACCGCCCACGTCACGAGGACCGGACACGCGATCGCCGGCACGAGGCCGCGGAGGTCGGCGTCCGGCGCCGAGAAGCGTGCCCACGCTTCGGCGAGGAGCGGCGCGATCTCCGATGCCGACGCCACGATGCGCGCACACTGCTCGGCCGCGGCCGGGAGCGGCAGCACGGTGCGGTAGTACGCGCCGAAGGCCCACGGGAACCAGCGCGCGCCGCGGCCGCCGGCCCGGAAGAAACGCGCCATCAGGTTGCACGCGATCCGCGTCGTCGCATCGAAGAGGTCGAGGCCCGAGTTGTTGACGAGGACGAGGCCGCGGACGGACGCGGGATGCGCCGCGGCGAAGCGAATCGCCGCGCCGCCGCCGATCGAGTTGCCGACGAGCACGACCGGGCCGGCATCGACGGCAGTGAGGAAGCCGTCGAGCAGCTCCGCGTAGCGCCGGCTCGTCGGCGGCTCGCGGTCGGGATCCGACCAACCCTGGCCCGGCCAGTCGAGCGCCAGCACGCGATGGCGGTCGCCGAGCCGCGCGGCGAGGCGCATGAAGTCGCCGGCGCCGTGCCCGATCGCGTGCAGGCACACGACGGTCGGTCCGCGACCGACGTCGTCGTACGCGAGCCGGACGCCGTCGACCTCGACGAAGCGGCGCGCGTCGGACGCGCCGACGGCGTGGCGGTGGAGGGAACGGACGGCGCGTGCGTCGAGCGGCTCGACGCGCGCGGGCGAGGCGACGGCGGCATGGGAGGTGGACATGCGCTAGTGATACAAGTATCACCATGCTCTTGGAAGCCCTGGCGCACCGTCCCGTTCCGACCCTCGCCCGCCGGCCGGCCCGGCCGAGACGCGGCCTCCCTGCCGACACCCGCGAGCGACTCGTGGCCGCGGCCGCGGCCGTCTTCAACCGGATCGGCTACCACGGCACCGACTCGAACCGCCTCGCGCGCGCCGCGGGCTACGCGCCCGCCACGTTCTACAAGCACTTTCCCGACAAGCGGACGATCCTGCTCGCCGCCTACGAGGGATGGGTCACGGCCGAGTGGCAGGCGATCGGCACGGCGCTCCGGGCCGCGCCGACACGCCCGGAACGCGCCGCGCGCATCGTGGCGCTCGTGCTCGAGCATCACCGGCGCTGGAAGGGCCTGCGTGCGAGCCTCCGGGCGCTCGTCGCGACCGACTCCGTGGTGCGGCGCTTTCATCGCGCCCAACGGCGCCGGCAGCTCGATCTATTGGCGGGGATGGGGCGCGCGCGGAGCGGCGGAGCGGATGCGCGCGTCTCCGACGCCGGCGGACGCGTCTCCGAAGCCCGCGCACGCGTCTCCGAGGCCGGCGGACGCGTCTCCGAAGCCGGCGCACGCGTCTCCGACGCGATCCTCCTCTTCACGCTCGAGCGTACGCTCGACGCGGTGGCCGAGGGCGAGACCGAGGCGCTCGGGCTCGACGAGGCGACCGTGATCCGGCGGCTCGAGACAATCGTCGGCGCCGCGCTCGACCCGGATACACGCTGACGCGCGTCAACGCCGGCGCGTGACGACGGCTGCACCGGCGTGCACCGGCGCGGGCACCGAGCCGGATTGCGCCGCCACCTTGATCGCCGGGCCCGGCCTTGCGAGCGACATGGCGAGACGGAACCCGATCG
Source organism: Polyangiaceae bacterium (assembly GCA_031400185.1). Lineage (GTDB taxonomy): Bacteria > Desulfobacterota > Binatia > UTPRO1 > UTPRO1 > UTPRO1. Next base: position 3,240 of record JANNPN010000032.1, read on the forward strand.
CGCGCTGGCGGCCCTCGCGCGGATAGCTGTAGCGGTTGGCCGACCGGCAATCGACGGCCAGATCGTCCCACGAGCCGCCGCGCACCGTGTGACGGTCGGTGTGGCCGTCCGTGACCCAGGCGCTGCCGTCGGTCAGCGCGCCCTCGTAGCTCGCGTGATACTCGCCGAGACACCACTCGGCGACGTTGCCGTGCACGTCGAAGAGCCCGAAGGGGTTGGCGACGCCGAAGCTCCCGACCGGCGAGGTCTGGGTCGGCGCGGAGCCGCGCGGGCCGCCCGCATAGGGCACGGTCGCGTCGAAGCTCGCGACCGCCGGCGAGAGCGTCGGCCCGAAGGCGAACGCCGTCGCCGTGCCGCCCCGCGCGGCGTACTCCCACTGGGCCTCGCTCGGCAGGTGGTAGGCGTAACGCGTCTTTCGTGAGAGGCGCGCGGCGAACTCCATCACGTCCTCCCACGACACCTGCTCGACCGGCAGATCGTCGCCCTCGAACATCGAGGGATCGGGGTCGAGGGCGCGCGCGACGCGCGGCAGGCCGGTCGCGACCGCGCGCCACTGCGCCTGCGTCACCTCGTAGCGGCTCAGGTAGAACGGCGCGATCGTCACCTGGTGCTGCGGGAGCTCGTCCGGGTACTCGGCGCTCGCGTTCCCCATGACGTACGTTCCGCCCGGGATGGCCACCATCTCGAGCGCCACGCCCTTGCCGAGGTCTTCCGTGTACGAGCGACCCTCGCGTTGATCGCGCGTCACGTTGCCGTCGGCGGCGATCGTCGCGGTTGCGAACGCGAACGTGCGCTCGGCGGGCGCGATCGTGATGGCGGCGACGTCCTCGAGCGGAAGCGGCTCGGCCGCCTGCGACCCGCCGGTGCTGGTCCCGACATCGCGTCGCGCCGGCAGCGCGATCGTGAGCCCGATCGCCGTCACCATGCCCGCGACGCCGACCGTCGCGACCCACGGCCGTGACCACACCCGTGCCTTGGCGACGCTCGCGACGAGCGACGCGACCTCCGCCGCCGGCGGAGCCACGACGGTCGCCGCCTCGGCGGCGCGCGGCCTCGGTGTCACGGTCGCGCCGCCCGGACGCGCGGACGCGAGTAGCGCCCGCATCTCGACCGCCGAGTCCGGCCGCTGGTCACGGCCCATCGCCATCGCGCGATGCACCGCGGCGGCGAGCGCCGGAGGCACCGCCGAGTTCACGACGTTGGCCGGCTGCAGCGGATCGTCCTTGCCGTTCATCGTCGTGAGCGCCCGCACCATCGCGTCGGGGGGCAGCGTCGCCGTCAGCAGATGGTAGAGCGTCGCCGCGAGCGCGAAGATGTCGCTCCGCGGGTCGGTGCCCTGCCCCTGGATCTGCTCGAACGGCGCGTAGTGCGGCGTATAGCCGAGCACGCTCACGCTGGTGCCGGCGACCCGCGACTCGGCGGGCGTGCTCTTCGACAAACCGAAGTCGAGGAGGACGACCTCGCCGCGCGGCGTGAGCTTCAGGTTCCGCGGCTTGATGTCGCGGTGGATGATCTGCGGGTCGTGCTCGTGGAGGTACTGCAGCGCATCGAGCAACTGCTCGGCCCACTGCATCACGAGGTCGGGGTCGAACGGCTCCGTCCGCTGATCGAGCAGCGCGCCGAAGTCGTCGCCGGGGATGTACTGCATGACGAGAAACTGTCCGCGCTCCTCGGTGAAGTAGTCGATCACGACCGGGAGCGCCGGATGGCGGAGCCCGTTCAGGAGGCGTGCTTCGCGCTGGAACGCCTTCTCGAGGTCGGCGCCCTCGCAGAGCGTCTGCTTGATCGCGACGGTGCTGCCGAACGTCTGGTCGGTCGCGAGGTACACCGCACCCATGCCGCCGCGACCGAGGGTTTCAATGGTGCGATAGCGTCCCTGGAGGACGAGATCGGGCTCCAACATGGACGGCATTGTGGCGGGCGAAGGCGCTACCGTGTAGCTCGATTCGCACGTCGTGATCGCATCGTCACGTCACCTGGCATGACAACGACCGGGAACGGTATCGCAGAAGGCGAGCCGCGCACCGAACCTCTCGCTCGGCTGGTCGTCCATGCGGTCGCTTCGTCGATCCGCCCCGACGGCCCTCGCGCCCCGGCGTGCGCGCGGCTCAGTCTCCCTTGTCCTTGAACTGCCCCGCCTCGTTGCGACGCGCCGGGCTCGAGTACGCGGCCTCCCAGCACGTGCCGGTGCTGCTCTTCAATTGCACGGTCACCTTCGGGCTCTGTGCGAACGGCAGCGCCGGAAGCGCCAGCTCCGCGCCCTGCGCGCGCACCTGAATCTTGCTGCGACCGGCCGACCCCGACTTGAGCACGACCTGACGGATGCCTTCCACGCTGGCGCTCGGGTCTTTGTACCGAAAGCCCGTCTTGCTCGCGCGCCAGCACGGCTTGCCGTCGCACGTGCCGCCCGGCGCGACGCCGGTGCTGAGCGCGAGCGCGGGGATGCCCGCCGTCTCGTCGTAGATGCAGAGGCGGTAGCTCGTCGACGTCGTCGGGTCGCCGAGCTCGGCGTTGGTCGTCGCCGCGCCGCTCATCCACGCCCACTGCAAGCGATCCTTCGCATCGGGCGTCGCATCGGTGAGCGCGAGCGTTCCCTTGTTCGGGACGACCTGCTGCCGGCACCCCGCTTGCGGCAGTGCACCACACCCGGGCGGCACGACCGCGAACGACACCGAGGTCCCGCCCGGCACGGCCACGAGCTCGAGGCGCTCCGCGTCGTTCGCCGAGGTCACGGTCGCGCCGTGGAGGTCGACGACGTCGTACCCGGCGGGGAAGTGGCGATCCGGGATCCACACTTCGGTGACCGTTCCCGGCGCGATCGGCCCGTCGACGGGCGTCGTCGAGTAGGTGAGCGTGAAGCGCCGCGCGGTTCGATCCCACGACCAGCCGGTCGGCGTCCCCGCGACCGCGCGCGGGAACGGCCGCACCAACACGTCGAGCTTCGGCTCGTCGAGGTGCGGCGGCGCCGCGGGGTTCGCGGGATCGTCGATGATGCCCTCGTCGGGGCGATCGCAGCACGGATCGCGGTTCCACCAGGCCCAATACTGCCATCCCATCATGTTGACATCGGCGAGCTCGGCGATGCTCTCGAGCAAGAAGAGATCGTCCGTCGCGCCGAACTCCGTGAGCAAGGGAGCGTGGCCGAAGGCTTGAGCCTGCCCCTCGGCATTGGTGAAGACGCGCTGCTCCTGGGCACGACAGGCTTCCGACACTGGCGCCGGGATCGGCGCCGCCGGGCACGCATAGACATGAAACGAAAAGCCGACGTTGCTGGTGGCGATGTCGCCATGATGGGTCGGGAATCCGGCGTTGAAGTTGGTAGCGAACGGCTCGTAGTGGACGATCGTGTCGGCGTCGACCTCGCGGATCGCCTGCACCACGAGATTCGAGAAGACCGTCAGCTTCGCGTCGGCATCGCCCGGGCAACCCACCGGGCCGAGACACGACGGCGTCGAGCTTCCCGGGTAAGGCTCGTTCAGCAGGTTGTAGCTGAATACCAACGGCTCGTCGCGAAAACGCGTCGCGACCTGGCGCCACGCGTCGGCGAACTCTTCCTGGAGCGTCATGCCGCGCGGGCCCACCTCGGGCACGCGACCGTTCATGCCGAGGAAACGGTCGAACGCCTCCCAGAGGAACGGACACGAGAAGATGTTGCCCGGGAAGCCGAGGTTGCAGCTCGGGAGGAGCGTCGGGTCGGTCGGCGAGCTGTCGACGGTCGCCCACGCCGCCATCCCGTTGCCTTGATAGCGCGCGGCGTAGAGGTCCTGGTGGAAGTCGATCATCACGTAGATGCCCTGCGCCGTCATGAGGTCGACCGTGGCGGCGAGGTCGTCGAGGTACGCCGAGTCGTAGACACCCGGTGCGGGCACGAAGCCCGCATGGGCGAGCCCCGTACGGACGGTGTTGAAGCCCTCGGCCGCGATCATCGCCACGTCGTCGGCGCCGAACCCTATGGCGGACGGCAGATAGGGCGGGAGCTTACTCACCTGGTTCACGCCATGGAGGATCACCGCGCGCCCCTGGCCGTCGACGAGCCAGCGGCCGGACTGGTGCAGCGCCTTCGGCGGGGCGGCGACGGCGAGCGCCGGTACGATCACGCCCATGAGCGCGAGCGTGGCGATTGCGTTGAGGGTCCATGAACGACGCATCGGAAAGCCTCCGGGATGGGGTTGGGGCAGAAGCGTCGAACCTAGACCAGCGAGGGGCCTGTTGTCGAAGCAATTGTGTCGCGGTCCTCGTCCAGCCGCGATGACGTTGTAGTCCGCCCCCCCGCCCGCTACTTCCAGGCGCGTCCGATGCCCATCGTGATCGACGTCGCCATCGCGCTCGTCGCGACCGCGTGGTTCGCGTGGTTCGGCGTGCACTCCTTCGACGTGCTGCACGACGGGGTGATGTTCAAGGCCGCGGTCGACGTCGCCGACGGGGCGACCCTCTTCCGCGACACCTTCACGATGTACGGGCCGGGGACCGTGCACATCCAGGCGCTCGCGGTCGCGCTCTTCGGGCGAACGCTGGTCGTCCTGAAGTACACGACCGCGCTCTTCTACGGCCTGACCGCGCCGTTGCTGTTCCGGCTGTGGCGGCCCTTCCTCGGAGGTCCGGTCGCGCTCGCGGCGCTCGTCGCCTGGGCACTGACCGCGCCGATGTTGGTCTGGATCCTGATCCCGTGGGCGTCGGTCTACGCGCTCTTTTTCCAGGCGCTTACCGGCGTGCTGCTGCTCGAAGCGGTGACGCGCCGCTCGCAGGGCATGGAGGTTGCGGCCGGCGTCGCGGCAGGGATGGTCTTCCTCTGCCGGCAGCCCGTCGGCATCGCCACGTCGATCGCGCTCGGGTGCTTCCTCGCGGTCCACGCGGGGAGCGCGCGCCGCTCCGTCGTCCTGCCCCTCGCCCGTTTCCTCGCGGGACACGTCGCATGCGTCGCGCCCGTCGTCCTCGTGTTCGCGGCGCGCGGCATGCTCCACGACTGGTGGCTCCAGAACTTCGTGATCCCGTTCGCGTGGTCGAGCCTCGAGGACGCGGGCGGACAGCCGGCGGTCATCCCGAACCTTCTGCCGGTGCTCGGGCACGAGATGTTCCCGGACGCGTACGCGACGTTCACCTGGACGCTGCTGCCCATGCTGACGGCCGCGGCGTTCGTGACCGCCGGTCTCGTCGTGGTGCGCGCCCGGCGCGTCCCGGAGCGGGCCCCGGCAGCGCAGTGGACCGCGCTCTTTCTCACCGCCTGCCTCGGCCTGGCGTCATGGGCGCAGTACGTCCCGATCACCTGCATCCGGCACGTGTACTGGGCGGCGGCATTCATGTTCGGGATCCCGTTCGCCGCGGCGGTGCTGCCGATTGCGGCGCTCGTCGCGAACGAACGCCGACGGCGGATCGCGGTCGCCGTGGCGATGCTCGCGTGCTTCATCGGCATCTTCGGACGCGACATCGCACTCCGCGTCGGAACCGCGCGGCAGCGCTTCGCGGTCCCCTACTTCGCCGCCGCCGGCAACGACGTGTTCACCGGCCTTCGTCTCACCGGGCCGGAGCTCGCGCTGGTGACGAACGTGCGCAGGCTCGCCGCGACGTACCCAGACAGCCAGTTCATCGCGACGACCCACTTCGGGGCGCTCTTCCTCACGCTCCGCCCGCAGGCCTTCCGCTTCCTGCCGTACGCGGGCGGCCAGTTCTACCCGAGCTTCCTCCCCGATCTCGTCCGCTTCGCCGCGACCCACGACGTCATCTTCGTCGGCGCCGAGCGCGCCGCAATCCCGCCGATCGACGCGAAGCCGGCGGTCGTGCTGCGCGAGAGCCCCTACCTCTTCGTGCGCTTCACGCCGTCGAATTGAGCATCTCTTTTCCGGCGATGCCCTTGTAGCGCAGGTAGCCTTCGAGCTTGCCGGTGAAGTAGGAGATCGCCGACCCGTAGACCCGCAAGGAGGACGTCATCGAGGAGGCGTGGAATCAGGATCGGGCGCGGAGGGCAAGCGGGCGGCTCGTCGTCTACCAGGCGGCGCTCGCGGTGGCCGTCGTCTACCTCGTCGCCGGCGGCGTCCTCGCGCTGTGGTTCCCGGCCGACGGCCTCGATCTCTACGTGTCGTACGCGGCCGGGGCGGCTGCCCGCAGCGGCCTCTCGCCCTACGAGCACGCGGCGTATCTGGAAGCCTGGGACCGGCTCGACCCACCGCCCGCCCTCGCCATGTCGCGGGCCCTCCCGTTCGCCTACCCGCCCGCATGGATCCCGTTCGCCATGGCGCTCAGCGTCGTGCCGTGGGGCGTGGCCGTCGCGTGCTGGAAGCTCGTCTCGGTCGCGTCCCTCGTCGGCCTCGTTCTCCTGACGGTCCGCGTGCTGTACGCCGACCGCCGTTTTCTGGTTCTCGACGACGTTGTTCGAGGATCGGTTCCCTGCGGCGCAAGTGCGGCACGATCACGTCGCGACCGTCGTCGCCGACGGAACCGGCCTCGCGAAGCACCTCTACGTCAACGGCGTCGGGATGACGGAGCTGACCACGATCACAAAAATGATGGCGCATTTCCCCGCCGCGCACCTGGTGCTGCCGGAGGGGCGGCCGATCGACGCGCTCGTCATCTGCTTCGGCATGGGCACGAGCTTC
>JANNPN010000038.1:0-5489 GCA_031400185.1 Polyangiaceae bacterium
CGCGAAGACGGGCGTCCCGAAGTCGCGCTGGATCCGACGCACCTGGTCGTCGGAGAGAAACGAGGACGCTGGCAAGTCGGCGGACGCCACGGTCCGACGGTCATACTCGACCGTCGCGGGGTCGTCCACGCGGCACCGTCGTAGACGGCGCGCCGCCGCATCCGCGCGATTGACGGTCGCGAGCTTCTATCGCACGGTGCCGGGATGGCGCAGGCTCGCGACGCCGTCGACGACCGCGCGCACGAGGAGACCCGTCGTGCCCGGTGACGCCGCCGCGCGCGCCGCCATCCTCGCGCGCCTCGGCCAGCTCCTGACCGAGCGCCTCGGGCTCGCGCTCGACGGCGTCGTCGACGAGTCGACCGGGCTCCTCGGCCAGGGCATCGGGCTCGACTCGGTCGAAGTGCTGCAGCTGGTGAGCGCGATCGAGGAGACGTACGCGCTCACGATCGACGACGACGATCTCGCCCGCGAGCACTTCGTGACCCTCGGCACCGTCGTGACCTTCGTCGCGAACCGGCTCCCCCGATGAGCGCGACGAGCCGCGCCTCCGTCGCCGACGTCTTCGATCGCACGGCCGCAGGAGCGGCCGCCCGGCTCGCCGTGCGCGAGACCCGCGACTGGTCGTATGCCGACCTGCAGGCGTGGTCGGCGCGGATCAGCACGGCGCTCGCACCGCACTGCCGCGTGCCCGGCGAGCGCGTCGGCTTGATGATGCCGAACTCCGCCGCGTACGTCGCGGCGTTCTACACGATCGCGCGGGTCGGCGGCGTGATCGCGCCCCTCAACGTCCGCTACAAGACCCAGGAGCTCGTCTACTACCTCGGCGACACCCAGGCGACCGCGATCGTCGTGCCGCCGGCACTGCGGGAGCCGGTCGACGCCAGCGTCGCGACCCTCGCGACGCCGCCCGCGCTCCTCGTCGTCGACGACGCCGGCGGGTGCGAGCTCGTCCGCCCCGGCGCGAGCGCGGGCCGGCCGGCGTCCGGCGGCGATTCCCCGCCGCTCCTCCATCAATACACGTCCGGCTCGACGGGGGCCCCGAAGCGGGTGATCCGCACGCACGCGCAGCTCCTCTTCGAGCTCGAGCGCCTCGCCCGACTCTTCGCCCTCGACGGCGACGACCGCCTCCTCGGCGCCGCGCCGTTCACGCACGTGAACGGCCTCGTCCGCACGATGATGACCTCGATGTTCGTCGGCGGGACGCTCTACCCGCTCCGCGAGTTCAAGCGCCGCGCGGTGCTCGACCTCGTGACCCGCGACCGTCTCACCTACTTCGGCGCCGTGCCGTCGCTCTTCGTGATCCTCGCCGATACGCCCGTCCGCGGCGACGTCGACCTCTCGAGCCTCCGGACGGTCTTCTCGGCGAGCGCGCCCTTGCTCCCGGCCGACGCCCGCCGCTTCCAGGCGAAGTACGGCCGCTGGATCCGCCAGCTCTACGGCTCGACCGAGACCGGCACGATCAGCGTGAACCGGGCGACCGACGGGGAGCTCGCCGCGGCTGCCGGCCGAGACAGCGCGCTCGCATCGGTCGGCCATCCGCTGCCCGACGTCCGCTTCGACGTCGTCGACGATGCGGGCCGTCCGGTCCCCGCCGGCGAGGAGGGCGAGGTGCGGATCGCGAGCCCGGGTGCGATCCGGAGCTACGACGGCAACCCCGAGGCCACCGCGACGGCGTTTCGTGACGGCTGGTACTGGTCGGGCGACCTCGGGCGGCTGAGCGCGGACGGTGCGCTCACGCTCACCGGCCGGAAGAAGCTCCTCATCAACCGCGGCGGCTTCAAGGTGAACCCGCTCGAGGTCGAGGAGGCCATCGCCTCGCACGCGAAGGTCCGGGAGGTCGCGGTCGTCGGCGCGCCGAGCCCGCACGGCGACGATCTCGTGCGGGCGGTGATCGTCGCGACGGCGCCGTGCACGGCCGAGGAGATCGTCACCCATTGCGCTGCGCGGATTGCGGACTACAAGATTCCGAGCAGGATCGAATTCCGTGATGCCCTTCCGAAGAGCGAGACCGGAAAGCTGCTCCGCCACGAGCTCTGACCCCCATAGGGCGAGACAGGAACGCTGCTCCGCCACGAGCTCTGAGCCGACTGCAGAGCCGCGCCGGGAATGCCGAGACAGTCCGGGGGCGGTCGGAACGACGATGCGGCAACGACTGAGACGAGGCTCGGCAGCGGTCTTCGCGGCCGTCGTGCTCGCCCTTACTGCAGTCCCCGTGCGAGCTGGCGTGAGCGATGGCGAAGCGCTCGTCGCGAGCCGCGGCTGGCGCTACCTCGTCGACAAGCTCGCCGCCGACGGCGTCCCCCGGGCAAAGGCCGTCGCGGCCTTCGCCGATCCCCGCATGCCCGCGTTCGACTGGCTGGGATTCTCGCTCAACCCTCGCGAGAGCCACGCCCGCTACCGCGACCTCCGCAGCGCCGCGAGCATCCGGGCCGCGCGGAGCTGCCATGCTCGCTACGCGGACGCGTTCCGGAAGGCCGAGGCCCGGGAAGGCGTACCCGCGAGCCTCGTCGCGTCCATCGTCCACGTCGAGAGCGCCTGCGGACGGACGACGGGATCGAGCCCCGTCCTGTTCCGCCTCGCCCGGCTCGCGATGGCGAACGAGCCCGCGAACCTCGCCTGGAACATCGAGCGCAACGCCGGCGACCCGCCCGACCCGGCGCTCGCCGTGCAGACCCGCGAGCGCGGCGCCTACCTCGAGCGTACCTTCTACCCCGAGGTGCGCGGCCTGTTCACGATGCAGGAGAAGCTCGGCGTCGACCCGCACGACATGGCGGGCTCGGGTGCCGGCGCATTCGGCTTCCCGCAGTTCCTCCCGACGAGCTACCTCCGCTTCGGCGTCGACGGGAACGGCGACGGTCGGGTGAGCCTCTACGACATGGACGACGCCGCCGCGTCGTGCGCGCGCTTCCTCGCGGGCAACGGCTGGCGCGCCGATCTCTCGGCGGCGGAGCGGCGGCGGGTCATCTGGGCGTACAACCGCTCCGACGCGTACGTCGACACGATTCTGCAGCTGCACCGGCAGATCGACGCGACGCAGATGGCGAGCGCCGACGGCGACGACGGCAAGCCGGCCCCGCGCGCCGCCAAACCGAAAGCCCGCAGCCGCACGCAGCGCTGACGCGCAGGGCAGCGCGTCCAGGGTCGCGATCGGCGTCAGACCTTGAGGAGCCCGCGTCCGACCGGCAGCGGGACCGCCAGCGCGTCGAGCAATCCCGGCTCCGCGGCGCAGACGAACGGGATCGCGTGCACGATGCGGGCGGCCGCGGTGGCATTGCCGCCCCCGGCGCGGTCGCCGTCCTCGTCTTGCGCCTCGATCGTGAGCTCCAGCGACGGCTTGCCGGTGATCCGCACGCCGTGCGCGCTGCCGCCGCGGACGTTCGGCCAATCGGGCGCGATGTCGTCGGTGATGCGGGTCACGTGCTCGATCACGAGCCGCGGCTTGCCGCCGATCCACCCTTGGACCTCGAAGCGGAGCGCACCCTGCCCGCCCGCCGCGAACGTCCCGAGGCGGTTCTCGACGTCGCGCTCGAGCGGCCGGCGCTCGACGACCTCGCGGATCTCGTCGAGCGCGAGCCCGAGCCCGCGCGCGATGAGCCGCAGCTGGCCGCCCCAGACCATCGTCGGGATGCCGGGCGCCACCATCGGCGGCACGTAGTCGAGGGGCTGCCCGAACCCGACGAGGAAGCGCACCGCGTCCGGTTGCGCGTAGAGCTCGTAGTTGAAGATCTCGAAGGCGCGGATCTCGTCGATCTCCTGACAGAGTCCGGAGAGAAGCAACGGCATGACGTCGTTGATCCAACCGGGGTCGATGCCGCTCACGAAGAGCGACGCGCCGCCGATCCGACACGCGTCCTCCATGCGGCGCCGGAGGTCGTCGGGCGCGCCCGTCGGGTCGTAGAACGGATAGAGCGCGGTCGAGACCACGCTCGCGCCGGCGCGGAGGCAGCGCTCGACGTCGTCGAGCGCGGCGTCGGGCCGGAAGTCGCCGGACGCACAGTACGCGACGGCGTCGGGCTTGGCCGCGAGTACGGCGGCACTGTCATCCGTCGCGGCGACGCCAGTCGGCGAGGTCAGGCCGCAGAGCTCGGCGGCGTCGCGTCCCACTTTCGCCGCGTGCGAGACGACGACCGCGACCAGCGTCAGCGCCGGATCGGCGATCACCGTGCGGAGCGCCGCCTTCCCGACGTTCCCCGTGCCCCAGACGACGACCCGATGCGCCATGCGCGCACCCTTGCCAGCGTGCACGCGGCGACGCAACGACCGCGCCCGCGTGGTAGCGCCTCAGTTTGATTCCCGACGCCGCAATCGGGCTCTCGTGCTACTGTCCGCCTCGATGCCGAAAGGCCCCAAGGGTGAGAAGCGACCCGCCGACGTGATCGGGAACGCGGTCCACATCATGCGGATTGCGACCGGCGAGGTAGAGGACAACCAGCGCGACCCAGCGAAGGAGCACATGCGGCGCGGGGGGCTCGCGGGCGGGAAGGCGCGGGCGAAGAAGCTCGGCGCGACCAAGCGCAAGGCTATCGCAATGAAGGCTGCGCGCGCCCGCTGGGAGAAGTAGCCGGATCAGCTACGAGATCTCGTGCCACAGTTTTGCGGGCACGAATCGCGCGAGGTGATCGACATTGGTCGTTGCGATCACCACGTTTTCGCCACCCTCGGGATGCGTCGCAGCCTGCGCCGCCAAGATGGCGTCGCCATCGAGTGCCGCGTCGTGGCTCGTGGGTAGCCCTTGCTGTCGTGACTGCGCCCAGAACACTGCGGCCTGTTCCATCGCGGGTGTAGTGATGGGTAAGTACTCCAAGCCCGTCCGCAGGAGATTCAGACGAGCAATGCTCTCCTGCTTGTTGCCGCGCAACAATTCGCGACGGACCTCGTAGTCTGCAATCTCAGGAATCACCAGTCGGTGCCCACTCCGCATGACGTAGCGCATCCACAGTGATGCCCGCTTGTGCGCGTCGGTGGCCCTAGGATTCGACACCATACCAAGCGGGCCGGCGTCGAGGAGGATGATCACTCGGGATAGAGCTTGCGCGCCGACGTGCGATCTTCGTCAAGCGCGTGACGCAAGTACAGTGAGATCAACCTGTACAGCGCCACCCATGCGATGCTGGTCAGTGTCATCTGTGGTCTGGCTGCGCGCGAAGTGCTGGGCTGGCCACAAGCGCTGGAAGACACGGTATGCAAGGCTGCGCTCACCATGAACATCGGCATGACGGGATTGCAGGACCAGCTTGCTGCACAGATGGACCCCCCGACAGCGGCGCAGCGCCAGGCGATCACACAGCACCCGGCATTGTCCCTGGCGCTACTGGAAAAAATGGGCGTGCAGGATCCAGACTGGCTGGAAGCCGTGCGTGATCACCACCTGAGGGTGGCGGGGCCTTTGGGCGAACACAGCCCGGCACAACGCGCCGCCCGGCTGTTACAGCGCGCCGATATGTTTGCCGCGCGCCTGGCTCCGCGCGCATCGCGTCGCGCGGGGTCTG
>JANNPN010000065.1:0-12472 GCA_031400185.1 Polyangiaceae bacterium
CCGAGCGTGATGTCGTTCTTGACGGCGGTCGTCAGGTCTTCGACCGCCTCGCGCAGGTCCGCCTCGCTGCGTTCGATCGATTGGCGGAGAATTTCCTTCTCATCGTGGACGGGAACTTCGTCGGTTACGATGCTGGCTTCAATGTCGTTCACGTGGTCTTCCTCTTGGTCAACGACGCCGACGCGACGCCGAGCACGATCCCCAGGAGCACATGCGTTCCCGCGACGATCGCAATGCTCGCGGCGAGCGGCATGTGTTCGGCCAACACGACTACGAGCGCGACTGCGAGGCCGCACCATCCGAGGATGGTGACGAACCCGGCGGCGAGGCCGAGGCCAGCGCGCAACACCAGCCGCTCGAGCGCGTCGACGAGCTCCAGCCGCATGAGCTCGAGCCGCTCGACGACGATCCGTTGCGCGGCTTCGACCGCGCGCTCGGCTGCTGAGATGGCGCTCGGCTCGGACGGGACATGGTTCCCTACGATGGAATGCGACTCATCCGCCGGACTGAGAGCTCGATTCGTCATTGCGATCCTCCACTTGAGCAAGCGTCATGCCTTGCGACGTGAGTTCGACGCTCCGGATTTCTCGTCTGTTCCTGCGCGCTGCCGCTCCGTTCGCGCGGAAAAAATTACAGCGCGTGTAGTGCTGACACGGCGTCTGCGGCCCGAGACCCCGCAGATCGTCGCCAAACCCTGGCACGGATCGTGCCCTGGCTACCCACCGTGCCAGCGATCGACGTGCATAGCGACGTGCATAGCCCGGGTCAGCCGGGATCCGAGTCGGACTCGCTCGCGGTCGCGATCTTCCGGCCGTTCCGCGACGCGTGGCTCGCCGCGCGCGCCCGCTTCACTGTGCTGGCGGAAGCCGGCTCCGCCGCGGGGCACGTCAACGTCGAGGCGTTCCGGTCGAAAATCATCCTCACCGGCGACGTCCCGAGCCGCGAGACTAGTGACACCGTCGAACGAGCCGCACGCCGGGTGCCGGGCGTGGTGGGCATATCGAACCAGCTTCGCATCCGCGGCGACCAGTGTCTTCGCAGCGGCTCGACCGACGCGGAGATTCGCACCGCGGTGACCGCTCGGCTCCGGACCGCGCGTGAGCTCCGGGGCAGCATCATCGTCGTCGACAGCGTTTACGACGGCGTCGTTCGCCTGACCGGCGGGGCGCGCGATGCCGTTGCCTGCAACGCGGCCTTTGCGCTCGCAGTCGACGTCGTCGGTGTCCGGCGCCTCATCAACGACGTGACACTCCAACCCACGGCCTACGCCGAGTCGGACGCCGACGCGGCCTGAACCCATTACCCTGACTTATCAACGGAGGATTCGATGCTCATGCGTTCGATCTGCACCGTCATGCTTGCCGCCGGCGCCATATGCGCGGTCACGGCGCTCGCGTACGCCGAAGAGACCATCATCGAGAAGCGAACCTACGAAACGGAGACGCGTTCGGTCGAGGTGGTCCCCGTGCCCGAGGTGAAGGAACGCGTCGTCGAGGAGCGGATCGTGAAGGAGCGCCCCATGGTCGAGAAGCGAACCGATACCGTCGTCACGCACGAGCACGACGACGACGAAAACGACGACTGAGGCGCGGCGCCATGGCCCAGGCAGTCTTCGGCATAGCTGACAGCACGGCCCGCGCCGAGCGCATCGTCGCCGATCTTCGCGACGCGGGGTTTCCGAGCTCGGGAATCTCGATCCTCTTTCCCGACCGCTCGGGTACGCACGAGTTCCGGCACGAGCCGCACACGAAGGCCCCCGAGGGCGCCTCGGCCGGAGCCAGCACCGGCGCCCTGCTCGGCGGCGCGCTCGGATGGCTATCGGGCGTCGGGGCGATCGCGGTGCCTGGGCTCGGCGCGCTCGTCGCCGCAGGGCCGATCGTCGCGGCGCTGAGCGCGGCCGCCGCCGGCGCGACCGTCGGTGGCGTCTCGGGTGCGCTGATCGGCTACGCGGTGCCGGAGTTCGAGGCGAAGCTCTACGAGGACAAGCTTCGGGACGGGAACCTCCTCATCTCGGTGCACACCGAAAGCGTCATGCAGCAGGCGCACGTCCGCGAGATCCTCGACAAGGACGGCGCGACGGACGTCTCGCAGCGCGAGGAGTCGGCGGTCTAGCGACCGGCGTCGGCGGCGCTGCAGCCCTGGCGGCAGTTCATGAGCCGCGTGTTGCATTCGCCGCCGCGCTTCGACTCGCGCATGTGGCACTCGTCGTACGCCGCGTTGCATTGCGTGAGGCAAGGCGTCGAGCCCGCCTTCTCGCAGGCGACGAAGAAGCATTTGAGCGTCCCGAAGAATCCGCGCTCCTCGGGCGTTGCGCGCGCAGCGTCCCTACTCGGTTCGACGGGCGCCGCGGCGGGCTCGGCGACCGCCTCGCTGCGTGCGCTCGGGACGGTCGCAGAGGTGGGACGGGCAACCGGCAGCGGAACGTACACCGGTGTCGCGGTCACGGGTGCGGGCGCCGCGGCGCCCTCGACGCGCACGGCGCGCTTCGGCCGCGCAGTCGGCGCGGGCGCGGGAACGATCTGAGGCGGCGTCCCGGGTGGTGATCCCGGCGGCGGCGGCACGGCGACCATCTCGGGCGGCGGCGGCGGCGGCTTCGGACACGCCTGCGCGCAGCGCACGTTGTCTGCGGAGCAGGTTCCGCCGCGCTTGTTCTCGGCCTTCCCCGTGCACTTCTTGAAGTCGAGCGTGCAGGCGTCGATGCAACGCTGGTGGCTCTTCGCGGTCGGAACCGCGGGCTCCTCGATCGTGACGAACGGGCACTCGTTCTTGCAGCGCACGACGTCGATGTTGCAGCGCCCGTCGTTCTTCGATCCCTGCTTCTGCTGACACTTGTCGAAGTAGAAGTTGCAGGTCTCGAGGCAGTTCTCGCTGCGCTCGCGACGCGGCTCCTCGGCGCGGGCGACACTCCCGCCAAGGACGCACGCCGACAGGACGATGCCCACGACCACCGCAACCGCGATCCGCATGCCGCCCGCTACGTACCAGCGACGGTGCGGATCGGCAAGCGATTTTGAGGACACGGAGCCGCTTCGCTAGGCGAGCACGACGCGGTCGAGGCGGAGCGCCTCGCCGACCGACCAGGCCTGGAACGGGCACCCGCGCGGCGCGTGGGGCGGGTCGCCGTCGGCGATCTCCGACACGTGCCCCACGCCGGCATCGTCGAGGTGGCGGAAGAGCGGCAGGAGGAAGCGCTCGCGCGCGGTGCGCTTGGCCGCGGGGCTCGCGCCGCGGACGCGCACCCACGCCTCGACGAACGCACCGAGAAGCCACGGCCACACGGTGCCCTGATGGTACGCGCCGTCGCGCTCGCGGACGCCGCCCGCGTACCGCCCGACGTAGCCGGGCTCGCCGACCGCGAGCGAGCGGAGGCCGAGCGGCGTCCAGAGCCGGGCCGCGACCGTGTCGACGAGCCGCCGCGCGCGCGCGCCATCGAGGAGCGCCAGCGGCAAGCCGCCGACGGCGAAGATCTGATTCGGACGAAAGGCCGCGTCGACGACTCCGGGTCGGTGATCGCAGTCGACGACGTCGAAGAGGCCGCCCGCCTCCTCGTTCCAGAAGCGCGCCCGGAAGCTCGCCTGGCCGCGCGCGCGAAGCGCCTGCCACCGCTCCGAGAAGCGGCTCCCGACCTCCAGCGCGTTGAGCCACAGCGCCTGTACCTCGACGGGCTTTCCGATCCGCGGCGTCACGACCCAGTCGCCAACCTTCGCGTCCATCCACGTGAGCTGCACGCCGGGCGCCCCGGCGGCGAGGAGCCCGTCCGTGTCGCACCGGATGCCGTAGCGCGTGCCCGCGGTGTAGCCGCCGAGGATCGCCTCGATCGCCTCGCGCAGGCGACGCTGCTCGTCGGCGGGCACGAGCTCGCCGGCGTGCGCGCGCATGCCGACGTACTCGTGCGCCGCGATCACGAACCAGAGCGCCGCATCGACCGCGTTGTACTCGGGCACGTCGCCGCGGTCGGGGAAACGGTTCGGCAGCATGCCGTCCGAAACGGCGTCGGCCCATGCGAGCAGGATCCCGCGCGCGTCGTCGAAGCGGCCGGTCGCGAGGCAGAGCCCGCGGAGCGCGATGCACGTGTCGCGGCCCCAGTCGGTGAACCACGGGTAGCCGGCGACGATCGTCTTGCCGGCGCCGCGCGCAACGACGTACGCATCGGCGCTCCGCTCGAGCCGGCTCGGGAACGCGGCGCGGCGGCGGCGCTCGACGGCGCGGAGCTCGCGCGCGCAGGCCACGGCGGAACGTCCGACGTCCGCGTCGGACGCGTCGCCGTCCACGGCGAACAGCAGCACCGCCTCTTCGCTCGCGAGCTCGAAGCGAAACGTACCAGGCGCCGCCAGGTCCTCGACGCCATCGAGGCCGCGCGCCTGCTCTTCCGCATAGGCGAAGCGGCGGTACCAGTCGGGCTCGTGCGTGTAGCGTCCGTTGCTGATCGCGACGACGCCGGGAATCCCGGCATAGGGCCGCCACGCGACGCGCGCGCCGTCGACCCGCGCCGCGAAGTCGCAGCTCGGGTTTTCGTGATGGAGCGCGTGGTAGTCGCGCCCCGAAAGGAACGGACGCACGGTGAGCGCCACCGGCGCCGACGCCCCCGGCGCGACGACCGACCCGCTCGACACGAGCCGCCACGCGACCAGCACGAGCGGCGATCCATGCCGAGCGACAATCTCCTGCTCGATCAGGGTTCCGTCGTCGAGGCGGTAGGTCCAGTGCGGCCACGGCTCCGGCGTGAAGTCGACGATGCGGCGTGCGCCGTCGGGATGCACGACGGCGGGCGCGTAGCACTGCGAGCTGAGCGCCTCCTGACGGTCGCCGACGGCGGCCCAGGCGTCGAAGCCGTTCACCAGCACGACACGGCCGGTCGGTGGCGTCGTCGCGGCGAGCAGGAGCGCGTGGTAGCGCCGCGTCCGCGTCCCGGACACGGTGCCCGAGGCGAACCCACCGAGGCCGTCGGCTTCGAGCCACTCGGCGTCGTCAGGATAGCGCGATGACATTCTTAATCGCGTCGGCAGGCGGCGCGAGGAGCTGCCCGGCAAAGGCGTCGATGGAGAAGCGACCGGTGATGAGCGCCGCGAGCGTGTCCGGCCAGCGCTCCTTGAAGGTCGTGAGGTCGCGGATCGCCGCCTCGAAGTCGGCGCGGCTGGCGTTCACCGAGCCGAGCACGACCTGATTCTGCAGCACGAGGTTCCGCATGAGGCCGTCGGTGTCGATCTGGCGCGGCGCGGGCGCACGGCCCGGAACACCGGTGAACACGAAAACCCCGTTCGTGCCGAGCAGCGGCAGCACGTCGAACGCGAGCGCGGAGACGCCCGTCGCCTCGTAGACGACGTCGATCGCGCCGACCCGTTGCGGAAGGTCGGCCGGCGCGACGCGCTCCGCGTCCAGGAACGTCGCGCCGATCGCCGCGACGACGCGGGCGCGCGGGCTGTCGCCGCCGCCGCGCGAGTACACGAAGGTCTCGTAGCCGTCGGCGACGAGCGCCATCGCGCCGAGGATGCCGACCGGGCCGGCGCCGAGGACCACCGCGCGATGGCAGCCCGCGCCGCGCGTGCCCGCCGGCGCGGGACACGCCCACGGCAGCCGCTGCTGCACCACCTGGATCTGCGCGAGCGCCTTCTCGGCGATGGTGAGCGGCTCGACCAGCACGCCGACGTCGCGGAGCGCGCGCGGCACGACGTTCATGAAGCGCTCGTCGTCGACGACGTACTCGGTCATGAACCCGTGGCGCTCTTTGATGCCGCGCTCGGTGTAGTCGCCCGTGAAGCAGAAATCCTGACGGTCGGCACTGCAGGCGAGGCAGGCGGCGTGCGGGCACGGCCGGCGCACCATCGGCACCACGAGGTCGCCGACGCGGAGCCGCGACACCCCGGATCCGACCTCGACGACCTCGCCGAGCGACTCGTGCCCGATCACCAAATGATCGCTGCCCGCGGGCGGGGTCCCGTACTTGAACGCGCAGAGCTCCCTGTCGGAACCGCAGATCCCGACGTCGAGGATGCGGAGGCGCACGTCGGCGCTGCCGGCGAGCCGCGGCTCGGGCGCGTCGATCAGCTTCACCTCGCGGGATCCGGGGTAGATGGCCACGGCTTTCATGACTCGGCTCTCCTTCGACCTGCGCTATGCTCGACTCATCCGCTCGTGGCGACCCGGGACGGCGGAGCTCACGCGGCGGGCTTGGCCTCCGCATCCTGCGCGTCTCGGCGTGCCAAGTATTCGATGCCGCGGACCGCCAAAGCGGTCCACCCCGTCTGGTGGCTCGCGCCGACGCCGCGTCCGGTGTCGCCGTCGAAGTACTCGTGGAAGAGGAGCAGGTCCTTCCAGGCGGGGTCGTCGCGGAAGCGCGGGTCGTCACCGTGGCACGGGCGCTTCCCGGTCGCGTCGGGAAGGAAGAGGTTGGTGAGCCGGCGGGCCAGCTCGCGCGCGACCTGCGACAGCGTCATGCGGTTGCCTGAGCCCGTCGGGCACTCGACGGTGAATCCGTCGCCGTAGAAATGGTGATAACGCTCGAGGGCCTCGACCAGGAGATAGTTGAGCGGCATCCAGATCGGGCCGCGCCAGTTCGAGTTGCCGCCGAAGAGGCCGGTGTTGGACTCGCCCGGCGTGTAGACCACCCGATGCTCCTCGCCGCCGGCGTGCAGGACGTAGGGATGCTCGCGGTGGTAGCGCGACATCGAACGAATCCCGTACGGCGACAGGAACTCGTTCTCGTCGAGGACGTACTTGAGGACCCGTTCGAGCCGGTCGCGCGACGGGATCGCGAGCAGCCGGTGGCCATGGCCGTGGTCGCCGGGCGACTCGAAGTACGAGATGTACTTCGCGAGGTCCTGGCGGTTCTCGACGAGCCAGCGCATCCGTTTCGCGAACCCGGGGAGGCTCGCGACGACGTCGGCCTCGAGGTTCTCGGCCGCGAAGAGCGGGATGATGCCGACCATCGAGCGCACGCGCAGCGGGATGTTGCCGTCCGGGAGGTGCAGCTGGTCGTAGTAGAAGCCGTCCTGGTCGTCCCAGAGCCCGTGGCCGTCGAAGCTGTTCATGGCGTCGACGATCGCGATGAAGTGCTCGAAGAACTTCGATGCCAGGTCCTCGCACGCCGGGTTGTCGCGCGCGAGCTCGATCGCCATCGACAGCATGGTCGTGCAGTAGAACGCCATCCAGGCCGTGCCGTCGGCTTGCTCCAGGTGGCCGCCGGTCGGCAAGGGCCGCGAGCGGTCGAAGACGCCGATGTTGTCGAGGCCGAGGAAACCGCCGCTGAAGAGGTTCTTCCCTTCGACGTCCTTCCGGTTCACCCACCAGGTGAAGTTCAGCAGGTGCTTCTGGAAGATGCGCGAGAGGAAGAGCCGGTCGCGGGCGCCGCGCTGGCCGGTCATCTTGTAGATGCGCCACGCGGCCCATGCCGAGACCGGCGGGTTCACGTCCGAGAACGCCCACTCGTACGCGGGCGTCTGGCCGTTCGGGTGCGTGTACCACTCGCGCGACATCAGCACGAGCTGCTCCTTCGCGAACACCGGGTCGATGTTTGCGAACGGGATCATGTGGAACGCGAGGTCCCACGCCGCGTACCACGGGTACTCCCACTTGTCGGGCATCGAGATGACGTCGCGGTTGTAGAGGTGGCGCCAGTCGTGGTTGCGCCCCTCGCGGCGCGCCGCGGGGGGCGCCGGTTGCCCGGGATCGCCGTCGAGCCAGTCGCGGACGACGTAGTGGTAGTACTGCTTGCTCCAGAGCAGCCCCGCGTAGCCCTGGCGGACGACCTGCAGCTCCCGGGTGTCGATGTTGGTCGGCGCGCGGCCCGCGTAGAAGGCGTCGGCCTCGCGGATGCGCTCGTCGAAGATGCGCTCGAAGTCCGAGCCGAACGGTGTCCGCGGCGCCTCATCGGTCGACGCGAGGCGCATGCGGACGGTGACGGCGCTCCGCGCCGGCACGTCGAGCGTGTAGTGGGCCGCGACCTTCGTGCCGAAGCAGGCGGGGTTCACGGCGTCGCGCTTGCCCTCGATCACGAACGCGTGGAAGGCATCCTTCACGTACGCGGTCGCGCTCGGGCTGTCGAACAAGCGCTCGCCATTGGTCTCGTTGTCCGTGAAGAGCAGCTCGGGGGCCGCGCCGTCGTGGCTCTCGACCCAGAAGCGCATGCGTTCGAGCGACGGGTGCGCGGCCTCGACGACACCGTCGGAGACCTTGGTGATTTTACCCTTCGGCCAATAGCCCTCGCCCGTCCGGCCCCATGCCCACGTGTTGCGGAACCAGAGCGTCGGCAAGAGGTCGAGCCGTGCGGCCTCCGGCCCGCGATTCGCGATCGTGATCCGCACCAGCACGTCGTTCGGGCCCGCCTTCGCGTACTCGGCGGTCACGTCGAAATAGCGCTGCTCGTCGAAGACGCCGGTGTCCTCGAGCTCGTACTCCGGATCTTCGAGCCCGCGGCGCCGGTTCTCGGCGACGAGCTCTGCGTACGGAAAGGCCGTCTGCGGATACTTGTAGAGCGCCTTCATGTACGAGTGGGTCGGGGTCGAGTCGAGGTAGAAGTACTGCTCCTTCACGTCCTCGCCGTGGTTGCCCTCGGGACCCGCGAGGCCGAAGAGCCGCTCCTTCAGGATGGGGTCGCGGCCGTTCCAGAGTGCCAGCGCGAAGCAGAGCCGGCATTCGCGGTCGCAGATGCCGAGGAGGCCGTCCTCGCCCCAGCGATACGCGCGGCTCCGCGCGTGGTCGTGCGGGAAGTAGTCCCAGGCCGCCCCGCCCTCGGAGTAGTCCTCGCGCACCGTGCCCCACTGGCGCTCCGAGAGGTACGGTCCCCAACGCTTCCAGTTGAGGATCCGTTGCGCGTCTTCGTCGAGGCGCGTCGCCTCGGCCCTGGCGGTCGTGTCCACGCGTCCCCTCCTCGGGTGGCTCAGTCGGCGAGCACGCGGAGCGCGCGCCCGTTCGAATCCCGTACCATCGTTCGGGCCTCGAAGCCGAGGGGAGCTGATCAACGGTGCCGGCCCGCATGCCGACCACTCCCGCCGCCGCGCCACCTCCGACCCCCGTCACCGCGACCTCGATACTAGCGTGAACGCGAGCACGCGGGAGGAGCAATCGACCGAGCGTCCAGGTCGGCGAGGTCAGGATCCTGACGGACGGGCCTCGCGTCACGGTGCTTTCGATGCCAGAGACGCGTGGGTGGGTGCGGAAAGCGGAGCCCCGCGATCGATGCTAGGAAGCGCGTATGACGACGCTCGCCGCGCGCCTCCAGGCGCTCTTCCCCGATGCTTCGGGCGTCAGCCGAAAGGATTGGCTTGCGCGCGGACGGGTGACCGTCGACGGCGAGGTGATCCGCGACGGCCGTGCGCAGATCGCCGACGGCGCCCGCGTGGGGCTCGGTGCCGAAACCGTCGCGCGCGTAAAGCTCGGCCATCCGCTCACGCTGGTCCATGAGGACGATCATCTCCTCGTGATCGAGAAGCCGGCCGACCTGCTCACGATCGCGACCGAGTCCGAGCAGGAACGGACCGCCTATCGTCTCGTGTTCAGTTACCTCGGCTCGAAGCGCCCGCCCGGACGGCCGCTCATCGTCCACCGCCTCGACCGCCAGACCTCGGGTCTCCTCGTGCTCGCGAAGTCGGCCGCCGCGAAGCGCGACCTGCAGTCGCAGTTCGCGGCCCGCACCGTGACGCGCGGCTACGTCGCCGTCGTCGAGGGCCGCGTCGCTTCCGACGCCGGCACGCTCGAGGATCGCATCGTGCAGAGCAAGGCCCTCCGAGTGAGGCGCGCCCGTCCAACCGACGTGGACGGGCGCGTCGCAGTGACGCGCTACCGCGTCCGCGACCGCGGCCTCGCGACGACCCTGTTGGACGTGACGCTCGGCACCGGCCGCCGCCATCAGATCCGCGTCCAACTCGCGGCACTCGGCCACCCCGTCGTCGGCGACCGGACGTACCACGCGACGACCGACCCCATCCGCCGGCTCTGCCTGCACGCGACGCTCTTGGGTTTCGTCCACCCCGGCACGGGTGCGCGCGTGGAGTTCGACAGCCCGATGCCGCCGACCTTCGCGCGGGCGCACCGCCGGCGGTAGCCGGCGGGACCGTCGCCCCGGGCCTCGCACGGCCGACCGTTCGAAGCCGTGGCCGCGCGCGCGGGTCGCGGTGGCGAAAGTCCGCGCCGTACGCTAGCGCGTCCATGTGGCGCCGCCCGACGCGATGCTCCATGCCCACGGTCCGGCGCCGGGGTTCGTCACCGCCGCCCTCCTGATCCGGACGGCGTTCGCCCTCGTCGTGATCGTCGCCGTCGTGGCCCTCGTGCGGGCCGCCGGCGGCGAGATCCCGCGGTTCGCCGCCTGGGTCGCCGCGCAAGGCGCGTGGGCGCCCGTCGCCTACGTCGCCGGCTACGTCGTGCTCACGATCGTGTTCGTCCCGGGCGCGCTGATGACGATGGCGGCGGGCGTGATCTTCGGGCTCGGTGCCGGCACGGTCTACGCGTTCGTCGGCGAGGTCCTGGGCGGGGTCGCGTCGTTCTGGCTCGCGCGCTCGGTCGCGCGCCCGTGGATCGAGCCGCGCCTCGCGCGCTCGCTCCGCTTCGGCGTGCTCGACCGCACCGTCGCATTGCAAGGGCGCCGCATCGTCACGATGCTGCGACTCTCGCCCGCGATTCCCTTCAACGTGCTGAACTACGCGCTCGGTCTCACCCGCATCCGCTTCGTCGACTACCTGATCGCGTCGTTCGCGATGCTCCCGGGCGCGTTCCTCTACGTCTATTACGGCCGGCTCCTCGGCGACGTCGCGGCCCTCGCGAGCGGCGCCCCCGTCCCTCACGACGCCATGTACTGGACGGCGACCGTCCTCGGTCTCGTCGCGACGCTCGCGGTCAGCATCGTGCTTGCCCGCGTCGCCACGCGGGCGCTGCGCGCGGCGAGCATCGTGCCGCCCGAGACTCCGATACCCGCCGCGGAGCTTCTCGGCGAGTCGTAGCACCCGGCCCGGCGAGCTGCCCTTCGCGTCGCGCGCGCGCACACACACTTGACTCCGCGCATCAAAACCGGGAAACCAGCGCCCGCAACGCTTCCCGCCATGGCCAACCCGACCGGACAAGAGATGCGCCAGGCCGTCGGCATCGTCGCCGACCGCATGGGCTACGGAAAGCTCTACGAGCGCCTCGTCCAGCTGAACGCGTTCGTTTCGCGCCGTCGTCCGGCGACGCCGGAGCTCCTCGCCGACCGACTCTACAACCTGAGCGGCGGCCTCCGCCGCCAGGTGCCGGCGACGATCGCGTTCCATACCGTGTGGGCGGAGTCCGTGACCCGCGCCGTCAGCGAGGAGCAGGAGAAGACGCTCGAGGGCATCGCCGACCGCATCAACGCGACGCTGACTCCGGGCGACCAGGGCATCCAGCCCGACAAGACCGACGAGCTCGCGGCGGCGCTCGACGAGTACGAACGCGTGCTGGTCGGCGTGGTGGGGCCGGAGGCCGCGCGGCTCGACATGATCATGAAGGCGGTGGCCCCGGTCGCCGAGACCCTCCGCACGCGTCCCGTCGCCACCGCCGCGCCCGCGTCGGCCGGCGAGCCGTCGTAAGCGCATGCCGAAGGTCACCGTCGGCGCGATCCAGCTCGCTTACGACGAGGTCGGAGACGGCGAAGTCGTCGTGTTCCTCAGCGGCACCAGTCTCGATCGTACCGTCTGGGGTCCGCAGGTCGCCGCCTTCGCCGACCACTACCGCTGCATCACCATCGACAACCGCGACGTCGGCGAGAGCTCGTTGGCGACCGCGGCCTACACTCCGCGCGACCTGGCCGCAGACGTCGACGGGCTGCTCGCGGCGCTCGATCTCCCGGCCGCGCACGTCGTCGGTCACTCGCTCGGCGGGGCCATCGCGCAGGAGCTCGCACTCATGTCCCCCGACCGCGTGCGCACGCTCAACCTGATCGGAAGCTGGGCGCGGAACGACGAGTACACGCGCGCCCTCTTCCGCACGTGGAAGCGCCTCCGAACGACCGTCGACGCCGCGGCGTTCACCGAGGCGGTGCTCCTGACCGGCGTCGGCCACACGTTTCTCAATGCGATCGGCGTCGCCGCCATGCTGCAGCTGCTGCTCGCGGCGCCGAATCCGCAGACCGCCGAGGGCTACTGCCGGCAGGTCGACGCCGACCTCGTGCACGACACGTTCGACCGTCTCGGCAAGATCCAGGCGCCGACGCTCGTGCTCGCCGGCGACGAGGACAAGGTCTTCCCGATGCACCACGCGCGTCAGCTCGCCGACGGCATCGGGGCCGAGCTCGTGGTGATCCCGGGCGCGGGCCACAGCCCCGCGCTCGAGGACCCGGAGGCCACGAACACTGCCCTACAAACCTTCTTCACCTCGCACTAGCGCAGGTCGCTGAAAAAGGCCGATCTGCGTCGTTGCTCGGTCGACTCGCTTGTGCGGCATAGCTCCGCTATGCCTCCGCGCTCGCTCCCTCGCGCCTAGCATCTCGACCTTTTTGAGCGACCTGCTTGCTGCTGGTTCGCGCGTG
>JANNPN010000130.1:0-5808 GCA_031400185.1 Polyangiaceae bacterium
TCTTCCTTGTTGTAGAACACGTCCGGGTTGGTCATGTGGTAGGTGCGGTACAGGTCGGTCTGGACCAGGAAGAGGTCCTCCGGGTACCGGATGTGCTGCTGGAGGTCGGCCGACATCTCGGCGAACGGCCGGAAGAGCCCGGGAAAGATGCGCGCATACGCGGCGAGCACCGGCTCGTCGGGATCGAGCGCAAAGAAGGCGACCGTCCCGTCGTACGCGTCCACGACGATCTTCACCGGGTTCCGGATGTAGTTGATGCCGAGGCCCCGCACCGGCTCGGCGTACGGGAACGTGCGCGCGGTCGTGTACGCGTCCTGCATCCACACCAGGCGCCCGCCGGTCACGACGAGATAGGGATCGCGATCGAGACGCAGGAAGGGCGCGAGCCTGCCGATCCGCTGCGTGAGCGAGCGCCGGAAGAGGATGCGGCTCTCGGCCCGCAGGTTGCCCGACAACAGGAGATTGATGTCTCCGAAGTGCCACGCGAACACCGCGCGCCGCAGGCGCGAGCCGAGGTGGATGCCGTCGGCGCCCGTGTAGACGTTGGAAACGTTCTCGTCGCCCTTCGGGTAGTCGAACTCTTCGGCCTCGGCGTTCACGACCACGTAGTCGTCGGTCTTCTCGCCGAAATAGATGCGCGGCTGGTCGACCTGCAGTCCGACGCGCGACTGGGGCGGGATGTCCTGCAGGAAGAACGTCGGGAGGCCCTCGCCTTCGAGCTCGGTGACCGGGCTCATCACGGCGCCGAAGCCGTGGGTGAACTGCAGGCGCTGGTTCACCCAGGTCCGGGCGTTCTCGGGAAGCAGCGCGGAATTGATCTCGCGCGCTGCCAGCATGACCTGCCGGCGGCCGTCGGGGAGGTCGTAGCGATCGACGTCGACGTCGTGGAACTCGTAGTAGAGGCGAATCAGCTGCAGCTGGCGGTAGGCGTCGAGGAGCGGCTGCGGATCCCACAAGCGGACGTTCTCGAAGGTCGCGGCGTTCCGCGCGATGGCGGCGGCGTCGAGCGTCTGCGCCGCGGGAAACGGGCGCGCCGCGATGCGGTCGAGGCCGTACGCCCGCCGCGTCATGGCGATGTTGTGGGCGAGATACGGCCGCTCGAGGCGGAGCTCGTCGGGGCGGACGCGCAGGCGCTGGTACACGTCCGGCAAGACGGACGCCGCCATTCCGGCCGCCAGCGTCAAGCCGAGCGCCGCCACCGGCCGGCGCCAGTCGCGCCCGGCGAGGTTCGACGCGGCGAGCCCGGCCCCGGCGAGCGACGTCGCGACCAGCAGCCACTGTAACGGCAGCTTCACGGCGCTGACCGTGTAGCCGGCACCGAACACCGCGCCGTACGGGGCGAGGAGCAGGTCGTAACGGCCGAGCCAATAGCCCGCCGCGCGCGTCACGAGATAGACCGCGAGCAGGAGCGAGGCGGTGCCGACGAGCGGCGGCGCGGTGAGCTCGTCGGGGCGGCGGACGTCGAGCGCACCGTGGAGATAGAAGACGGCGCCCGCGAGCACGGTCGCGAAGACCACGCTCGCGGCCGCCGCGCCCACGATGGCGTGGAGCGCCGGCAGGGTGAACACGAAGAAGCCGATGTCCCGCCCGAAGACCGGCTCGACCTCGCCGAAGGCGCCGCCGTACCACCAGAGAAGATAGGTCTCCCAGCGCGCCGCCTGCGCGACGCCGGCGAGCGTCGCCATCACTGCCGCCACGCCGACCACGAGCGCCCGCCAGGGAAGGCGGCCCGCGAGTGGCGCGATCAATTCCGGCAGCGTTGCCTGACCGTCGCCGCTCCGGCGAAACACGACGCGTACCACGCCCGCCTGCCGCACTTGCCCGACCGCCCGCAAACCGACCGCGGCGACGACTGCGAAGGTCGCCGCGAAGGTCGCGGCGAAGCAGGCGAGCTTGGCGAGGAGCGTGGTGCGAAAGACCACCCACGCGCCGAGCTGCCGAAACCAGAGTGCGTCGAGGAACAGCCCGCTGACCGTCCCGACGAGTGCCAGGGCGGCGAGGATGACGAGGGCGACGGCGAGGAGCGCGTATCTAGCCATGCGGTTCGCTCGCGGTCGCGTCGTGTTGCCGGCCGCCTGCGGCCGCGATCGCGCTGACGTGCTCGCGGACGACCGGCGGGGGACAGAGCCGGACGAAAAGCCAGAGCCCGGCGAGCCCGACCACGACATCGTCCAGCGCGCCCACGACCGGTACCATCTCGGGCACGATGTCGAGCGGCGACAAGAGATAGAGAGCGATCAGGACGAGCAAGGCCTTCGGCGAGCGCGCTACCCGCCGATCGCGGAAGAGGCGCCAATAGAGCTTGGCGAAACTCGGCAGATGCCGCGCGATCTCGCCCCCGCGGCCGGTGAACAGATAGCGCGGGGTGGCCGTCGTCGACCGGTTCACGGTTCCATGCATGGCGCGTGGACCGAGGGGCGTCAATCGTACTCGCTATCCGGTAGTGCCTGTTGGAACGCACCGGAGCCCCGGTCTGCGTGCGGTGTCGGCGGCGGGCGGGTCGGGGATGGTTTCGGGGAGCCGCACCTCGCGTGTGCGCAAGCCAGCGAGGCTGCGGCGGGCTTTCTGCGCTGGGTGGCAGCGATCCGGCGACCGTAGAAGTCATCCCCGACCCGCCCGGCTGCTGCACCCTTCCGAGTGCTCCGCCGCGCGAGCATCAAACTGCGGCACTACCCGCTATCCCATGCGCGCATGGATCGCGGCGGCGTGCGCGCGGCATGTCGGCGTTCCCTATATGGGTGTGCTGCGAGCCCTCGAACGAGCGGATTGTACCTTCCGGGCTCAGAGGCTATGTCAGAGGACCTTCGGCTCTCTGGTCCGCCCGCGCACGGCTCTCACGCACGGTCCACGGAGCGGCGCACTCCGCGCTGTCACCCCCTCCCGAGCCTGCACTCGTCGTGATCGCGACTCTCGTCGTGCCGCGCCGAAAGGAGAGTCGAATGGCCACCGGTTGGTTCGGTCCCTGCCCGCACTGCGGCACCGCACTCGCGTATCTCCAAGGCGTCTCGAGCAGCACGATGACGCCCAAATGTCCGAGCTGTCGGAAAGTGGTCGAGGTGACGCGCGCCACGTTCCTGATGGCGGATCATTCGGGCCCGTCCCTGCACGCGAAAGTCGCAAAGCCCGCCGCCGCGAAGTCCTGAAGCTCGACCGTTCCTGCGCAGCATGGTGCGGCCTGTTCATGGCCGCACCGCGCGCACGGCGGGACGTCTCGGACGCAACGTCCCGAGGAACCCCAGGAGTGCAGCCGGTTGGCCTGCGTCTCCGCGGCATTGGAGGATCTCATGCGCGTCGCATCATCGTCCGACGAACCCGGCCGATTCGCGGTGTCCCCTGAGGTCGCGCGCCGCAGGAACCCGCGCGTGACGCCGCACGTCCTGATGCTCGTGCTCGCGACGGCGTTCTTCGCGTCCGTGCTCCCGGCCGCTCCCGCCGGAGCCGCGCGGCGGTCTTGCCTGGGGGCTTCAGGTGCTCTCGACGAACGGCTCGCACAACGTGCGCGTCGCCGACATCGGGACCGACGGTGACCTCGACGTGGTGGGCGCCAATTGGCAGGGTCCTCCCGTCGAGCTCTGGGAGAACCTCACCGTCCCGTAGTCGACCCGGACGGCGGGCTATTCCGGCAGGAGCTTCCCGCCGTTGATCGATTGATTGGAGGCGAGGACGGTGACGCCCTTCGCGGTGGTCTTGATCGTTCTCGCCGCCTTGGTCTTCGTCGCGACCGTTGCCTCCAACCGCAAGAACTCCGTGCCGAGATTGTCGGCGAGAAACGTGATCAGCAGTTCGCCGGCAGAGGTTTTGGTGTCGGACGTCTTCGCCACACCTGCCCACTCCACGGGAGCAGGGGAAATCAGCGGTTGGTTCACCGACGTGACCACCGTGAGCTTCAACTTTCCGCCGTCCCAGCTCATCTTGATCGTGCGTTCCCAGGCGATGCCGTTGAGCACGGTCGTCGAGCTGATGTTCGCGGACGTATCATCGGCCGCGTAGCCCGGGTCGTCGGTGAGCCGAAAGGAGCCGGAAGGGCCGAGCGGGAAGCTGCCGCGCACGACGGTGTCGGGCTGGAATCCGGCGGCCTCGGCAAGAGAGATGTCCGCTTCGAGCGTCGTCTTCAGCGTGAATTTCAGGGTGACGATGCAGAACCCGTCCCGGCAGCTCTCCTTGTTGGAAAGCTTCTGCGCGACTTTGGCCTTCGTGATCGTGCCGGCTTCGGAAACGCCGGCGATCACGAGGAAGACGACGAGGCACAGGAGTGGTCGCATGGTCGGAAGCTCCAGTCTCGGCATGGCGGCGCTCACGGCGTGGACGTCGGCGACGGTGTCGGCGTGCTGGTGGACGTCGGCGTGGGGAACGGGAGAACGTCGGTCGTGTACGAGTAGACGCTGTCATACCCGCCGCGCGTGCCCGCAATGATGATGCGATCGAGGAAGGGCTGGCGCACCGTGAACGCCTCCTGCACGGGAATCGTGTTGAGCAAGCTGCCGATCGCCAGCTGGCCCCCATTCGTCGGGTTGATCCGCTCGGCAAACAACGTACCGCCGGCCGAGACGGGGCCCTTTCGCCAGGTGACCAGGATCTCTCGCACCCGCGTCGTCGGATGGCGTATCTCGACCGCGCTGTTGGCCCAGGCGACCGGGGTGAGTGCGGAGGAGGTGTCCGCGGCGTCGTTGACCTTGCTCCACGCGACCGTATCGGCCCAGTCGACACGCGCGGTGTAGACGCCGCTCGTCGAGGTGCTGAACACCGAGCCGGTCATGATGAAGCCCGTGCCGTTCTCCAGCGGCGTGATCTCTTCGAACTCACTGTACGTGTACGCCGACCCGTCGGGAGAGAGCGGAAGGTCGACGACGACCGATCCGAGCTCGTTGCCGGCGTTGTCGATGCGCGTGGCGCGGCGGTTGGTGCTGCCGACGACGTAGCCACCACCGGCGCCCGGCTGAACCGTCCAGGCGAAGCCCGGATACGGCAGCACCTTTTGCCACTGGAGCTCGCCGTCTTTCGTGAACTTCGCTACCGCGACGTTGCCGCCTCCGCTGCTGGTGGCGCCGACGGCGATGTACCCGCCGTCGACCGCTTGGCTGGCACCCCCGAACGAGAGCCCGTCGAGCAGCGGGCCGAAGCGTTCCCGCGTGCGCTGACCGATCTTGTCGGTCTGCAACGTATAGTACTCGTTCGACCCGTTGCGCGTGCCCGAGGAGACGAGGAAGTAGCCGCTGGGATTGGTCGGTGGCCCGATGTGGGTGAACGCCTTCCAGAACGTCGTCAGCTGGGTGAAGCCGTGTTGCGCCGTCGGGTGCGTGACGGTCCATTGGTGCTGGCTGAGATCGTCGAAGCCGGTGATGAAGATGTTGGTGCTCGCGGCCGTGAAGAACCTCGTTCCGGCAATGACGTAGCCGTTCGGGTAGTTCGTGATCGCCTTCCACCCCGAGTGATTGCTGCCTTCGTCCCACACATAGGTGTTCTCTCTGATGTCGGCGGTGTGGGCGGAGCCGGCCGCGAAGAGGACGGCGCAGCACGTCGCCAGCACTCGCGTCGCTGTCATCATGATCTCCACGCGCCGCCGCAGCGGGCGCTCGAATGCGGGCGGATGGTCGGCCATGTGCTCGCAATTGCAGTCGTCTGCCGGAACGTCAAGTCAGCTCGGTAATGTCTGAGTTTGATGACGCACCGGAGCCCCGGTCGGTGTGAGGTGTCGGCGGCGGGTGGGTCAGGGAGGGGCCCCTACGGTCGCCGGATCGCTGCCACCACCGCAGAAAGCCCGCCGCAGCCTCGCTGTCTTGCGCACACGCGAGGTGCGGCTCCCCGGAG
>JANNPN010000134.1:0-37092 GCA_031400185.1 Polyangiaceae bacterium
GGCTTCACGAGCACGGGGAAGCGGAGGCCCGGCCGTTCCGTGGTCGCGCCCGTCGCGGGGCCCCAGCAGGTCGGCAGATCGATCCCCGCCGCGCGTGCCAGGACGTCCATACGGTCCTTGTCGACCAGCGCGGCGATCTGCTCCCAGGGCTGCACCGTGAGACGATACGAGCGCGACAATCGTTCGTGGTGCTTCGCGAGCGTCGTGAGCGCGTCGTCATTGGTCGGGAACACCGCCCACCCGGCCCAGCGGTCGGCGTTCGCCTCGAGCAGCTCGATGAGCGCCTCGTGCCGCTCGTGCAGCGCCGGGAGCGCGTGCCGCTCCGTCACGAAACGCGAATGGTGGGCGATGTCGAAGGGGCGGGTCGAGATCGCGGCGATCCGGACGCCGCGCCGACCGAGGGCGCGGATCACGCCGAGACCGTTGACGTGCGCGCCGACGACGACGGCTCCGGGTGCCATCAGACCTTGCGGGTACGCGCGGCGGCTACGGAATACTTCGGATACCACGTCGAGTCGGCGGCCACGCCCGTGCGCGCCACGACGGCATCGATCAGGTACGGCTTGCCTTCGCGCGTCTTCGCGATGGCGCGGTCCATCGCGGGGCCCACGTGCTCGGGCGCCGTCACGACCTCGCCCGCGATCCCGAACCCGGCGGCGATCCGCGCGAAGTCGACGTCGGGATCGCCGAGGTAGCAGGTCATGTCTTTGCCGGTCACGCGCTGGCGCTCGCTCTCGATCAGGATCTGATTGCGCGGCCCGTTGTAGCTCCGATTGTTGAAGACCACGACGACGACCGGCACCTCGTAGCGCGCCATCGTCCACAGCGCCTCGGCCTGACCGAAGAGAAACCCGCCGTCACCGACCAGCGCCACGACCTGCGAGTCGGGCTCCGCGAGCTTCACGCCGATCGCCACGCCCACGCCCCACCCGAGCGCGCCGCCGGTCGACTTGCCGATGCGGCGCTTGCCGCCGGGCGCGAACGTGAACTGGCTGAGCGCCTGGTTCTGCGTGAACGCGAGTTGCGGGAAGGCGATGCCGGTCTTCTCGAGCACGCCGCTTGCCCGGTCGGCCGCCCAGGTCCATCCCGCGTCCCAGCGCTTCAGGCTGAGCTCGGAGACGATGACCGCGTCCGTCTCCAAGCGCTGGTCGAGCTCGCCCGCGACGCGTTCCCAGCTGAGCGGCGAGCTGTCCCATTGCGCCTGTGCCGCGCGCGCTTGGCCGGCCCGGATCATCTCGGTGTGGGTGCGGATCGTGTCGAGGCGTCCGCGCGCGATCTCGTCGAGACGGGCGCTCACGGCGAGGCTCTCGAGCGCGGTGCGAAGGTCGATCGCCGCTTCCTTCACGTCGCCGACGACGCCGACGTCGGTCGGTACGATGCGCCCGATCTGGTCGGCGTCGATGCTGACGTGCACCACGCGCGCGTCGGACGGAATCCCGCCGTGCTCGGCCGGCATCGTGGCGCCGAGATTCATGACGAGATCGACCTCTGCGGGGTAGTACTGGGGCCGTCCCCAGTCGCCGACGAAGAGCGGGTGGTCGGTCGGCACGTCGGCGAAGAGCGACTCGGCTTGGGCCACCGGCACCGCGAGCCGCTCGGCGAGCGCCATCACCGCCGCGGCTCCCTTGGAGCTCGTGACCTCCGCCCCGACGAGCAGCACGGGATTCCGCGCCTCGAGCAGGAGCCGCGCTGCGTCCTCGACGCGGCCGGCGTCGGGGGTCACCTTCGGCGTCACGATGAACCGCTCGCGGGCGATGACGGCGGCGCGCGCGCCTTTCGCCGCGAGAACGTCTTCGGGGAAGGCCAACGCGACCGGTCCCGCGGGCGGCGCGGTCGCGATCGTGAACGCGCGCCGCGTGATCTCCGGAATGCGATCGGCGCGGTCGACGCTCCAGCGCCAGCGGGTGAAGCTCGAGGACGGGCTCAGGAAATCGTCCCATTCCTCGTACGCGTCGCGTCCGCCCTGCATGCGGGTCGCCTCGCGCTGGGTGCCGATGACGATCGGCGTCCGGTCGCGCGAGGCGTTGAACATGTTGGTGAGCGTGTTCGGGAAGCCGCTGCTGTCGTTGAGCGTGAAGGCCACGTTCCCGGACGCGAGCGCATAGCCCTGCGCGATCGCGACCATCTGGGCCTCGTGTAGGCACTGGATCAGCTGGAGATCGGACCGATCGAGGACGGCGTCGAGCACGGGATAGGTCGCCGCGCTGGTGCAGTTGAAGAAGAAGCGGACGCCGGCGGCTCGCAGCTGCTGCACCAGCAGGTCGCCGCCGGTGCCCTCGGCCATCGTGGTGGCGGCGCGCTCGCTCTCGGCGGCGAACGCCTCCGCTGCGAGGAGCGGCGTCAGCGCGTCCACGATCGACGTCGCGGCCGCGGCGCTGAAGCCCGCCTGCGCCACCCGGGTCATGAAGTCGCGCCGCGACAGGCGCTTGCTCAGGAAGTCGTGGATCAGCGCGCGCATCGCCCAAGGATGTATCGGCCAGCCGGCGTGAAGTCGACGCCGATTCGCGCTTGGAGGTGCCGGGATCACAGGCTAGAGGTGCGCTCGCGAATGCGAAACAGGACGGGCGCGTGAACGTGAGCCTGGCCGGAGCGCGCCGCGCGCTCGTCGACTTCTTCCACGAGGACGACAGCGCGGTGAACCTCGGGGTCACGCGGATCTTCGTCTTCTTGGCCGTCCTCAAGTCCGCGCACACCGACTACCTCGTCACCCCGACGACGCTGCCGCACGAGCTCATGCGCATACCCATCGGCATGGGCTGGCTGGAGGGGCTGATCCCGACGACGCCCGAGGGCGTGATGCCGCTCATCTGGCTCGTGCGCGTGGCGGCGCTCGCCGCGGCGCTCGGGATCGTCACCCGCGTCTCGACCGTGGTCACGGCGCTCGGCGTGCTGATCCTCTTCGTCGTTCCGAATTGCTACGGGCACGTCGCGCACGTGCACCATCACCTCGTCTGGTTCACGGCGATCCTCGCCGCGAGCCGTTGTGGCGACGCGCTCAGCATCGACGCGTGGTGGCGGCGCCGGGGACGACGTGCGGACCCTCCTCCCGGGCGGGCCCCCTGCTACGGGTTCCCGCTCCGCGCCATGGCGATCGTCCTCGGGGTCTCGTACTTCTGCACCGGCGTCTGGAAGGTCATCTACGGCGGTCCGGAGTGGCTGCTCGGCAACAACCTCACGTACCTCGCGTCGAAGCAGGCGTTCATCGCGGACGGGGCCGCGCCGATCGTGGGGGACACGTTGCTCGTGCCGCCGCCGCCGCTCACGTGGGCGGAGATGGTCACCTCACGCCACGTCGTCGAGCCGCCGCCGTGGCTCGGGAAGCTCGGTGGCCTCTTCACGCTCGTCTTCGAGCTGGGCTTCATCTTCGCCGCGCTGTCCCGCGCCGGGCGGCTCGCGGCCGCGCTCGCCGGCGCCGGATTCCACAACTTCACCCGCGTGTTCGCCGGGATCGGCTTCGACGAGCTGCTCCTCTGCTACCCGTTCCTCATCGACGTCGACGGGTGGACGCGGTGGCTGCGGTCGCGGCTCGGCCGCGGGCCGGCGTCGCCCGAGCCGGCGCGCGGCAACGATCGACCGTCGCCCGTGCTCGTCACGATCGCCGCGGCGCTCATGCTCGGGACGCTGACCTTCGGTGCGCTCCGGATCGGCGCGGCTTGGCCGGTCTCGTGCGCGCCGCGCTTCGACACGGCCCATTCGCCGATCTTCTCGAGCTACGTGGTGTCGGGTGTGCTCCCGGACGGCACCCGGATCCACGTGCGCGACGGCGGTCTCGGCGGTCGGCCGCTCGGTCCGCGCATGCGCGAGCTCTTTCGCGGCCGGCAATACCACGTGGCCGGCGTCGAGCAGCCCGACGGGAGACTCCGGCGGTGGCAGGTGCTCTGCGCCTACGTGTGGAACCACCACCCGAGCCTCGTCGAAGCGACCGACGTGCGGTTCTCGCTCGTCGACATCGACCTCTCGGACGGCAGCGCGCATGCCCGCCTCCTCGGCGAGCGCGAGCTCGTGCGTTGCGACCGCGCCGACGCTCCCGGTCGGCGCTGAGGACGCGATCAGCGTGGCCGCGGCGCGACTAGCGCGGCCGCGTCGCGATCAGCGCGGCCACGTCGCGATCAGCGCCGCCGCGTCGCGATCAGCGCGGCCGCGTCGCGACCAGGGAAACGAAGTTCGCGGTCACGAAGCGCGTCGGCAAACGACCGAGCGCCTCGAGCGCGAGCATGCAGCGCACGAATCCGGCGTTGACGCGTGCCGATGCCAGGCGGTCGAGCGCGCGGCAGAGCACGATGAACGGCAGCCGCGGGCAGTGCATCAAGCTGCCGACGGAGACGAGCTCGAGGCCGGCTGCGACGGCGAGCTCGGCGAGGCGCGCCGGGCCACAGTTCGCCCCGGTCTCGTAGGGCACGACGCGCGCACGCCGCAGCCAACGGTGGGGCAGGACGCTGCGGAGCCAGATCACCGGATTGCTTCGGTTGTCGAGCGTCAGCATCAACCGGCCGCCCGGACGGAGCACGCGGCGGAGCTCCGCGAGGCTCGCACCGACGTCCGCGAGCGTCGCCAGGTGGTCGAGGGTCGACGTCGACACGATCACGTCGAACACCCCGTCGCGAATCGGCAGTCGCTCGACGCTGCTGCAGAGTGGATGCAGCTCCGTGTAGCGCCGGCGCGCGTGGGCGAGCATGGCGGTCGAGAGGTCCATGCTGACGACTGTCCGCGTCGAGGCCGCGAGGGTCGCGTAGAGCCCCCGTTCCCCGGCGACCTCCTCGAAGGCGTCGGTCTTGAGCGTGTAGGTCGTCGGCGTCGACGGCAGCCACGCGGCCAGCCAGCGCGCGTGCAGCGCGTCGGCGTAACAGCGCCACGACCGATCGCGATCGCGAGCCGCCCACGCGTCCGCGACGTCGTCCCAGTACCTGGATTCGTTGCGCTGCTCGGCGGCGATCGTCCGCGGGGGCATCCGTTCCTGTCTGACGACGAGCTGCGCTTGTAGCGGGCTCCGCCTTTCACGGTCAAATTCACTCGGCGAGCGTCGCGCCTTGACTCTCGCGCTCGGAACCCGTTGAAGGCGCGGTGGCCGACGCACCGCCGGCGGACGATGGGGGAACGGTGGAGACGCGGGTCGACGTCCCCACGGCGCCCGCGTCCGCACGACCGCTGCAACTGATCGCCGCCGTCTACGTGCTGTCGACGCTGATCGTGGGGTCGGTCGTCCCCGGCACGCCGTCGCCGGTCGCGCACTGGCAGCTCGGCTCGATCTATGTCGGTCGCCCGATCGTCATGTGGGGCGATGCGCCGCACTACCTCGCCGCGGCGAGCAGCGTGGTCGAGGACGGGGACCTCGATCTCCGGGACAATTACGACCAGGCGCGCGCCGGCGACTGGGACGTCGGCACGCGCTTTCGCGGTGCCGACCTCGACCGCCACGTCGAGGTCGACCGTGCGGGTCGCGAGCTGAGCTTTCACTCGCCGTTCATGGCGGCCCTGCTCGCCGCGATCGCCTGGCCGGTGCGTGGCACCGAATGGGTCGAGTCGGTGTGCGTCTGGCTGACGCTCGCGGCGACGTTGCTCGGCCTCCGCTGGTGCGCGCGTCTCCCGGGGCTCTCGCCGCGCTGGCTTCTCGCCCTCGCGTTCGCGACCCCACTCTGGGCCTATGCGCGCGACGTCACGACCGAGCCGTACCATGCCGCCGCGTGGGTGGCGCTGCTCGTGCTCAAGCATCCGGTCGCGCTCGCCGCGGTCGTCGTCGGGGCGGTGTCGCTGAAGGTGTCGTTCGCGATCGTGCCCTTGGTGCTCGGCGCGGTGTACTTCGTCGAAGGCGAGCGGCGCCGCGGCCTCCTGCTCATGGGCGCTGCAGCGGCCGGGGTCGTGCTGGTGATCGCGGTCGCGCAATGGATCTTCCGTGACAGCGACCACGTCAGCCTCTTCCATCTGGCGGGCCGCATGGGCGTGCGCCGCCCGATGTTCCGCCCGCGGCTCGACGGTCCCGTCGGCTTGTTGCTCGATCCCGAGAACGGTCTGCTGCTGTTCTGCCCGTTCCTGCTGCTCGGGGTCGGCGCGCTCGTCGCGGATCGGCGCTTGTGGCTTCCGGCGCTTGCTGCCTTCATGTTGCACGCGAGCTACAGCGGCTGGCGCGGCGGCTCCGCCGTGTCGGCCCGCCACCTCGTGCCCATGCTCCCCGTGCTCGTGCTGGCGGTGTCGCGCGCGCACCCGCGCGGCCCGCTCCCGCGACTGCTGGTCGCGTACAGCGCGGCGCTCGCAATCGTCGCGGGCGTGCTGCCGGTCGCGGCGTACGACAAGACGCCGTGGGGGATGCTGACGTTTCTCGCCGAGCGCATCAGTCGGCTCTCCGGGTAGCGGGCGTCAGCCGCCGATGGCCGACGTGCACCGGCAGCGTGATGGCGCCGTGCCGGGGAGTCAGAGGCCGGCGTTCACCGCCGCGGCGGCGTCGCAAGGCGGGCGAGGGTCGCTTCGATCCGATCCCGTTCCTCGGGCGACACCTTGAGCTGGTTGGTCGCGCGCAGCGGCGGCAGCGCGGCCCGGACGGCGTCGCGGTCGATCGCGATCCCGAGGATCTCGTCGGCGACGCGCTCGACCACGGCGGACGGCGCCCGGCAGAACTCCTCGTAGTCGACGACCCAGAAACGTTCCGGGCCGAGGTTGCGGGCATGCTCCTCGAGCCGCCGGTCGTGGAAGAGCACCTGCGCGCAGACCTCCTCGATCGGGTCGGCGCCTGGGCGCGCGACGTAGCTCGGGTCGCCGACGCCGTACGGTCCCTCGCGGCGACCCTGAATGAACTCGCGCGTGCCGAGAATCGACTGCACGGCGTACAGCGGCTCGCGCCGGATGCAGACGAAGTGCGCGGTCGGGAGCGCCCCGGCGATGACGTCGGCGCAGACCGCGAGCGCGTTGTTCTTGTTGAGGATCGGCCCCCCGAACGCGGCCTCGAAGGCGCCGAAGAAGTTCCGCATGTCCGCGGCGATCGCCGGGTCCATGCGCGTGGGTGGACGATAGCGATCGTTGCCGAGCCAGCGGTCCCAGAGGTGGAGCCCGTCGTTGCGGCCGCCGAAGCCGACGGTTCGCCCGTAGAAGTTGTCGAACCCCGCGCGCGGCTTCCGGAGCAGGCGACCGAACATCCGATTGCCCATGATCGGCGATCGCGGAAAGACGGCGGTCAGGTTGTTGACGTACGTCACGGGCAGTCCCAGGCCCAAGACCTGCTCCAGGATGGTCGTGCCGCTCCGTGGGGCGCCGCCGACGAGGATGATCGGCTTCTTCGGCGGCTCGGCGCGCGCGTACAGGCGACGCTCTGCGCGCTCCAGGAGGAGGTCCAGCGGCGTCGCCGCGACGGCCAGCGCCGTGTGCGTCATCGCGAAGTACGCGGCGCGGTTGCG
Organism: Polyangiaceae bacterium; assembly: GCA_031400185.1. Taxonomy (GTDB): domain Bacteria; phylum Desulfobacterota; class Binatia; order UTPRO1; family UTPRO1; genus UTPRO1. The sequence goes on from JANNPN010000134.1 coordinate 7,383, forward strand.
CGTCTGCAGGAGCCGGAAGAAGAGGCGGCGGGAATCCTGGAAGTTCGGCGGCAGGATGTTCGGGCGGTGGCGCACCGGCGCGCCTTGCCTGATGTCGGTCGCTTGCTGCGTCACGAGGAGATCGTCCCGTTCAATGCAATGGCCGGTCGTGCGCGCCGGCCGGCGCCCGTTTCGTGGTCCACAACGCCGCCAACTCCGCCAGGGTCACGAACGTGCTGCCCACCGCGAGCTGCCGTAGCGTATCATGGAGCACGGACGCCTTCTGCGCCCCATCTTTGCCGTATCCGGGGACGGCGCCGAGCGTCGCGAGGTCTTCGGCCCGGCCGGTCTCTGCGAGCTCGAGGGCGTGCAGCTCGTAGTTGATCGCTTGCGGCCGCCGGCGCACAGCCGCGAGGGCGTACGCGAACCAGCGGGGTCCGAGGATCTGGGTGATCGTTCCGTAGAACGGGAAGCGGAGGGGCGGGACGATGCTGAGCGGCAACTCGAGCAGGCTCGGAATCCCGTCGGGTGGCGGCGCGGCCTCGCGCCGCAGCCCCGCACCGGCGTCGGCTCGCGAGTACCAGTGCGGCGCGGCGGGAGCGAGCCGGTGACGCCAGGTTCCGAGCCCGACGCGGCGGCGTCGCGCGAGCGCACGGATGATCCATTTCATCGGCACGAGAAACGGCGTCGGATTGAGCGACGAGTCGTAGCGGTAGCCCTGCTCGATCAGGAGCTCGAACGTCGCGTCGTCGACGTCGTAGGCCGGCGCGCGGAACCCGACCACCGGCTGACCGGTGGCGTCCTCCAGGATGGCGCGCGCCTCGGCGATCTCGTGCCGGCGCGCGGCGGCGTCCAGGCTGCGGAACGCGATGACGTGCGACAGCGTGTGGTTGGCGACCTCGTGCCCGGCCTCGACCAGCGCGCGATGCAGTCGCGCGCCCTCCCGGCTCCGCGCGTTGCGGGCGATGGCAAAGAACGTGGCGCGGACGCCCAACTCGGCGAACAGCTCGAGAAAGGCCGGTAGCACGCCGGCCAGAAAGCGGTCGCCGGGCACGCGCCACGGCTTGCCGTAGAACTCGGCGTAGTCTTGCGGCGCATCGAGATCGACCGAGACCGCGACGGTGGTCGACGAGTCGACCGTCGGGCGCAGCGTCCCCGAGCTCACCGGCGTCCGAGCACCAGGATCGCCGGCGTGTGCGCCCGACCGAGCCGCGTCGGAAAATGGAGATAGAGCCGACCGGGGAGCAGGTAGCGCACGATGCCCCACCACTCGACGATTGCGAAGTCGCGCTCCATCCATGCGAGCCATTCGGCGCGCGCGAGCTTGTGGACGTGGGTCGGGTCGCGGTCGAGCCTGCGGATGATCGGACCGGACAATCCGTCGTAGACGGGTACGACCAGCAGGAAGTACCCCCCCGGACGCAGCATGCGGGCAATGGCCGCCGCCGCTGCGTCGCGCTCCGGGACATGCTCGAGGACGTCGCACGCGGTGACAGCGTCGAGCGACCCGATGGCGCACGGCTCGTCGGTCGCGGACCCGACGCGGAAATCGACGGCCGGCAGCTGCACGCGATTCTCTGCGATCGCCCACTCGGAGAGGTCGGTCCCGGCGAGCCGCCAACGGGTATGACGCGCCAGATGGCCAAGCCACGCCGCCGGACCGCATCCGATGTCCAAGACGTCTGCCGGACGGTCGGGCGGCAGATGGCGCGAGAGCACCCGGAGATAGCAATCGAGCTTCCAGCTGGGGTTCTGCGCCGCGTAGTCGGGATAGTTGCTGTCGTAGTAGGCGGCGTCGAATGCCACGGCGTTCGCCGCCGTCCGGGTGGCGTGCTCATCGCTCATGGGCGCTCCGGGGACTCCGGGTTGCGCGCGTACGCGGGTGGCACGGCGAGGCAATGACCCCCCGTCGCGAGGGGCGGTGAAACGACACCGAGGTAAGGTAGTCGCAGACGATGCACGTTGGCAACCGTCGATACGCTCCGCAGCGCTCGCGGCCGTCGGCCACGATTGCGGCGTGCGGGGGCCTCCCCTGAGCCAGGTCAGCCCCTCCAGCACGCCGCCCACGACACCCGGGGCCACGATCGTCGTCGCGAACACCAAGAGGGAGAAGGCGAGGGCGTCCGCGACCGGCACGCCGAAGGGGTGCAACGCCACGACGAGCACGCCCTCGCGAACGCCGGCACCGCCGATGGAGATCGGGAGCAGCGTGAGCACGACCACGACGCTCCGGACCCACCCCATGGACAAGACCGGCACCGGCAAGCCGAGCCCCTCGGCGAGCGCAACAAACACCAGGGTCGCGGGAAGCTGGGCGACGACGGAGATGGCGAGGATGCGCGCCAGCGCCGCCGGAGAGAAGCGGGCGACCGATCCGAGCGCGTGGCTGACGGGCGACAACGCGGCGGACCACCAGGTCCCGCCGCCCGCCGCGTGAGCCTCGCGGACGATCCGGCGGATCCGGAACGGCACGACGCGTGGCAGGATGAACAGCGCCACGGTCGAGAGGCCGCCGAGCAGCACGAGGAGGCCGCCCGGGGGCTTCGCGTGTGCGTCGACGATCCAGCACGCGAGACCGACGATTCCGAGCGCCGCCACGGCGGAGAGGCGGTCGCACACGATGGCCGTGAGCGCGGTGGTGAAGCGTCGAGTGCTCTCCGCGGAGAGGCGCTGCAATCGCAGCGCCGCGATCCCGACGCCGCCGACCGGGAGGAAGAGGTTGTAGAAGAACGCGGCGAGGTTGATGGCGAAGACCTGACCCACACGCGCCGCCACTCCCTGGGCGGCGAGCAGGACGCGGAGCCGATACGAGATGACGAGATTGGAGGCGAACGACGCCGCGGTCGCGAGCGCGACGACGCCCGGCGAGATCGCGAGCAGCGCATCGCGCACCTCCGCGAGGTCGACATGGCTCGCCACCAGCGCGAGCGCGACGATCGCGACGGCGATCCGGAGAACGAGGCCCATCATCGGATGCCGGCGAGGATCGCCACCGCTCCGAGGGTGCGCGTCGACGGGCCCGGAGAGCTGCGCAGCGGCATCGCGATCACGGCATGCGCCATGCCAGCCGCACGTAGAGTGCCAGGGCGAGCAGGATCGCGAGGCCGTTGAGCGAGCTCGCCACGAGAACGACCGCGTCGCCGTACCGTGCCGCCGCGCTCACGGTCGCGAGGTAGTTGAGGAAGGGGACCGCGACCAAGACGAGCGCCGCCCATCGCCAGCCCGGATGACTGCGCCACGGCTCGAGATCCGGGCGCACGACGAGCACGAGGAGCGGCAACGCGAGCGCGAGGGCGTCGTACGCTTGGTGGTAGAAGGCCGCCAGGATTGCGAGCGCAGCGATCGCAATCGCATGCAGCCGTTGCGCGCGGTCTTCGGAGGGCCGCAGGCGCCGCAACGCCGCCCCCGCCGCGATCAGGATCACGGCCATGATGCCGAGCGTCTCGGCGGTCGTCGGAGAGCGGCCGAGCATGCGAGCGGCGAATGCGATCGCGTCGATGCGATAGGGTGAGTTCTCCGGACGCTTGCTCGGGACCGTCAGCCGCGTGTCATACGTGTCGCGCAGCGACTGCACGATCGGCACGACCCCGCCGGCTCCGACCGCGAGGCGCCCGGCAGCCGGCGCCGTCAGGACGAGCGCCATCGCGATGCCGATGAGCACGACGCGGCGGTCGCCGCGCGCCCACAAGAGGAGCGCGATCGGCAGCCCGTACGTGCCTTTGAACGTCGCCACGGCGACCGCAGCGGCGGAGAGCCGCGGACGGTGCGCCGCATGCAAGAACGCGAGGTAGGTGAGGAACACCGTCACGAGGGTGACGTTGACCAGCGCGAGATGCATGATCCCGGGCCGGCTCATCACCAACAGCAGCGCGACGACGGCAACGCGCGCGGGCGTGAGCGCGACGCCCGACCAGTGGAGCATGCTCGCGCCGAGCGCGATGGTGAGCGCGACGCAGAAGACGAGATAGACGGCCGCGGCGACGTCGAACGAAACGAGCGCCAGGGGCGCATGCATGAGGTACATCAGCGGCGAGTACAGCGGCGCGCGGTCGCGGGCTGGGTACTTCCGGAGATAGGCGGTGCCGTCGTAGGGATTGTCTCCATCGACGAAGGCGAGCGTCGGGTAGTAGATGCCGTCCCGGAAATCGGCGAATCCGTAGCGCCCCGGCAGCTGCGGATCGCCCGGTACGACCCGGTGGTTCCACGTCCGCGCCGCGGTCGTCCCGAGCGCGGCCCCGAGCAGCAGGATTGCGACGAGCGTCCCGAGCCATGCCGGGATGCGGGCCGCCGGATTCCGCGGGTGGGCGACCGCCGAGGGGTCCGCGGTCGTCGCGAGCGTCGACTCGTGTCGTGGTCGCATCTCGCCGCGCATCGGCGGCCCACGTTACACAGCGCGAGGCACTTCGTGTAGCCGCGTTGGTCGGCGTTCCGATCGCCGGCGAGCGCTGGGTCCGATGCCGACGATGCGCGACCTCGCGCGATGGCTGCTATGCGAAGTCCCAAGCCGGCGGCGACCCGTCAGGGGCGGATGTGAACCGCGACGCGCTCTATCTGTACCTCCCCGCGCCAGCGCGCAGTTTCTTTGCTTGGTCGTCGGTGTGTTGGACGTCCGTCGGCGGGTTGTACATGAAGTTTTTGATATCGGACGAGTCCGCGAGGCCGAGCACCTTCCCGAGCAGATAGGCGGCGTAGTTGTCCACGAACGCGAAGCGGGCATCGGAGTTGAGTCCCGTGATGATTCCTCCCTTCGCATGCGGATACAGGGCGACCTGTCCGCCGGCGTAGAAGCCCGAATCCGCGACCATGATGAAGGGGGCCTTCCCGGCAGCCATTCTCGCCTTGGCATCGAACGTGCTGATCGGCACGTCCTCGACGCTTCCCTTGCCGTCGTCGGCGATCCTGAGGCCGGTGTTCGAGAAGATCAGGTTCAGGCCCGTGTAGATGGAAAGGAGGTCGGCGCCCGTGCGCTTGTACACCGCCCCCGTGTGACTCTCGTTGACGATCGCGATCTGCACCTTCAGCGTCGCCGTTTTCAGCGCCGAATCGCCTGAGTCGGGGTAGAGGATCTTCTTGACGTCTCCCCAAATGGTGTGGAGCAACGCGCCCATCAGAAGGGCGATGACGCCGAGGACCACCGTGATCCCCGAGATCTCGCCCGTCGGGTCGTTGGACTGGATCGGATCGGCGTTCGCGTACAGGTAGCGGTGCAGCGACACCGGATCGAAGGCGTTGCCGAGCGCCGGGTCGGTCGAGAGGAAGCGATCGGTCGACTGATCGTAGTAGCGGGCGCGGAGGTAGTAGAAGCCGACGTTCGGATCGAGCTGCTCGCCGTCGTAGCGATAGAGGTTGGGGGTCGCGCCTGTCGACGCGAGCTGCACGCCGAACGCGTCGAAGGTGTACGTGTCGCTGACGGCGCCGGCTGCGGTCGTGAGCTGCCGGGTCGAGAGCTGCCCGTCGGTCAGCCGGTAGTGCGTCGTGCCGGCGCGCGTCTGCCCGATCAATTGATTGCCGTACGTGTAGCTCGTCGTCGTGGCGCCGGTCGTCTCGACCAGCACTTGGCTGATGCCGCGGCTCTTGTCGGTCAGGAACGCGGTGGTCACGCCGCCCGCGGTCTTGCTCCGCCGGATGCCGTCGGCGTCGTAGTCGTAGGAGACGAGCCCGGACGGGGCGCTCGTCTGCACGTCGGCCGTGACGAGCCGGTTCTGCGCATCCCACGTGTAGGCGTCGACGTCGGTACCGTCGCCGCGGGTTTCGAGGTTGCCGTTGGCGTCGTACGCGTAGGTGAGGGTCCGCGTCGGGCTCGTCTCGGTGAGGAGCCGGTCGTTCGCGTCGTACGCGTACGTGACGAGGACGCCGTTCCGGTCGAAGGTCGCCCGGTTCCCGACCGCGTCGTAGGTGTACGTGAACGTCTCGTCGTTCGCGGTGCCGGCCTCGTCGACCTGCTCGCGCGTCAGCCGATAGACGGGATCGTAGGTGTAGATCACCGTGCGATTGGTCGTCGCCGGCCCGGCTTCGACGACCTGCGTGCGCTCGCCCGCGGTGCCGAGCGTGTAGGTGTAGGACGACACGAGCCCGCCCGGACCCGTGTTGGCGAGCTGGAGGAGCCGGTTCACGGCGTCGTAGGCGTAGGTGGTCGCCGTGCCGTTCGGGTACGTCACGCTCGCTTGGTTCCCGACTGCGTCGTACCCGTAGGTCGTCGTGCCCGCGGCGTCGGTCACGCTCGCGAGGCGATTCAGCGCGTCGTATCCGTAGGTGGTCGTCCCTTCCGGGGTCGTGACCGAGGTGCGATTGCCGGCCGCGTCGTACCCGTACGACAGCACCTCGCCCGTGGACTTCGTCTCCGACAGCAGGCGGCTGCGGAGATCGAAGACGGCAACGTCGCCGCCGGCCTGACTGCGGAGGCCGCTCCCGGTGTACGTCGACACGATCGGCGGCCCGACCGGGAGCGTCGTGCTGGTGGGACGTCCGAGCGCGTCGTAGCCGTACGTCGTCACGTCGCCGTTGAAGTCGGTGTGCGAGGTCGTATTGCCGCCGAGGTCGTAGGTGAAGCTCTCCTGCTGGCCGAGCGGCCGCCTCCGCGTCAGCACCTTCCCGAGCGGATCGTACGTGAGCGTCGTCACGTGCCCGTTCGCGTCGGTCTCGGTGAGACGATTCCCGACGGCGTCATAGGTGTACGCGGTGACGCCGCCCGCGGCGTCGGTCACGGTCGACAGGCGGCCGTCGGCGTCGTACGCGAACTGCGTCGTGCGCCCCGCGGTGTCGGTCACGGCGATCCGGCGCCTGGCGGCGTCCCAGGTGGTCGTCGCGGTCGCGCCGTCCGCCGTCGTGACGCTCACGCTGTTCGCGCTGTCGTACGCGTAGGTCGTGTGGTGGCCGAGCGCGTCGGTCGTGCCGACGACGCGGCGGCGGCCGTCGAAGTCGCTGACGGTCACGTGGCCGAGCGCGTCGGTCACCGTCTCTTGATTCGCCGCATACGCGTGCGACGTCACGTTGCCGCGCTCGTCGGTCGTCGTGAGCACGCGGCCGATCGCATCGTAGGACGTGCGGGTGGTCGTGCCGTCGGGATTCGTGGTCTTGGTGCGGCGGCCGAGCGGGTCGTATTCGAACGCCGTCGTGTGTCCGTCGCGATCGGTCCGCGTGAGCACGTTGGCTTCGGCGTCGTAGGTCGACGACTCCGTCGCGCCGTCGGGATGCGTCGTGGCGACGAGGTTGCCGCGAACGTCGTACTGATACTGCGTGACCTTCCCGCGGGGATCGGTCGACGTCGCGATGTTCTGGCCGCTGCCGAGCGGGTCGTACGTGAGCGTCGCAACGCCGCCGCGCTTGTCGGTCGTCGTCGCGAGGCGCCCGGCGGCATCGAAGGCCGACGAGGTCGTCCCCTTGGCGTCGGTCTCGCTGGTCGTGCGGCCTGCAGCGTCGTAGCCGTACGTCGTGACCGCGCCGAGCGGCGTGGTCGTCGACGTCCGGCGCCCGAAGGCATCGACGACGTAGGTCGTCGTATGCCCGAGCGGGTCGGTCGTCGTCAGGCGATGGCCGGCCGAGCCGTAGGTGTGGTGCGTCGTCCCGCCCTCGGGGTCGGTCGTGTCCGTCACGTTGCCCGCGGCGTCGTAGACGTTCGTGGTCGTCCGTCCCTCGGGATCGGTCGCGGTCAACACCTGGCCGCGGGCGTTGTAGGTGAACGTCGAGGTGTTGCCGTCGAAGTCGGTGTTGGTCAGCACGTTGTCCTGCGCGTCGTAGGTCCTGGTCGCCGTGCGGCCGAGCGCGTCCGTCTCGGTCAGCTGATTGCCGCGCGCATCGAAGGTGTAGGTCGTGACGTGGCCGAGCGCGTCGGTCTTGGTCGTGACGTTGCCGGCGGCGTCGTAGTCGTAGACGGTCAGGTGCCCGCGGCGGTCGCGGACGACGTCCTGGGTGCCGTTCCCGTTGTGCGTGTACTCGACCCGGTTCCCGGCGGCGTCGATCGTCGCGATCATGCGGCCGTCGTCGTCGTACTCGGTACGCGCGACGTGGTTCCCGGCGGGATCCTCGATGTCGATCAGCCCGTGCTTGCTGTCGTATGCGTAGGTGGACGTCCCGGCGGCGGTCGTGTGGCTCACGAGGTCGCCGCTCACGTCGTACGCGTAGGTCTGCGTGCGGCCGTCGGGGTCCGTGATCTGGGTGATGCGGCCTTGCGCGTCGCGGACGAACGCCACACTCTTCCCCGCGGAGTGGACGATGCCGTTCGGCCCGAAGGTGACCGTGTTGCCGTTGGTGTCGCGCATCGCCTCGACGCCGGCCGTCCGATCGACGTCGACGACGAGCCCGTTCGGGAACGTGTAGCGGAAGCGCTGCGGGTCGAAGGTGTTGAGCGTGGTGTCGTCGACGAGCACGACCGGGCCCGGCTGCGGGTCGATGACGAGGAGATTCGTGTTGTCGAGCACCGTGAGCGTGCCGACCGTGGCGGCCCGCGGCGCGTAGCTCGCCGTCAGCGCCGTGAAGGGCACGAACACCGAGCCCGTCGGCGTGACGGCGAGGTCGAAGGTCTCCACCTTGCCGTCGGGAAGCGTCAGGCTCACGGTGTGCGGCGCGGTGGCAACGAGGCTGTAGCTGCTCCCGCCCGACTTGTTGACCAGCCAGCCGCTCCCCTGCTCGCGGTTCGGCCGGAGGCGGAGCGTATTGACGCCGAGCCGCCAGCCGACGCCGAAGTCGCCTGTGCCTTTGTCGCGGCTGTCGTACGTGCGCGTGACCGAGATCGGGATGCCCGACACCGCCACGTTCACGTCCTCGTAGGTGAGTGTGAAGATGCCGATCTTCTTGTCGCGCGTGACCTGCACCGTGACGACCACCTCGGTCGCGTTGTTGGCGCGGTCGTAGACCGTGAGCTTCAGGTCGTAGAGGTCGTTGAGCAGCAGCGTCGGGTCGAGCTTCCCGAGGACGCCGTTCGTGACGGGGCTGGCGCCGCCGCCGATCTTCGTGAACGTCGTCTCGCCGGCGGGGGCGTACGACAGCTCGTATTTCAAGAAGCTGGCGTCGCTGGCGGTGCCGATGACGTCGACCGGCTCGGTCACGTCCGCAGCACTGGTCGGCGCGGTGATGATGGCCGTCGGGTCGGTCTGGTCGCCGATCGAGCGCGCGAGAACGTCGAGCGACGTCGAGCCGGTGACGCCGCTTCGCGCGGCGCTGATCGTGGTGCTGCCGACCGTGACTCCGTGCGCGACGCCGGTCGTCGCGATCGTCGCGACCCCGGGCGCGCTGCTGGTCCAGACGACGATGCTCGTGACGTCGGCGCTGGTGCCGTCGGTCAAGGTGGCCGTCGCCGTGTACGGCAGGAAGTCGCCGGTCACGATCCGGTCGTCCGTCGGCGTGACGGCGATGGATGCGATCGGCAGCACGCCGTCGATGCCGTCGCAGTTCTCGTCGACGCCGTTCCCGACGCTGTCGGCGGCGCCGGGGTTGCGGCCGGGAAGCGTGTCGTCGCAATCGCCCTGGTTCTCGGTGTAGCCGTCGCCGTCGTCGTCGACGTCGCGCGGGTCGAGCGGCGGGCCGAGCGAGACCGTCAGCCGCACGGCCGAGCTCAGCGTCGCCTTCCGGCCGGCGGTGGGCGACTGCGTGATCACTTGCCCGGCCGGGAACGGGCTTTGAACGGACACGACGGTCCCGACCTGGAAGCCCGCGTCGGTGATGGCCGTCTCAGCGGGGGCCCGCTGCAAGCCGACGATGTTCGGGATGGTGGCAACGCCGGAGCTCGGCTCGAGCCGCACGATATGGGACGCGATCGCGCCCTGGCTGTCGGTCGCGACGAGCGTGAAAGTCTGCGCAACGTACGAGCCCGGCGTGCCGAGGAAGTTGCAGAAGAATACGCCGCTCGTGGCTCCGATACTGCAGTTGCCGCCCCAGTCACTGGCCCTGACGAGGATCGAGTAGGTAATCGCGTCGCCGGCGTCGGGATCGACGGCGACGGCGTTGTAGGTGAACGGCTGGTTCACCGTGTAGGCGGTCGGTGCGGTGCTCGTGAACCGCGGCGGCCGGTTCGTCGGCAGGATGTCGATCGACACCCGCGCGGGCGACGTGAGGGCCCCGTCGGTCGCCTCGTAGAGGAAGCTCGTCTGGTCGCGCCCGAGGAACGACGACAGATACGGCCACTCGGCCTGCGTTCCGTAGACGTTGGTGCGTGGGTTCGCGAACACGTTCGCCTGCGGATACGGGATCGTGCCGGCGACGCCGACGTTGGCGCCGTAGTACGAGATCTGGTTGTTGATGCCCTGGACGGGGCGCCAGTCGTCGTTCAGCCCCTTCAGGACCCAGAGCCCGCCGTCATTGTCGTGGCCGGGAGTGAATCCCGATTGGAAGATCACTTCGGCGTGCCCGTTGCCGTCGAGGTCGGCGATCGTGGGAATGAGGTTGAACGCGCCGCCGCGGTCCGTGGTGTAGGGGAACGTGGTCTCGACCTGACCGTTGGTGCCGTCGAGGAACCACAAATTGTATTCGGTCTGGACGATGACCTCGGGCACGCCGTCGTCGTCGAGGTCGTAGACCGCCGGGCGATTGTTGGCGCCGGTGGCGGAGAACTGCGGCGGGGTGACCGGAAAGTAGTGCAGCCACTTCACCTGACCCTCGCGATCCAGGACGAGCAGAAAGTCGCGGTTCACGCCGTAGTCGAAGGCCGTGAGCAGGATGTCCGGAGACCCGTCGCGATCGACGTCGGCGACCCCGATGTAGCCGTAGATGTTGGTATGGTTCAGCGGGAACGACCAGAGCTCGTCGCCGTTCGCCTTGAAGGCATACAGCCCGTCCATGAAGCCGCCTCCCGGTCGCGCCGTCAGCATCACGATCTCGCCGTCGGGGGTGTCGTCGAGGTTGGCGATGGCAGTGCGAAAAACCGGGGTCGGCCATTCCCAGGCGACGGTGCCGTCCTGGCGAAAGACCGCACCCGCCGATACGATTTCGAGCACCCCGTCACCGTCGAGGTCGAAAACGATCGGCGGCACCCACTGGCGGCCGATGCCGTCGCGGGTCCCGTCGCCCCCGGCCGACGTCGCGAACATCTTCTGCTTCACCGCGCCGGTGACGCCGTCGATGACGAAGACGACGCGACAGTAGTTGCCCTGGCCGGGGGCCCCCGCGACGTACAAGGCACAATTCCCGAAATCGGCGCCGGCCGTCGTACCGACGATGACGCTCGGCGGCTCCCCAGGCGCCAGCCGCGCGATCGTCGGATACGCGTCGTGCACGAACCCGCCTGTCGCGACCGGATTGACCGACAGCGGGTCGCTGATCCGCTCGACGATCCCCGTTCGCGCATTGATGAACACGTACCTGTCGAAGACGCTGCTGCCGTCGCGCGCGCACTGTAGCGCTTGCACGATCTCGGGGACGCCGTCGTCGTCGACGTCGCCGACGACGAGCTGTTGGGCGACGGTGTGGATGGCGCAATCATTGTTCGGCGGCGGCAACGCTCCGTCATTGGTCGCCCAGAGGGTGTTCCCCGTCGCCCCGTCGATCGCGAAGAGAAAGCGGTTCGCCCCGTGAACGATCACATCGGGCTTGTTGTCACCGTTCACGTCGACGACGCGATGCACGGTGCCTTGCTGTGCCGTCGGATTGTGGAAGCGCACGACGGGCTGGAGCGGCGGGGTTCCGTAGGTCGGCGGCGCCGTGAACGTGAAGCTGCCGTCCGCGCCGAACGCGTCGAGGCTGCCCTTGTCGGGATCGCTCAGCCGCTTCGAGGTCAGCGCGTGGCCGAAGTCGTCGACGTCGTTCGCGAGGACGCCCGCCGCGGGGATGGTGATCGTCTGCCCGAGCGGGACTTCGTAGTGCTCGTCGTACGCGAGGAGGTGCGTCGTCGCGGTTGCGGTCGGAGTGACGGTCGGGGTCGCGGTCGTCGTGCGGGTGGGCGTCGCGGTGCGGGTGCTCGTGGGGGTCGCCGTCAGCGCGGGGCCGGCGGGCGTCGTCGTCTGGGTCGCGCCGCCGCCGGCGGTCGCAGTCACGGTGACGGTCGCGGGCACGGTCATCGTCACGGACGGCGTCGGTGCGAGCGTCGGGGTCCGCGAGACGGTCGCCGACGGCGTCGCGGTCGTGGACGGCGTGGCGCTCGGGGTCACCGTGCGGGTCGGCCGCGGGCCGGTGATCTCGACCGCACCCATGTCGAAGTCGTCGCCGCCCGGGCGGACGCCGGCCGCGAGGTAGTCGGCTTCGAAGACGTCGCTCCCGACGCTCGTCCCCTGCGCCCGCGGATCCAGGCCCGCGTCGGCCGCCGGCGAATGGTCGGCGAGGCTGAAGTCGTCGTCGACCGAGTCGAGGACGTGATCGGGACCCGCGAGGTCGAGAAAGACCTTCTCGAGCACGGCGCAGTCGGGGCTCGCGGTCACGCCGGGGCCTTCGGTGCCGGTCGGCGTCAGATTGCCGGTGTCGGCGGCGCCGAGCTTCGGGCCCTGGATCTCACCGCGGGCGTTTCCGCAGATCAGATTGCTTCGCAGATCCACGTCCGCCTCGCCCAACGGATGCGGAGTGCGGAGAAAGCGGATGCCGAAGCGCTTGCCGCCGCGGCCGTCACGCCGGGCGCCGTTGAAGGCGATGATGTTGTTCCAGACCGACACGAGCGCGCCGCGTGCGAGGAAGATCGCATTGCCTTCGTTCCGGACGAAGGTGTTGCCGACGACGTAGGCGCGCCCCGACTTGTTCCGGAAACGCAGCGCCTGGCGGCGAACGCCGGAGAGCACGTTGTTGGCGATGACCGTGCCGGGGTTGCCGCGCCCGACATCGATGCCCCCGAGGCACTCGCGCGGGCTCCCGACGTGGATGCGGTTCCGCTCGAGATGGATGCCGGTGCCGCCGCGCGAGCCGCCGCGAAGCGCCACGCCGCGTTTGCCTGCGCCTTCGATCCGGAAGCCGCGGAGGGTGACGAAGCTCGCGCGCTCGAAGACGACCGCAGGTCCGCGCTGGCACCGGCCCTGGGCGCCGCGCAGCACGACGTCCCCGACGCCAGCCGCGGGGTCGGCTTCGATCGTGATGCGATCGCTCTCGGTCGCGAGCCCGCCCTGGTTCTTGAGCGAGATACGGAGCTGCTCGACGTACGCGCCCGCGAGGACGCGCACGGTCTGCCCCGGCCCCGCGGCGTCGATCGCGGACTGGATCGTCGAGAAGCACGGCGTCGCGCCGCCGCAGCCGCCGGCGGCGTCGACCCAGAGGGTGTCACCGGCGGCCTCTGCGGCGCGCGGGTGAAACGCCGAGGCCGGCAAATTCTGCAGGATCAGCAGCGCGATCAGCACGCGCGCGACGGCACGGAAGAACCGTGTGCGACCCAGGTGGTGGAAGTCGACGCCCATGGCTACTGCACTCCTCTGGTGCTGAACGCTCGGGTGGGTTGGATCTGCGCCGACATCGAATCCAGTATGTGCTCGGCGGTCCGGCTCCGATCGGCAGCGATGGAAGCGGAGATTGCGGAGATAGCTCAGTGCGTGTCGAAGGCAAGGGAAATTGCGTGCGACGAGACTCCATATGAGAGACGACGCGCCCGGGAGAGTATGCCGATCGGCCCAGCGCACACGCCCGAGCGATCGCCTCCGTCAGCTGCATCAGAATGGCGCAGTTCCCAATCGACGGCGAACGACACGCGCGCTGTCCTCCTCGCGCGTTCGTCTGCGCGGGCGGCATGAACCGCACCGAGACACGACAGGTGGGCCGCCCTGGACGCTCTCGTCGCGTCGACGCTAAAGAGCGGGGCCCCCGATGCATTGCCCCGCGTGCCAGCACCAGAACGCCGACGATTCTCGCTTCTGCGGGGAGTGCGGCGGGCGCATCGCCCGTGAGGTCGCCTGCTCCGGCTGCGGGCGCTCGAATCCCGCGGACCAGAAGTTCTGTAACGGGTGCGGCGGTCGCGTCGGCGCGCCGGCCGATGTGCCGGCCGCCGACCGGCGTCCGGCGCCCCCGGAGCACCTCGCGGCGAAGATCCGCCGCTCGCAGGCCGCCCTCGAGGGCGAACGGAAGCAGGTGACGATCCTCTTCGCCGACGTCCAAGGGTCGATGGAGCTTGCCGAGCACATGGACCCCGAGGCGTGGTCGAAGATCATGCAGGGCTTCTTCACGATCCTGGCCGACGCCGTCGAGCGCTTCGAGGGCTTCGTCGACAAGTTCACCGGTGACGGCATCATGGCGCTCTTCGGCGCGCCGATCGCGCACGAGGATCACGCGCAGCGGGCGTGCTGGGCGGCCCTCCAGGCGCGCGACGCCGTGGCGCGCTACGCGACCGAAGTGAAGCGTACGCACGGCGTCGGCTTTTCGACCCGCCTCGGCCTGCACTCGGGCGAAGTGGTGGTCGGCAGCATCGGCGGGACCGGTGACGATCTGCGCATGACCTACACCGCGCAGGGCCACACCGTCGGCCTCGCGCAACGCATGGAGACGCTGGCGTCGCCCGACACCTGCTACCTCTCCGCGGCGACGGCCGAGCTGGTCGCGGGCTACTTCGCGCTCGAGGACCTCGGCGCGTTTCGCGTGAAGGGTCTCAGCGAGCCCGTCGGCGTCCATCGCTTGCTCGGACCCGGCCGTTTGCGGACGCGCTTCGACGCGTCGCAGGCGCGCGGCCTCACGCGCTTCGTCGGCCGCGGCGCCGACATGCGGATGCTCGACGAGGCGCTCACCGAAGCCCAGGCCGGCCTCGGCCGGGCCGTCGGCGTTGCGGCCGAGGCCGGCACCGGCAAGAGCCGGCTCTGCCACGAGTTCGCGGAGCGCTGCCGCGGCCGCGGCATCACCGTCAACGTCGCGCACGCGCTCGCGCACGGGACGCACATCCCCTATCTGCCGATGCTCGAGATATTTCGCCTCTACTACGGCATCACCGAGCAGGACGACGACCGCGTCGCGCGCGAGAAGCTCGCGGGCCGCTTGTTGCTCCTCGACGCGAGCCTGCGCGAGGCGTTGCCGGTGGTCTTCGAGTTCTTCGGCGTGCCCGATCCGGCGCGACCCGTGCCCACGATGGATCCCGACGCGAAACAGCGCCAGGTCTTCGCCGTGCTCCGCCGCGCGATTCAGGACCCGCAGGCCGGGGCGCGGCAGCTGGTGGTCGTGATCGAGGATCTGCACTGGCTCGACGCGGCGAGCGAGGCGCTGGTCGCCGCGTGGGTGGACGCCATTGCCGGCTCGTCGGCGCTGCTCGTGGTGAATTTCCGGCCCGAGTATCGCGCCGAGTGGATGCAACGCCCGTGGTATCGCCCGCTGACGTTGTCACCGCTCGGCCCGGCGGAGACCCGCGAGCTGCTCGGCGATCTGCTCGGTGCCGACCCGAGCATCGCCGGGCTCGCTGATCGCATCCACGGAGAGACGAGCGGCAACCCGTTCTTCACCGAGGAGGTCGTGCAGGCGCTGGTCGACGCCGGCGATCTCGTCGGTACGCGCGGCGCCTATCGACTCGCCGTCGACGTCGCGAGCATTCGGGTGCCACCCTCGGTGCACGGCATCCTCGCCGCCCGCATCGACCGCCTGCCGGCACGCGAGAAGCTCGTCCTGCAGACCGGCGCCGTGATCGGGCAGACCTTCACCGAGCCGATCCTCACCACCGTCACGGAGCTGCCCTCCGCCGAGGTGCGGGCGGCGCTCGCGGCCTTGCAGGCAGCCGAGCTCGTCTACGAGCAGTCGCCGTTCCCGGTCGCGGAGTACGTCTTCAAGCACGCGCTCACGCGCGAGGTGGCGCTGCGCTCGCAGCTCCGGGAAGGGCGCCGGCGGTTGCACGTCGCGACCGCGCGGGCGATCGAAGCCGCTCATCCCGACGAGCTCGAAGAGCACGCGGCGTTGCTGGCACATCATTGGGAGGAAGCCGACGAGGCCATCGCGGCGGCGACCTGGCTGACGCGCGCCGCTCAGTGGGCGGGGCGGCGCAACTTCGCGGCGGCGGCGCGTCACGTCGAACGGGCTCTCGATCTGGTGCGCCGGAAGCCCGACGCGCCCGAGGCGGCGCGTCTCGGCGCGCGCCTCTCCGGCGAGCGGCTCGCGCTCGGATTCCGCGTCGGTCTCGCGCGGGACGAGGAGGAACGGATCTTCGCCGAGGGCCTCGGCTGGGCCGAGCGCCTCGGGGATCCGCCGGTGATCGCACGGCTGCACCAGGCGATCGCGGTGCTCTGCTGTCTCGATCTGCGCCTCGAGCCGGCGCTGCACCACGCGGCGGAGTGGGAGCGCGCCGCCGGGACCAACGCCGACCCGGAGATCCGCTCCTACGCGCAATGGCCCGCACTTCTTCCGCTGCGGATGGCCGGCGATCTCGCGACTGCACGCCGCTGCAGCCAGTGGCAGCTCGACGCCACCAAGGACCATCCCACCTGGGGCCTCCGGGATTGGGCGATGAGCGCCCAAGCGAATGCCCTCAACGAGCTGGCGTGGATCGATCTTCTCGGCGGCAACCTGGAAGGGGCGCGCGCGAACGCCGAGCGCGGGATCGACGTCGCCCGCGGCGTCGCGGATCTCGAGAACCAGTGGAGCTGTCTGGCAACGCTCGCGACGGTCGCCTTCCATGCCGGAGAGCCGGAGGCGTCGCGGGCGATGGTGCTGCGCTTGGCGGAGATCGTCGAGCGGCTCGGCAGCGACTTCCTGCGCGAGGACTCCCAGTTCCGTCTCGGCACGCAACTGCTGCTCGAGGGCGACGCCTCCGGTGCCGTCGAGCTCTTCGCACGTGAAGGCTACGGCCTCGGGACTCGTGCGGTTCGTCGACCCTTGAGGGAGGCATATCTCGCCGAGAGCCTCCGGCGCGTCGGCGACACCCGCCGGGGGCGGATCGTGGCGGAGCAGGCGCACGCGTTCACGAAGGAGCGCGGCCTCCGGCCCTGGCTCGCCGAGACGGGCATCATCCTCGCCCGCATCGTCCGCGACGAGGGCGGTGCCGCCGAGGCCGTGCGGGTCGCGGCGCTGCTCGACGAGGTCGATGCGCTCGTCGCCGGGACGGGGGCGCGCCTCTTCACGCCCTTCGTCCTCGTCGAGCGCGCCGAGCTGGCGCGTCTGCAAGGTGACGACGAGACGCGGGCTCGCCTGCGCGGCGAGGCCACGCGCCTCTTCGCTGCCATGGGCGCGACGGGCCAGGCGCGGAAGGCGCAATGATCGATTCGCCCCCCATGCTCGACCTCGGCAATCCGTTCGGCTCGGGGTGCACGCGCGTGCGCCTGCTCGAACCGGCGGACGCGGATCGGACCGTGCTCGCGGCGCGCTTGCTGAACGGCACCTACGACCGGCCGTTCATCGCCGAGGACGGCACGACGCGGGCGCTCCACTTCTGCTGGACCTACACGCAGAGCCGCATGCGCATCGCCGAGCCCGTGGCGCTCCAGATGTTCTACACCCGCGCGATGATGAGCTTCGTGCTGTTCCACACCAATCCGCGCGCGCTGCTGCTGCTCGGTCTCGGCGGCGGCTCGTTGGCCAAGTTCTGCCGCTGTCACTTGCCGCAGGCCCGCATCGTGGTGGTCGAGAGCAATCCCGACGTCCTGGCCTTGCGGAACGAGTTCGTGGTGCCGCAGGACGACGAGCGGTTCCACGTCGTCGAGGGCGACGCGGGTGCGTTCGTCGCGGCGTGTCGCGATCAGTACGACGTCGTCTTGATGGACGCGTTCGACCGTCGCGGGCTGGCGCCCGGGCTCGGCACACGCGAGTTCTCCGAGGAGCTGCGAGCGCGCCTACGTCCGGACGGCGTCGTCGTGGCCAACGTCGCCGGGATGCGGGCCGAGCGCCGCGATCACATCGCGAGCATGAGGCTCGTGTGGGGCGACAGCATGCTCGTCCTGCCGGTTGAGGAAGACGACAACGACGTGGTCTTCGCCTTTCCCGACCCGACCTTCGAGCCGCGCTGGCGCTGGATCCAGAACCAGGCGGACGCCCTGCGCCGCCGCTACGGCATCGAGCTCCCGACGTTCGCGCGCCAACTGCAGCGGAGCCGGTCGCAGTGGCGCTGACGACGACGGCCGGTCATGCCGGCGTCAAACCCCGAGCTCATCACGGACGTCGGGGCGTCACGCCGCTCTGAGAGGCTGCGGTGCCGTCGCACGCACGACAAGTCGTCGCCGACGTAAAGCGACAGTTTCGCGATCGGAAACCCCGCGCGAACCGAGAACGCCGCTAGATCGCCACGCGTCTGGAGACGGTCGCTGCGTCCCGATTGGCCCTCGCCTTGCTCGACGATGGCATGGACGATCGCTCGCGCGCCTTGACGCCGTCGACCGCGGGACCATGCTGCGCGCGCGCGGTCGTCCACGAGGTCTTCGCCGCGCCCGCTCGCCAGGGGGAGCAGGAGCCGATGCAGCCCGGGGTGGCCCGGCCGCGGCAGCAGTCGGCGTCCGACGATCTGGTCGTCGAGACGGTCGACCTCACGCGGACGTATCGCCAGGGGCATCTCGTCGTGCCGGCGCTCCGCGGCGTCTCGCTCGCGGTCGAGCGCGGCGAGCTCGTCGCAATCATGGGTCCGAGCGGCTCGGGAAAGTCGACGCTGCTGCATCTGCTCGGCGGGCTCGACGTCGCCGACAGCGGCCGGCTCGTCGTCGCGGGGCGCGAGCTCGGGGCGATGACGGACGACCAACGGACGCTCTTTCGGCGCCGCACCATCGGCTTCGTCTTTCAGACGGGCAACCTCGTGCCGACGCTGACGGTCGAGGAGAACGTGGCGCTGCCGTTGCTGCTCGACGGCACCACGTTGCGCGGCGCCCGCCCGCGCGTCCGCGCGGCGCTCGAGAGCGTCGCGCTGCTGGCGCGCGCCTCGCACATGCCCGACCAGCTGTCGGGAGGCGAATCGCAGCGGGTGGCAGTCGCGCGGGCACTCGTCGCCGAGCCCGCGGTGGTGCTTGCCGACGAGCCGACGGGGAGCCTCGACTCGCGGACGGCGACGGGGGTCCTGGAGCTGCTCCGGCGCGCGGCGAACGAGCGCGGGCAAACCGTCATCATGGTGACGCACGACGCGCGTGCGGCCGGCTACGCGTCCCGGATCGTACGCGTGGTCGACGGCGCGGTCGTCCGAACCCTCGAGGAGGTGCCATGCGTGCGTGGCGAACGCTGACGGCGGCGATTCTGCCGCTCGCCGCCCGGCACCTCATCCGTCGAAAGCTCGTCGCGGGCTTCGCGATCGTCGGCCTCGCGTCCGGCCTCGCCACCCTCCTGGCCACCCAACTGCTCTACGACTCGGTCGTGACGTCGTATGCGGCGACGACGACGCGGTTGGCGGGGCGTGCGGCGCTCGTCGTGACGAATGGGGACAGCGGCGTCGCGGAGGAACTCGTCGACGACGCTCGCGGCGTCCGCGGAGTGCGTGCGGTCGTCGCGTCCGTCGAAGGGTTCGTTCCGGCCGCCGACCTTCCGGGTGAGCGCCTCTACCTCTACGGGATCGACCTGCTTGCCGCGGACGACGCGCGTGACGTCGGTGGGGGGTCACAGGCGATCGTCAGCGATCCGATGATCTTTCTGGCCGCGCCCGACTCGGTGGCGGTGACCGAGGCATTCGCGCGCGCGCACCGCCTTGGGCTGCTCGACCGCATTCGGGTGGAGACGCCCTCCGGCGTCGTCGCGCTCACGATTCGAGCCCTGCTCGCGAAGCCGGACGGGCCCGCAGCGGTTCTCGACGGACGGATCGCCGTCGTCGACCTCTCGGTGGCGCAAGGGCTCCTCCGCCTCGAGGGTCGCGTGTCGTCGCTTGCCGTCGCCGTCGAGCCTGGAACCGACGTCGAGGAGGCCGCGCGCCGACTTGCCGCGCGGATCGGTGCGCGTGGCGTGGTCGAGCGGCCGACGTCGCGCACGGCGGCGTTTGGACGGCTGCTCAACAACTACCGCAACGGCCTGTTCGTCGCGGCGTCGGTCGCCATCGTGGTGGCGCTCTACTTCCTCGTCGTCATCGTCGACGTGGCGGTGGCGGAGCGGCGGCGCGAGCTCGCGCTGTTGCGGTCGTTGGGCATGCGATCGCACGCGCTCGTGGCGCTCATCGGCATGGAGCTGCTCGTGCTGGCGGCAATCGCAACGGGCGTCGGGGTGCCCGGCGGCATCGGCCTCGCGCGGCGGCTGCTGGCGACCTTTGGCGCCGGGGTCGCGACGCTCTATGCCGACGTCGGCCGTCCCGAGCTCCACGTCGCCGGCCACACGGTGCTGGCCGCCGCGGTGGTCGGTCTCGGGGTGCCGGTGCTGGCCGTCCTGGGAGCGATCCGTCGCACGCGGTCGATCCAGCCGATCGAGGCGCTCCGAACGGGGGGTCTCGGCTGGCGCCATCCCGATGGTTCCCGTCGCGCGCTGCAAGCGAGTTGCGTCGTGGCGGGCGGCGCGGGCGCGCTGTGGGCGGCACGTGCCCGGACGCCGCTGTCGCTCGACACCGCCGGAATGATCGTATTGTTGGGAGCGGTTGCGAGCGTGGCGCTCGCCGTGCCGTGGCTCGTCGAACGGTCCGCGGCGGTCGGTGAACGGCTCGCCGTCGCTGCGGGGAGAGCGTTGCCTCTCCTCGCGGCGCGGAACGTGAAGGCGGACCTCCGCCGCATCGCCGTCACGTGCTCGGCGGTGCTCGTGAGCGTCGCTGGATCGATCGCGGTCGCGTCCTGGGTCCGCAGTCTCGACGAGACGCTGCATGCGGCATTCGACACGGTGTTCGCGCGGGTCGATCTCGTCGTCAGTGGCGGGGCCGACCCGTTCGCCCCGGAGGCCGTGCGCTTTCCGGCCGAGGTCGCTGCGAGAATCGCGCGCCTGCCGGGGGTCGCGGCCACCGCTGCGGTCCGTCTCGATGCGATCGCGTTCGAGGAGTCGCGGGCGGCGGTCGTGGCGGCGGATGCCCCTGCGGGCGGCGACGGGGGTCATCGGCTCGTCATGGTCGAAGGCGGTGCCGCGATGGCGTCTGCACGCCTGGCGGCGGGGACTGGCGTCGTGGTGAATCAGGCGTTCGCGCGCCGATTCGGCCGGCGGTCCGGCGACGTGCTGGCACTGACGACACCGGAGGGTCGGCTGAGCGTACCGATCGTCGGGATCCACCTCGAGCTCACGCCGGGAGACCTCGGGACGATTCGCATGAGTCGTGCGCTCTACCGGCGCTGGTGGCGTGACGACTCGGCGAGCCTCGTCGAAGTGTCGCTGCGGCGCGGCGCGGACGCGAGCAGCGTCGCCGCGGCGATCCGCGCCGCGCTCGCCGAGCGACACCGTGTGGTCGTGCTCACGATCGGCGAGCTGCGGCAGACCTTTCGGAGGCTGCTCGGACGGATGACCGCGCTCGTGTATCCGCTGCTCGTCGTCGCGGTGCTGTGTGCGCTGGTCGGCGTGGCGGCCTCTGGCGCCGTCGCGGTGATCGCACGGCGCCGTCCGATCGCGACGATGCGGGCGATCGGTTTCACGCGCCCGCAGGTCGCGAGACTCCTCGGGTGCGAGCTCGCGATCGTGGGCGCGATCGCGGGAACGATGGCCGTGGCCGTCGGGACGGCGCTCGGTTGGGTGCAGGTCGAGGTGCTGCTGCGCGGGATGCTCGGCATGGCGGTCTTGCGCGCACACCCGTGGGCCCTGGCGTTCGGCGGTGGGCTGGCAGTCGTCGTCCTGACCGGCGCGTGGGGCTGGATCATTGGCCGTCGTGCGGCCGCGGTCGCGCTGTCTCCGGCGCTCCACGGCGAATGAGACACGACGCGACGTCGAGGAGGTGGTCATGACGGACGAAACGTTGGAGCGCGGGGTCGGGGACGCGACGCTCGTCGATGTCGTGCGGCGGCACGCGGCGGAGCGGCCGGACCAGACGGCATGTCTTTTCCTCGCTGATGGCGAGCACGAGGAGCAGGTGCTGACGTACGCGGCGCTGGAGGGGCAGGCACGTCGCATCGCAGCGGCCGTCGCTCGGCGTGCCGGAAGCGCGTCGCCGGTCCTGTTGCTGTTCGATCCGGGCCTCGACTTCATCCCAGCGCTGCTCGGATGCTTTCTCGCGCGGGCGATCGCGGTGCCGGTGTATCCGCCCGACCCACGGGATCTGGGGGCAGGCGTGGCGCGCATCGGCCGGGTCGCGGACGATGCGGGCGCGCGGATCGCGCTCACGACGCGCGCCGTCCGCGAGCGCATCGGAGACGTCGAGCGCGCCGGCGGTCCGCGATTGGGCCTCGAGTACTGTGCGCTCGAAGATCTGACTGAGGGACCCGGACAAGACTGGAGGCCGTCCGTCGTCTGCGGCAACGACGTCGCGTTCCTGCAGTACACGTCCGGTTCCACGGGCACGCCGCGAGGGGTCATGGTGACGCACGGCAACCTCATGGCGCACGGCAGGGGCGTGGCCGCCGTGCTTCGCCTGACGACCGAGTCGATCTGCGTCAGCTGGCTGCCGGTGTATCACGACATGGGGCTGATCGGGGCCGTCCTGATCCCGCTGCAGGTCGGGTTTCGTTCGATCCAGATGGCGCCGCTCGCGTTCCTCGAGCGGCCGCAGCGCTGGCTGCAGGCGATCTCTCGGTACCGCGGCACGCTCAGTCCGGCGCCGAACTTCGCATACGACCTCGTGGTGCGGAAGACCGCGCCGGCCGAACGGCGCGCGCTCGATCTGCGCACGTGGACGGCCGCCATGAACGGCGCCGAGCCGGTCCGTGCGGAGACCTGCGAGCGGTTCGCCACGGCGTTCGCCGAGAGCGGCTTTCGACGCGAGGCATTCGTGCCGTGCTACGGGCTCGCCGAGGCGACGCTGATGGCGAGCGGGGGGCCGGCGGGGACGCGCCCGGTTTCCGCCGCCGTGCACGCCGCGGCGCTCGGACGGCATCGGGTGGTGGCGTGTCGGCGGGAGTCCCCGGCAGCGCGCGTGCTGATCGCGTCCGGGCACCCGCTGCCCGCGCTCGACCTCGCGATCGTGCAGCCCGAGACGTGCATGCCGTGTGCGGGGGATGAGGTCGGGGAGATCTGGATCGGTGGCGACACGGTCGCCGCCGGGTACTGGCGGCGGCCGGGCGAAACGGGGGAGGTCTTCGGTGCGCGGCTCGCCGACGGACGAGGAGCGTACCTCCGAACCGGTGATCTCGGGTTCATGCGCGATGGGCAGCTCTTCGTGACGGGGCGCTGCAAGGACATGCTCGTGATCCGCGGGCGGAACTACTACCCGCAGGACCTCGAGGCGAGCACGACCGGCGCGCACCCTGCGCTCCGCCCGGGGGGCGCCGCGGCGTTCGCGCACGACGACGGTCATGCGGAACGCGCGGTCGTGGTCGCGGAGATCGACGCAGCGGACGCTGCGACGTGGGCCGCGGCGACGGCCGCCATCCGCGCTGCGATCGCGCGACAGCATGCGATCCACGTGGCGGCGGTCGTGTTGATTCCGCCGCGCGCGCTTCCGAAGACCTCGAGCGGCAAGGTCCGTCGACGCGAGTCCCGCGCCCGGCTCGAGGCCGGGACGCTGCCGGTGTTGTCCGGATGGGCACCGGCCGATGGGGCACAACCAAGACCGGGGGTCGACACCGCCGCGGTCGAGGATTGGCTGCTCGACGCGGTCGCCGAGCTGCGCGGCTTGGCGCGGAATCAGGTGACGCGTGACGACGATCTGGTCGCGCTCGGCATCGACTCCGCGGAGGCGGCGCACTTCGCGGGGGAGCTCGAGACGCGTCTCGGGCGCCGTGTGCCGATACGGCTGCTCATGGAGCAGCGGACGATCGGAGGCCTCGCGACGGCCCTCGGCCGGGGCCTCGCGTGAGCGCGGCCGGGTCGAGGTCGGCGGCGATGACGTCTCCGCCGCGCGACGACCGCGACGCCGAGGCGCGCTTCGACGCGGTCTGCGACGACGGCGGGCTCACGCGCCGTCAGGTGCTGATCTGGGCGGGGGATCGGATCGCCGACGGCGCACCGGTCTTCGTCGAAGGGGCGGTCCTGCATCTCCGCGGACCGCTCGAGTGCGACCGGTTCGTGCAGGCATTCGCGGCGGTCGTCGACGAAGCGGACGCGCTCACGACCACCGTGACCGACGTCGACGGGTGGCCCCGACGCATGCCTGTCGGGTCGCAGAAGCCGGTCATGCAGTTCGTCGACCTCACGCGTCACGCCGCGCCGGCGCGCGCGCTCGGCGACCTTGCCCGCTCGCGCACATGGGCGAGCGCGAGCGGGTCGTTGATCGAAGCCGTCCTCGTTCGTCTCGGGCCCGAGCACCATGCCGGGGTGGTGGTGCAGCATCAGCTCGTTTCGGATTCGTGGTCATTCCATCTGCTGGTGCAACGAATGCTGCGCCATTACGGCTCCGGCGCGGGCCACGAGGCGCCGTCCCCGGTTCCGCAGTTTCGTGAGTACGTCGCCTACGAGCGCGCGCTCCGTCGGTCGCCGGCCGCAACCGCGGCGCGTGCGTACTGGCAACGGTGCTACGGCGTCGCGCGAGCCGGCGCCTGCGAGCGCGGGGTGTCGATCGAGACGACGCGGATCGAGCGGATGACGTTGCCGCTCGGCCGCGGCCGGAGCGGGGCGCTGCGCGCGGGCGCGGCAAAGGTGGCGGCCGGCGACTTCGGCACGTTCGTGGTGCTGGCCGGCGCGGTTGCCGCGTGCATCCGCCGGACGACCGGGAGCGACGACATCGTGCTGAACGTTCCGTTCGCGAACCGTCCGTCGGAGCGGTTCAAGCAGACCCTCGGCTCCTTCATGAACGTGTGTCCGGTGCGGGTGGCGGTCGAAGGCGGCGACCAGGTGCACGCGCTCCGCGCGCATCTCGCCGACGCGACGTGGGAAGCGGCGCGGCACCAAGGGTACGCGGCTCGCGCGGGCACGGTGCCGCAGCCGTACGACGTCCTCGTGAACGTGCACCGCGCTGCCGTCGGGGCCGACGCCTTCGGTGCGTGCGCGATGGACGTCGAGTGGCTCACCCCGACGCACCGCTTCGGGAGTGTGGCGATCGCGGTGCACGATTTCGGTGCGACGGGGACGACGACGCTGGTCGTCGATTTCAACGCGGCGACGTTTGGGGCAGCGGCGAGGATCGAATTCGTGTCCTCCTTGGTGCGGACGCTCGACGCCCAGCTCGCCGATCCCGCACGGTGCGTCGAGACGCCCGCTACGAGGCCACGGCGCAACGGGAGTCCATCCGACGTGCCACCCGGAACGCTGTGGGGACGCTTCGTCGCGCAAGCGCGGTGCACTCCGAACGCGGTGGCGGTGCGGAACGGAGCCGAGCAGATCACCTACGATGCGCTGCGGGTGCAGGCGGAGCACGTGGCTGCGTGCCTCGCCGCGGCAAGCATCGAGCGTGGGGCGATCGTCGCCGTCTGGGGCGACCGCGGCGGTGAATGGATCGGCAGGATGCTCGGCGTGTGGTGTCGCGGCGCCGTCTATCTGCCGCTCGATTCCCGCTGGCCCGCCGCGCGCGTCGCGCAAGTCCTCCAGCACAGCGGTGCGCGGGTCGTGCTCACCGGCACGGCGCCGCCCACGAGCCTCGTCGCCGGATGTGGCAGCAACGCGTCCTGGACGCTGCTGCCCGTCGCTCCGAATGCCGGCACTGCACGCGCGCGGCCGGCGAGCCCCGACGCGGACCACGGCGCGGCGGTCGCCGCGGACGATCTGGCCTACGTCGTGTACACCTCGGGCTCCACGGGGACGCCGAAAGGCGCGCTGATCGAGCACCGTGGGCTCGTCAATCACCTCGACGCGAAGATCGGGCTCCTCGCGCTCCGCGCCGACGACTGCGTCGCGCAGAGCGCCGGTGCGGGCTTCGACATCTCGCTCTGGCAGGCGCTCGCCCCGTTGCTCGTGGGCGGCCAGGTCGAGATCCTACCCGACGACGTCGTCCGCGACCCCCGGGCGCTGCATGCCGCCGTCGCGACCGGCGACATCACCGTCCTAGAGCTCGTGCCGCCAGTGCTGGAGCTCATGCTCGACGGGGATCGCGGCGAAGCCGCGTTGGGTGGCAGCGAAGCCGCCTTCGATGGTGGCGACGCCGCGCCGGATGGTGGCGGCGCCGCGCTCGGCCGCCTGCGCTGGGTGCTCACCACCGGTGAAGCGTTGCCGCCCGAGCTCTGCCGCCGCTGGCTCGGCCGGCACCCGACGATACCGCTCGTCAACGCCTACGGACCGACCGAGTGCGGAGACGACGTTGCGCACCACGTCGTGGCAACGCCGCCTCCGCGCGACGCCGTCTGCATGCCGATCGGGACACCCATTCCGGGAATCACGCTGCGCGTCCTCGATGCCGAGCTCCGGCCCGTGCCGACCGGCGAAGCGGGCGAGCTCTGTGTCAGCGGCGTCGGTGTCGGCCGCGGGTACCTTCACGATCCGGAACGGACCGCGGCGGTGTTCGTGCGACCCGATCCCTTCGTGGGGGGCACGGACTCCCGGCTCTACCGCACCGGCGACCGTGGGCGACGTCGGGCCGACGGTACATTCGAATGGCTCGGCCGGATGGACGCGCAACTCAAGATCCGCGGCGCGCGCGTCGAGCCCGCGGAGATCGAGGCGACGCTCTCCGAGCACCCGTCGGTACGTCAGGCAGCGGTCGCCGTTCGAGCGCGGGGCATCGTTGGCCCGCAAGTGGTCGCCTACGTCGTGCTGCGCGACGAAGCCGGCGGCGGCGCAGGGCAGGAGGCGGACCACGTCCGCGAGTGGGGCCGGCTGTGGGACGATACCTACGCGCGGCCGCCGCTCGGGGGCGCAGCGGCCTCCTTCAATACGGTCGGCTGGAACAGTCGGTACACCCGGCGCCCGATTCCCGCCGAGGAGATGCGCGAATGGGTCGAGACGACGGCCCGCCGCATCCTGGCGCTGCGTCCGAGCCGGGTCCTGGAGATCGGCTGCGGCTCGGGAATGCTGCTCTGCCGGGTCGCGCCGTCGTGCGAGCGGTACCTCGCGACCGATCTCTCGGCCGCGGCGGTCGACTACGTACGCCGCGAGCACCTCGCGAGCGGCAGGCTGTCGCATGTCAGCGTCTGGCAAGGTGCGGCGCACGATCTGCCGCGGCTCGACGGTATGGCGCTCGATCTGGTGGTGCTCAATTCGGTCGTCCAATATTTCCCGAGCGCGGCGTATCTCCTGGAGGTCCTGCGGTCGGCCTCGCAGCTGCTTGGCGCGCGCGGCACGGTGTTCGTGGGGGACGTGCGCGCCCTGCATCTGGCAGGCGCGCTCCATGCGTCGATCGAGCTCGCCCGGGCGGCCGATCATGTGACGGTCGGGGCGTTGCGCGAGCGGATCGCACGGAGCATCGACTCCGAGGAGGAGCTCATGCTCGCCCCGGGGTTTTTCCACGCCCTCGCGAGGAGCACCCCGGTGCCTTCGGCGGCGGAGATCCAGCTGAAGCGCGGCCGACGTCACAACGAGCTCACCCGCTTTCGCTACGACGTCGTCTGGCGGATCGGCGCAGACGCCGCGTCGCCGACACGCGAGCTCGCGTGGAACGCTGCGCTCGATGTGCGGGCGCTCCAGGCGACGCTCGCGGCCGACCCGGGAGCGTGCCTCGCGGTCCGCGGCGTGCCGAATCCGAGATTGCAGCGCGAACGCGCCGCCGTCGAGCTCCTCGCCGCTGCCCCGGCCGACGCTACGGTGCACGACGTGCGGCGCGCCCTCCGCGCGGCGAGCGTCACCGCTGGGCTCGATCCCGAGGACGTCTGGGAGGCGCTCGACGGCGAAACCCACGACGTGTCGCTGGTCTGGGCAGCGGGCGCGGTCGATCGGTACGATGTCGTGCTCCGGCCGCGCGTCACGGTCGACCGGCGCGGTGCTTCTCACGGCGCGTCGGCGCCCGACCGGGACAGCCGGTCGCCGTCCGAGGCGGCGCCATGGGCGAACGACCCGCGGCGGCGCCGTACCACCGCCGCGAGGCTCGAGGCCCTGAGTGCGTTCGTGCGCGACCGGCTCCCCGAGGCGATGGTGCCGAGCCGTTTCGTCGCGCTCGAGGCGTTGCCGCTCACGACCAACGGCAAGATCGATCGCGCCGCGCTTCCGAGCGTGGAGGTGCCCGGCGGGTGCGACGGAGCCGCAGAGCCGCAGAACGCGATCGAGGTGGCCATTGCGGCGGTCTGGATGCAGATGCTCGCACTCGACGTCGTCGGGCGTGACGACGACTTCTTCGCGCTCGGTGGTGATTCCCTGCTGGTCTACCGGATGCTGCTCGCGGTTCGCGGAGCGCTCGCAGTGGAGGTTGCCGCGGAGGCGTTTCTCCGCGATCCGACGGTCGCCGGCCTGGCGTCCGCGATCGCGGTGTCGACCGGCGACTGTACCGACGTCGAGTTCGAGGCCCTCGTCGCCGCCGTGGAGGATTTGTCGGACGAGGAGGCCGCGGCGCTCGCCGCCGATCCGGAAGACGCCGCGAGCGCGGTCTCGGAGCACGTCGATGGCTGAGCGCGGCGAGCGGCTGGCCGGGCTCTCGGCGGCGAAGCGCGCGCTTCTCGCGCGCCGGATCACGGCCCGCGCACGCGATCATGCGCCGCCGACACGCCTTCGCCGGGGCGAGGGTGTGAACACGTTTCGCACCTCGTTCGCGCAGGAGCGCGTGTGGTTTCTCGACCAGCTGGCCGGCGCGTCGACCGTCCATACCGTCTCCGGCGCGTTTCGCCTGACCGGACACCTCGATGTGGCGGCACTCCGGTGGAGCTTGGAACGCGTGGTGGCGCGGCACGAGAGTCTCCGGACGACGTTCGTGGCGGTCGACGGGCGGCCGGTCCAGGTGGTGTCACCGGGGACGCCCGTGAGCGTGCGCATCGTCGATCTCCGGGGGCGCCCGGAAAGCGACGCGTCGGAAGCGGCTGCCGCGCAGATCCGGGAGGCGTTCGACGTCGCGCACGGGCCGCTGCTGCGCTTTCGCATCGTCCGGGCGACCGACGACGTCCAGCTCGTCTGCCTGACGATGCATCACCTCGTCGCCGACGCATGGTCGGTCGACATCATCGTCCGGGAGATGGCGGCGCTCTATCGTTCGCGTGTCGCGGGTGCGGCGGCCGACCTGCCGGGCCCGCCGTTGCAGTACGCGGACTTCGCCGAATGGCAGCGCTCGCGGCACCCCGGTCCGGAGAGCACGTCGGTGATCGACTACTGGCGCCGCCAGTTGCACGGCGCGCCGTATCCGGCGCGTGCCGACGGTCGACCGAGCTTCCGGGGCGCCGTGCGATCGCGGACGCTGTCTCCGACGCTCGTCGACGGGGTCCGCAGCCTCGTGCGCGCCGAGCGCACGACGCTGTTCGCGGTCGGGCTCCTCGTATGGAAGGCGCTGCTCGCGCGCCGCGTCGGCCATCGTGACGTGACGGTGCTGTCGCCCGTCGCGAACCGCGAGCGGCTCGCGCTTGCGGACGTGGTCGGGTTCTTCGTGAACGTCGTCGCGCTCCGCACGCATCTCGGCTGCCAGCTCTCGGTTCGCGAGGGGCTCCGTGGCGTCCATGCGGTGGTGCGCGACGCGCTGCTGCATCAGGACGCGCCGTTCGAGCAGGTCGTGAGCGCGCTCGGGGTGGACCGGACGTTGGCTCGTCCACCAGTCAGCCCGTTCGCGTTCGCCCTCGAGCGGGAAGGCGCGGCGCTGATCGAGCTCCCCGGCGTCGCCGTGTGCACGCTTCCGGTCGAGACGACGACGAGCAAGACCGATCTCACGTTGACCCTGGCGGAACGGGGGGCGGGGACCGACGTACGGATCGAGTATGACGTCGAGCGCTACGGCGCGGCCGAAGTCGACGAGCTGGTGCACGCATTCGTCGCCGGGCTCGAACGCGCCGTCGCGTGCCCGGAGGGCCGCGTCTCGGACCTCGAGCCGGAGCGACTGGCGGTGGTCGCCACGGATGCGGGGATGGGGCTCCGGTCCGTGTGGTCGAGCTTCGTGCAGCAAGCTGATCGCACGCCCGGGGCCCTCGCGGTACGTGCCGGT
>JANNPN010000155.1:0-4055 GCA_031400185.1 Polyangiaceae bacterium
CCCGTCGCGCACAGCCGGTCGCCCGCGATGCAGAACGCGGCGTTCCGCGCGCTCGCCCTCGACGCCGTCTACGTGCCGTTCCCGGTCGCCGCGGAGGATTTCACGGCAACCGTCGACGGCGTCGAGGGCGAGCGCGCGGAACGCCGCGTTCTGCATCGCGGGCGACCGGCTGTGCGCGACGGGATCGCCGAGGATGCCGTAGACGCGCGTCGTTCCGCGCACCCCCTTCGGCATCTCACGGCGACCCCGCGCGGTCATTTCTTCTTCTTCCCGGCGAGCGCCGCGTGCGCCGCCGCGAGGCGGGCGACCGGCACGCGGTAGGGCGAGCACGACACGTAGTCGAGTCCGATGCGGTGGCAGAAGTCGATCGAGCTCGGATCGCCCCCGTGCTCGCCGCAAATGCCGATCTTCAAGTTGGCGCGGACCTTCCGACCCTTGGCCACGGCGATCACCATCAGCTGGCCGATGCCCTCCTGGTCGAGGCTCGCGAACGGGTCGACCGGGAGGATGCCGCTGTCGACGTACGCGGGGAGGAAGGTGCCGGAGTCGTCGCGGGAGAGGCCGAAGCCCATCTGGGTCAGGTCGTTGGTGCCGAACGAGAAGAACTCGGCCTCGCGGGCGATCTCGTCGGCGGTGAGCGCCGCGCGCGGCACCTCGATCATGGTGCCGATCGTGTAGGCGACCTTCTGCCCGGTCTCTTTGATGACGGCGCGGCAGAGGTCGTCGGCTTCCTTGCGGAGGCGGGCGAGCTCGTTCACGTGGCCGATCAGCGGGATCATGATCTCGGGGATCACCTTCACCTTGTCGCGCGCGACCTCGCAGGCCGCCTCCATGATGGCGCGCACCTGCATGAGGTAGATCTCGGGATAGACGATGCCGAGGCGGCAGCCGCGCATCCCGAGCATCGGGTTGATCTCGTGCAGTTGCGAGCGGCGCGCCCGCATCTTGGCGGCGTCGATGCCGAGCTTGGCCGCGAGCTCGTTGGTGTCGGCGTCGGTCTGCGGGAGGAACTCGTGGAGCGGCGGGTCGAGGAGACGGATCGTGACCGGCAGCCCGTTCATCTCGCGGAAGATCCCGACGAAGTCACCGCGCTGGATCGGCAACAGCTTGGCGAGTGCCTTCTCGCGGCCGGCGAGGTCGGTCGCGAGGATCATCTCGCGGACGGCGTCGATGCGGTCGGCCTCGAAGAACATGTGCTCGGTGCGGCAGAGGCCGATGCCCTCGGCGCCGAACTTCCGCGCGACCGCGGAGTCTTTCGGCGTGTCGGCGTTGGTGCGGACCTTGAGCGTGCGGGTCTTGTCGGCCCAGCCCATGAGGGTCGCGAAGTCGCCGCTCTCACCCCCGGCCTCGACGGTCGGCACCTTGCCGAGGAAGACCTCGCCGCTCGAGCCGTCGAGCGTGATCCAGTCGCCGCGCGCGACGCTGACACTCCCCGCGCTGAACATTTCCTTGCCGTAGTCGATCTCGAGCGCGCTGCAACCGGCCACGCACGTCTTCCCCATGCCGCGTGCGACGACCGCGGCGTGCGACGCCTTGCCGCCGCGCGCCGTCAGGATCCCTTCGGCGACGGTCATCCCGTGAATGTCTTCGGGCGAGGTCTCGACGCGAACCAGGATGACCTTCTTGCCTGCGTGCGCTTCGGTTTCGGCGTCGTCGGCGCTGAACACGACCTGGCCGCTCACGGCGCCGGGCGACGCCGGCACGCCCTTGGCGATCAGCTGCTTCTCGGCCTTCGGATCGAGGCCCGGGTGCAGGAGCTGGTCGATCGAGTTCGCGTCGACGCGCTGCAGCGCCGTCTCGCGGTCGATCAGCTTCTCCTTCACCATGTCGACGGCGATCTTGATCGCGGCGGGCGCGGTGCGCTTTCCGTTCCGGGTCTGCAGCATGTAGAGGCGGCCGCGCTCGATGGTGAACTCGATGTCCTGCATGTCTCGGTAGTGCTTCTCGAGGCGGCCGGCGATCTGCGTCAGCTGCTTGTACAGGTCGGGCATGACCTCCTCGAGCGAGGGCAGCCGGTCGCTCTCGGCGATGCCCTGCTGGCGCGCGTCCTCGACCGCCGCCTTCGTGCTGAGCGGCTGCGGGGTGCGGATGCCGGCGACGACGTCCTCGCCCTGCGCGTTCACGAGGAAGTCGCCGTAGAACGCACGCTCTCCGGTGGCGGGGTCGCGGGAGAAGCCGACGCCCGTGGCGCAGTCGTCGCCGAGGTTCCCGAACACCATGGCCTGCACGTTCACGGCCGTGCCCCAGGCGTCGGGGATGCCGTAGAGCTTTCGGTACACGATGGCGCGGTCGTTCTGCCACGAGCCGAACACCGCGCCGATCGCGCCCCAGAGCTGCTGGTGCGGATCGGTCGGGAAGTCGACGCCGAGCTTCGCCTTGATGAGCGCCTTGAACTCGGCGACGAGCTCCTTCAGGTCGGCGGCGGTGAGGTCGGTGTCGAGCTTGGCGCCCCGGGCGTGCTTCTTCTGCTCGAGGATCTCCTCGAACGGGTCGGCTTGCTTCTTGTCCTCGGGCTTCATGCCGAGCACGACGTCGCCGTACATCTGGACGAAGCGGCGGTAGGAGTCCCACGCGAAGCGCTCGTTGGTGGAGTCGGCGATGAGCCCCTGAACGGTCTCGTCGTTGAGGCCGAGGTTCAGCACCGTGTCCATCATGCCCGGCATCGAGGCGCGCGCGCCCGAGCGCACCGACACGAGCAGCGGATTCGTCGGGTCGCCGAACTTCCGGCCGACGATGCTTTCCACGCGCGCGAGCTGCTCGGCGACTTGTTGCTTCAGGACCGGCGGGTAGGCGCGGCGGTTGTCGTAGTAATAGGTGCAGACGTCGGTCGTGATGGTGAAGCCGGGCGGCACCGGCAAGCCCATGCCGGCCATCTCGGCGAGGTTTGCGCCCTTGCCGCCGAGCAGGTTCTTCATCTCGGCCTTGCCGTCGGCGCGTCCGCCGCCGAACGAGTAGACGTACTTCACGGCGCGCCCGCCCTTGGCGACGGGCTTCCCGACCTTCTTGGCGGCGGCGCGGGTCACCTTCACCGGCTGCGCGGGGCGCTTCGTGCTCTTCGTCTTGCTCTTGCCACGGAAACTCTTGGCCATGGACTGACTCCGATCCAGTTCTGGGGCGCTTCTCGGGACGAGACGCGCGCGTTCGTGCTCGTTCAGAGCGCTCTAGGCTACGACGCTCGCGCGACCGGTGGACAGCCGCGCGCGCAGCTCGTCGACCAGGCGATCGACGGGCATCCGGACTTGCTGCATCGAATCACGTTCGCGCACCGTCACCGTGTCGTCCTTGAGCGTGTCGTGGTCGACGGTGATGCCGAACGGGGTGCCGATCTCGTCCTGCCGGCGGTAGCGCCGGCCGATCGATCCGGCCTGGTCGTAGGCGACGGCGAAGTGCTGCTTCAGCACGTCGCGGATCTCCTGCGCCTTCTCGGGATGGCCGGCTTTGCGGAGCAGCGGGAACACAGCAGCTTTCACTGGGGCGAGCCGAGGATCCAGACGGAGCACGACGCGCTCCTCGCCCTCGGCCGTGTCCTCGTCGTACGCGTCGACGAGGAACGCGAGCAGCGGCCGGCCGACGCCCGCCGACGGCTCGATCACGTACGGGACGAAGCGCTCGCGGGTCTCCTCATTGAAAAAGGAGAGGTCCTTGCCGCTGAACTCCGCGTGCTGCTTCAGGTCGAAATCGCCGCGGTTCGCGATGCCCTCGAGCTCGGACCAGCCGAACGGGAACTCGTACTCGACGTCGGCGCAGCCCTTGGCGTAGTGGGCGAGCTCATCCGAGCCGTGCTCCCGCAGGCGCAGACGCGCGGGGTCGATGCCGTACTTCTGGTACCAGGCGAAGCGCGTATCCTTCCAGTAGCGATGCCACTTCTCGTCCTCGCCCGGCTTCACGAAGAACTCGATCTCCATCTGCTCGAACTCGCGGGTCCGGAAGAGGAAGTTGCCGGGCGTGCCGACCCGTTCATCGTCTATACGTCAAACGTGTTTGCTATCCTCGGGGCGGCCATCCGGGTGCTTCGCCATCACGTGCGTGCCCCGCCAGCGCCCCGACAGCTCCGG
>JANNPN010000175.1:0-19242 GCA_031400185.1 Polyangiaceae bacterium
GCCGTCGCCTCAGGACTCGCGGTCGCTTCGGGACTCGCCGTCGGCGCGCCGGGCGTCGCCGTCGGCGCGCCGGGCGTCGCCGACGGCGTCGGCCCAGTCGACGTGACCGTCGGCGTCGGGTCGCCGCCGCAGGTGTCGCAGCAGGAGCTCACGACCGTTCCGCCGCGCTTCAAGCACTTCTCCTCGGACGCGAGCGGGCGACACCGGCCCGAGACGCCGTCGCCGGCCTGATCGCACAGCACGACGCCGTCGCGCTTGCCGCAGGTCGAGCGGATGTAGCAGCCGTTGATCTTGTTGCGAC
This sequence comes from Polyangiaceae bacterium, assembly GCA_031400185.1. GTDB lineage: Bacteria > Desulfobacterota > Binatia > UTPRO1 > UTPRO1 > UTPRO1. Next base: position 302 of record JANNPN010000175.1, read on the forward strand.
ACTTCTTCGGGATCGTCCCCGCACGAGCCGCTCGATTCACCACGCGCGCGACGCACGCGGTGTATCGCCCGTGGTTCTTCGCCTCCGCACACGGACACTCTTCATCGATCTCCGCTTGAATCGTGCACCGCGCCGCCTCGCAGTCGATCTCCTGTGCGACTGCGCGAGCAGCCGGACATGCGAACGCGACTCCAACGACGACACCCAACAGCATCTTCACGACCTTCATGATGTTCCTCGCTTTCACCTCCGCGATCCACGCCGCGGACTCGTCGTGGCTACATGGCGGGCGCTATGTCGCGCTATCGCCGAAGCACGTGAGATGCGAAATATTTCCGCTCGTGCGATTCCGTGCGACGGCTACGCTGGGAGTTCTACGGCGTCGCGATGCGCGCCATTGCGAATCGTGATGGCTCGCACGCGTGCGCGCTGCGACGGCAAACGCAGCAATGCGCGCGGATGATCGCGACACGTACGAACTGGAAGGAAGGAGTGCGTTCGTGCGAGAAGCCGAACGCCGACCGTTCGAAGGAGGTGCGCGAATGAAGCTCGGACTCTATCTCCGGAACATGGGGCCCCAGTCGACGCGCGCGACGATCGTCGCGTGCGCGCGCGCGGCGGAAGCCGCGGGGCTCGACGACCTCTGGCTCGCCGACCACATCGCGATTCCGCCCGATCAGTCGGAAGGGTCGGGCGGCCGCTATCTCGACCCGCTCGCGACGCTCGCGTTTCTCGCGGGCACGACCGTCCGCATCGGGCTCGGTGCGGCCGTGCTCGTCGTGCCGTACCGTCCGCCGCTCGCGACCGCGAAGTGGGTCGCGACGATCCAGGAGCTCGCCGCGGGACGCTTGCTGCTCGGCGTCGGGGTCGGGTGGATGGAGGCGGAGTTCCGCGCCGTCGGCGTGCCGTACCGCGAGCGCGGCCGCCGGACCGACGAGACGCTCGACTTCCTCGGGCGCTGCTTCGCGAGCGACGAGGTCGAGAGCAACGGTCAGCCGTTCCTATTCCTCCCGCGCCCCCCGCGACCGCCCATCCTGATCGGCGGCGGGATGCCGCAATCGCTCCGGCGCGCCGTCCGCTGCGGCGACGGCTGGATGCCGATGCTGCCGAAGCACGCCGACGCCGAGCTGCTCCGCGAGCCGATCGCGAGCCTCCGAGCCGCGATGCGTGCCGCCGGGAAACCCGATCCCGAGGTCGCCGTCATGACGGAGCTGCCGCTTGCCGACCCGGCGGCCGCTGCGGGGCGCGTCCAGGCCTTCGCGGCCGTCGGCGCGACGCGGGTCGCGCACGCGTGGCGCTATGCCGATGCGGCGGAGTTCGGTCGCGTCGCCGACGCGCTGGCGCGGCTCCGTCCCTGAGCTCCCGGACCGCGGCGTGCTCAGCCGCTGTTCCGCAATCCGGCCGCGATCCCGTTGATCGTGAGGTGGATGCCGTGCCGGATGCGCGGATCGCCGTCGCCGGCGCGGTGGCGCCTCAGCAGGTCGAGCTGCAGGTGGTTCAGCGGGTCGATGTACGGCAGCCGCTCCCGGAGACTGCGGGCGAGGAGCGGGTTCGCGTCGAGGAGCTCGCGCTGGTTGGTGATCGCGAGCAGTGCCTGACGCGTGCGGCGGAACTCGGCGTCGATCCGTGGGAAGACGCGGTCGACCAGCGCGCGGTCGTCGACGAGCGCGGCGTAGCGGGCCGCGATCGCGATGTCGGCCTTGGCGAGCACCATGTCGAGATTGCTCACGAGCGCGCGGAAGAAGGGCCACGAACGGTGCATGCGGCGGAGCACCTCGAGCCCGGGGTCGTCTTCTTCCTTGACGTACGCGGCTACGGCCGAGCCGAAGCCGTACCAGCCGGGCAGAAGCGTCCGGCTCTGCGCCCACCCGAACACCCACGGGATCGCACGCAGGTCCTCGATCCGGTCCGACGCGGTTCGTGACGCGGGCCGGCTGCCGATGTTGAGCTCGACGATCTCGCTGATCGGCGTGGCCTGCCGGAAGTAGCGCGGAAAGCCCTCGGTCTCGTAGACGAGACCGCGATACGCGCGAAACGCCTCGACGCTGAGAGCGTCCATGAGCTCGTGGTAGCGCGCGAGGTCGCCCCGCGGCGGCTCGTGCACGAGGAGGCTCGCCTCGAGCGTTGCCGCCACCAGCGTCTCGAGGTTCCGCCGCCCGATCTCCGGGTCTGCGTACTTGCTCGCGATCACCTCGCCTTGCTCGGTGAGCCGAAGCTGACCGCCGACGCTGCCGGTCGGCTGCGCCAGGATCGCCTCGTGGCTCGAGCCGCCGCCGCGACCGACGGTGCCGCCGCGGCCGTGAAAGAGCCGGAGGCGGACGTCGTGGTGCGCGAATACGCGTACGAGCGCGGTCTCGGCTTTGTACAGCTCCCAGCTCGACGTCAGGTAGCCGCCGTCCTTGTTGCTGTCGGAATAGCCGAGCATCACCTCCTGCACGCCGCCCCGGCCTTCGAGCAGGTCGCGATACGCGGAGTGGCTGAGCAGACGGTCCATGATCGCGGGCGCGGCCTGGAGGTCGGCGATCGTCTCGAAGAGGGGAACGACGTCGATGCCGAGGTGTCCGGCCGCGCCGGCGCGGCCGTCGTCGGCCGCGGCCGCGGCGGGCCGCAGGATGCCGACCTCCTTCAGCAGCAACGCGACCTCGAGCAGGTCGCTGACCGCACTCGTCTTCGAGATGATCGCGCTCGTGCAGGCGTCGGGGCCGAAGCGCTCACGGACCTCGCGGATCGCCTCGAACGTACGGATCTCCTTCTCGACCTCCGGGTCGTAGCGGACGTGCGGCGAGAGCAGCGGCCGCCAGGAGTCGATCTCGTGAAGCAGCAGCGTCTCGCGCTCCGCCTCGGCGAGCGCCTCGTAGCGCGAGATCACGTCGGCGCGGCGGAGGAGCTCGGCGACGACGCGCTCGTGGACGGCGCTGTGCTGGCGCACGTCGAGCGACGCGAGGTGGAAGCCGAACGCCCGCGCGGCATGTCGGAGCTTCCGGAGGCGGCCGCCTGCGATGAGCGCCGATCCGTTCCGCAGCGCGTCCGCAAGCACGTCGAGGTCGGCGGCAAAGGGCCCGGCGCTCTCGTAGGGGGCGGCGGGCGGTCCGAGCGGTGCGCGCGCCACGGCATGGCCGAAACCCGTCGCGGTCGCCGCGAGTCGCGCATAGATGCCGACGAGCGCGCGGCGATACGGCTCGTCGGCGCGATGAGGAGAGTCGTCCGGGGACGCATCGGCGAGCGCTGCGAGCGCGGGCGACACTGCGACGGCGTCCGTGCAGAGGCTGAGCTCCGCGCCGAGCTCATGGACCTCGGCGAGGTAGTGCTCGAAGACGAGCGCCGATTGCAGCGTCGCTGCATGCTGCAGCGTCTCGGCGGTGACGAACGGGTTGCCGTCGCGGTCGCCGCCGATCCAGCTGCCCATGTGCAGGAACGGCGGCGGTAGCGCGCCGATCTCGGGCTCGCCGCCGCCGAGGAGATCCTCGAGGTGGATCGCAACCGCCGGGAGCTCGCGAAGGAACGTCGTGCGATGATGGTCGAGCGCGTTCGCAATCTCGTCGGCGACCGTGATGCGCGCCGGGCGCACGAGGCGCGTGTGCCAGATCGTGAGTACGGCCCGTGCGAGCGCGTCCTCGTTGGCGCGGAGCTCGCTCGGGGTGAGCGTGACCCGATCGCGCTCGCGCAGCAGGCCCGCGATCTCGTGCCGCCGGTCGAGGATACTCTTGCGCTGCACCTCGGTCGGGTGCGCGGTCAGGACCGGCGAGATCCGCGCCGTTGCGAGCAGCGCCCGGACGGCCGCATCCGGGATGCCGGCGGCCCGCACCCGCGCGAGCGCGAGGTCGAGAGAACCTTCGCGGTCGCCCTTGTGGTCGTCGCTGCGGTCGCCGCCCCCCCGGATGGCGCGCTGCCGCTCGAGGCGGTTCTGGTGCAGATCCTCGGCGATGTTCGAAAGCTGGGCAAACACGGTGAACGCGTGCACAGCGGATAGGCTGCTCGCGACGTCGAGCTCGCCGAGCATGTCCTCGAGCTCGCGCCGCGCTTCCTGCTCCTGCTCGCGGCGAAAACGCAGCGAGGTCCGCCGAATGCGCTCGACGAGGTCGAAGATCGCGGGGCCGGCCTGGGCGTGGATCGTCCGCCCGAGCAGGTTCCCGAGGAGGCGGACGTCGTCGCGGAGCGGATCGCCGGTCACCGGCGAACGGAACGTGCGAAAAACGTGCCGCGCGTCGGCGCGGTCAGGGTAGCGGCGTCACCGTGAGGGCCGCGTCGCCGCCAGTCGCCGTCGACGTCACGAGCGGCCCGACACCGTGCTCATCGAAGCCCCAGCGCGCCGCGATGGTCGCGCTGCCCGGCGCGCGGCCGAGCACCGGCGTGAAGACGTCGACCCACGTCGTGGGTTCGCAGGCGCTGGTCGCGCGCGCGATCGTCGGGTCGCTGGTGACGAGCGCCACGCCACCGTATCCGTACCCGTCGTCATCCGCGCTGAGCTCGACCTCGGTGCCGCTGGTGAGCGTCGCGCGCACGTGGAACTGCGTCTCGCCGTCGACCGGGATCGTCGCGCTCGCCGGCAGTACCTTCAGGCTCGCGATCGGCTCGAGCGAGAGCGTGGCGTTGCCGCCGCCCGTCGCGGAGCTGAGCCCGAGGCTCGGCATGACCGCGCTCACGACGACACTTCCTTCGAGGAAGGGATGGATGCGGTTCCGGACCCCCCACACGTAGAACGCCGCGACGTCCGTATTGCTCGACGTCCACTCGACGCTCTCGTTGATGCGTGCCGAGCCGCCGCTCGGGTAGTGGCCGATCGCGTGGAAGCGCGGGAAGGTCTCGAGCGGCGCGTGCACCTCGGGGGGCTCGATCGTGATGCGCTCCACCTGCTCGTTCCGGACGGTGATGACCGCGCTGGTGCCGATCGGGATCGTCGATAGCCCCGTGTCCGGATCCTGGGCGGAGATCACCGCGACCCCCGGACCGACGGCGACGAGCTTGCTCCGATCACCAGGCTCGTTGGTCGCGACGATCACGTTCGGGTTGCTCGAGACGTAGACGACGCGCTGGGTGTAGTTGCGCGTTCCGAAGTCGCCGCCGACGCCGAGCGCAGTGAGCTTTGCGATCTCGCCGAGCCCGATCGAGCGATTCGCGGGATTGAGGCGCAGCGACGTGACGGGCCGGCGCACCGTGAGGCGCACCTCGCACCCGAGGTCGCGTGAGCCGACGCCGGTCAGGAGGTCGCGCGCGGAGAGCCGTACCTTGCCGGGCGCGAGGCCGCGGACCGTGCGCTCGAGCATCCCGTTCGGCACCCCGATCGGGGTGGCGCCCGGGACGGGCTCGACGACCGCGACGGTCGGATCGCTCACGCCGAACGTGACCGGCTCGAACCCCTCGAACGTGAAGCCGCGCTCGAAGATGGACCAGGCGAGGATGCGCACCTTCTCGCCGACGTCGATCGTTTCGGTGGTTTGGCGGATGCTGCGGCCCTTGGTGTGCACGTCGATCCCGCGGAGCGGCCCGAAGACGTCGAACGTCGCGGCCGCCGAAACGGTGCCGCTCCGCGGGTCGGTCGCGTAGATGGTCGCGATGCCGGGCGACACGCCGTCGACGCGGCTCCGCTCGCCGTCGGTGTTCGTGACCGCCGCAACGGTTGGGTCGCTCGACGACCAGATCACGTCCTGGGTGGCGTTCCGGTACGCGCCCGCGTCGTCGAGCGCGAGCGCCGTCAGGTAGTCGAACGTTCGCTCGCGGATGATCGTGTACTGCGGGTAGATGACGAGCGGCACCGGCGCGCTCGTCACCCGGAAGCGCACGGACGGGCTGTCGATGCCGGTCGCGGGATCGGTCGCCCAGACGATCGTGTCGTGGTCGTACGTCGGATTCGACGGCGAGAAGACCGTCGCGACGACGCGGCTGCGATGTCCGGGCTCGTTCGGTGCTTCGCAGCCGAAGCTGCAGCTCCACTGCACGTCTTCGGTGAGGTTGCGCTCGGTGCCGTCGCTCATCCTGCCGATCGCGGTGTAGGTGTACGACTGACCTTGCATGCGCACCACGGACTCCGGCTGGACGCGGATCGAGACGACACTCGGCGCCGGGCTCGCCGTGGAGGACGGCGTCGCCTGCGGCGTCGGCGTCGCGGCCGGAGCAGTCGGGAGGGGACTCGCGGTCGCGGTCGGAGCCTCCTCGGGAGCGCCGATCGTCGCCGGGACACACAGCTCGGAGACCGACGCGAACGTCATCGCGGTGCGCCCGAAGCGGTCGCGGATGGTGAGCGCGTCGCCGTGCATGGCGTCGGCGCGTCCGGCGGGGCCGCGCGCGACGCGAGCCGCATGGCAGAGCCACGCGCGCCGTTTGCCCGACGCGCCCGGGCTCGTGCCCGCGAGGTCGGCGGTGACGCAGAGCCGCTGCGGACGCGAGACGTCGACGGCCGCCGGTGCGCCGGCCCCGGCGACCGGCAGCGTTCGCGCCCGAACGCTGCGTCGAGCGCGCACCGCGTAACACGCGAACTGGTCGAGATCGGCCGACGGCCCCGGATCGTCCGGGTCGGCGGCGATGAGGGCCGGCACCAGGAGGTCGTCGCGCGCGGTGACGCGCAGCTGCTCGGGACCAAAGGCGGAGTGCACGTCGACCACGGTCGGTATCCACCGCGGCTGCGCCGGCTTCGTCCGCGTCGGCCTCGTCGCGTAGCCGGCTAAGAACCCCGCCGTGCCGGCCGCCGCGGTCCCCTCGATGCCGACAACGACGCAGGCCGCCGCCGGCTTCTTCACGTCCACGAGTCGGCCCCCGGGCGCGAGGCGATCGGCGACCGCGAGGCGGGTGAACGGGCGGAATGCCGGCGTGCCCTTCCTCGGCAGACGGACGGTCCGGCAGAGCAGAGCGTCGGTCGCGGCAGCGGCCGTCACGCTCGACGCCGCGATCGCGAGACACAGGACGACCGTCGAGACGCCGGAACGCATCGTGAGCCGGTGCAGAAGCAAGACGACTGCCAGTCGACCGTGCGCGCCCACTGGTCTCGGTCGTCATGGCCATTCGATTTTGCTGCGGCCACTTGCACGGACGCCCGACGGACGGTCGAACGCGGCAGCGCACGGAAGATGCGGGGACGGATCGTCGAGCGCCGCACGTGCTGCCGCCCGCCGTGCACGGCGAGTCGGCGTGCAGGCGATCGACGTGCTTCGTGCCGCGCGAGCGCAGCAATTTTTTGCCGTATGGGAATGTACTGAGAAAGGCGGACGGTTCGACACGGTCCTTGCGCGTGCACGGTGCGTGCGACGCGCGCCGACGCGAGAGCGACGTCAGGCCGCTACGCGGCCGTGCGCTCGCGGTCGACGTCCGTCGGCTTGGGCGCGTGGACGTCGAGTTTGCGGAGATCGTTGAGGGCCGTCGCTTCGAGGTGATCGGCGAGCGCGGTCAGAACGAATGCGACCGCGGCGATCGCAGGGAGCACGGCGAGTACCTGGACGAGTAGGGACATCGACCTCTCCTCAACTGGCTGGGTGATTGCGCCGAGTGCGCGCGCTCATCGAGTGGACGGACGACGCGCGGAGGAGCATGCGGCGTACCATCGGCGCAATGGAACGATGCGTCGTCGTCGCGCGCAGTTACGGAGATGCGAATGTCAACGCTCTGGCCCGACGCACGAAATTGGACGGACACGTGTACGTCGTCGACGGGACGGAGCTACGAGCGTCGCAATTGCGTCACTCGCGGCCGAGCGCGCGGGCGAGCCAACGGCGATACGTCTCGTACGGCATCGCCCCGAGCGTCGGGACGTCGTTGCCCACCATCATCACGGCCGGCACTCCGGTGACGCCGGCCGCGAGCGCGGCTTGGTGCTCGGCGAGCACGGCGGTGCGGGTCGCGGCGTCGTCGACGGCGGCGAACGCCTCGGGGGCGAGGCCGACCTCACGCCACAGCGTTTCTTGTGTCGCGCGCTCGGTGATGTCGCGGCTCTCCTCGAAGTACGCGCGCAGCAAGCGCGCGTGCATCGCCTCGAACGGGTCGGGGCCGAGCGCCGCCGCCGCCTTCGCGACGAGATGCGCCGGGACACTGTGCGACGGCGGCCCCGCGTCGCTCGCCCATGGTCGGAAGATCGGCGCGTCGGGCTCGCCCGCGGGACGAAGCCACGACTGCGTGTACGCCCGGAAGCGCTCGAGGGTCCGTCCGCCCTCGGGCAGGGGCCGCAGGAGAAACGCCCGCCACTCGATGCGGAGCGCGTCGCCGAACTCGTTCGCGAGCCGCTCCATGCGCGCCGTGCCGAGGTAGCACCACGGGCAGAGGTAGTCCGACCAGACGACCAGATGCACCGGCGCGGCGGCGTCCATCGGGGGTCCGCTCAGGTGCGGAAGCGCGGCGGCCGCTTCTCGAGGAAAGCCGCGACGGCTTCCTTGTGCTCCGGGCTCTTCCAGCATTCGCGCAGCAACACGCTCTCGCGCTCCTGCACCGCGGCAAGGTCGGTCGCGCTGCCGTTCTCGGTGAGGAGCTGCTTGATCATGCGGAGCTGCGGGTCGGGGTTGGCGGCGAAGCTCTCGGCGATCGCGAACGCCTTAGGGAGGAGGTCGTCGGCGGTGGTGAGCACGTCGACGAGGCCCGCGTGGTGCGCCTCGCTGGCGGAGTAGATGCGGCCTGACAGGCACATCTCGCTCGCCCGTCCGAAGCCCATGCGCTGCACGAGGAAGTGCGTGCTCGCGAGCTCGGGCACGAGCCCGACCTTGATGAAGAGCATGCCGAGCTTCGCGGGCTCGGAGGCGACGATCACGTCGAACGGAAGGATCATCGTCATGCCGATCCCGACCGCGGCGCCGTTCACGGCGGCGACGATGGGTTTCGACTCCCGCGCCATCTTCACCCAGTCGAGCCCAGCGGGCATGCCGCCCTGGCCCGCGGCGGTGTTGCCGCCGGGATCGACGCCCTCGATCCGGCTCTTGAACGTCGCCTCCATGTCCGCCCCGGCGCAGAACCCGCGTCCGGCGCCGGTCATGACGATCGCCCCGATCGCCGGGTCGGCGTTGGCGCGAGCGATCGCATCGGCCTGCTCCAGCCCCATGCGCGGCGTCCACGCATTCAGCTTCTCGGGACGCGCCAGCGTGACGAGGGCCACGGGGCCGCGGGTCTCGTAGGTGATCTGCTCGTAGGTCATCGTCATGGGACCTCCCGTCAGACGTAGGCTCGCAGCAGCGCGAACACGACGACGCCCGTCACCGACACGTAGAACCAGATCGGCAGCGTGAAGCGCGCGATCCGGCGGTGCGATCCGAACCGGCCGGTCGCGGCGTAGAAGAGCGTCGAGAGGATCATCGGCAGCGCTACGATGGAGAGGCCGATGTGGCTTACCAAGATGAAGAAGTAGATCGGGCGGATCAGTCCCTGTCCCGGGAAGCGCGTGTCGCCGTGGAAGTTGTGGTAGACGACGTAGCTCACGAGAAAGAGCGCCGAGAAGGCGACCGCGCACAGCATGAAGCGCATGTGCGCGGCGCGGTTGCCGCGTCTGATGCTGACCCAGCCGCCGGTGAGCGCGCAGGCGCTCATGGTGTTGAAGAAGGCGTTCGCGAGGGGCAGCGCCCCAACCCATACCGGGGCAGGAGCCCGCGTCGTTTTCAAATAGATCAGCCAGATCAGGAACCCCGCGATCGCCGCCGACAGCGGCAGGATCCAGACCAGCGGACGGCGTTCGGCGAGCGCGCTCTCCATGCTCAGACGTGCTTCAGCACTTCCTCCGCGAGACGCTGCTGGGTGCGCGGGTCGACGCCGCCGCCGAAGAGCACCTGCGTCACGTCCCACTCGCGCTCGCGGCGCTTCAGCTCGGCGATGCACTCGTCGGGGGTGCCGATCAGCGTCATCGGCGAGCGCAGCAGGCCTTCGGGCGTCGTGTTGAACATGGGTGCCATGCCCTCGACGGTCGCGCGCGTCGCCGCCGGCGAGTCCATCAGCATGCAGGTGAAGACCATGTTGCTGATGCGGATCTTCTTGCCGTCGCGGCCGTGACGCGCCGCCTCGTCGCGGAGGAACTTCACCTTCGACGTGAACGCGTCGTCGGTGAGCTTCGCGACGTTCGCGAGCTTGATGTAGCCGGGCTTCCCTGCGTCGGCGATGATGTTCACGACGTCGGCGTGCTTCGCGGCGACTCGCAGGAGACCCTTGCCGCCGCCGCCGAGCAGGATCGGCGGCGCCGGCTGCTGCACCGTCTTCGGCCACAGGATGCAACCGTCGAGCTGGTAGAACTCTCCGGTGAAGGTCGTCTCCTCCTTGGACCACAGCGACCGCATGACCGTGAGCGCCTCGTCGAGCATGCGCAGGCGGGTCGTGATGTCGGGGAACGGCAGACCCGTCATCTTGAACTCACGCTCGGTCCAGCCGGTGCCGAGACCCGCGACCAGGCGCCCGCCGCTCAGCTGGTCGAGCGACGCGAGGCTCTGCGCCGTGATGACCGGGTGGCGGAAGAGGTTGCAGAGGACGAGGTGGCCGACCTGCGCCGTCTTCGTCGCCTCCGCGATCACGGCGACCATGACCATCGGGTCGTACGAGAGGTTGTGCGGGTCGAAGCTCTTCTCCGGCCCCTCCATGACGATGTGGTCGGGGACGGTGATGACGCGGTAGCCCTGACCCTCCGCGGCTTGCGCGCGGTCGCGGAGCACGTGGAAGTCGAGGTTCGCGAGCTGCAGGCCGTATTCCATGGAGATCTCCTTCGGGCGAGGTTGCCGAGAATGCGAGGGTTATGGCACGGCGAGGCCTTGAGGCAAGGCACGTGACCCAGGCGACGCTCACGACGACCCGCACGACGCTCGTGCCGGCGACGCTCGACGATCTGGACGCGCTGTGGGAGATCTGGCGCGATCCCGACGTACGCCGCTACCTCTTCGACGACCAGCCCGTGCCGCGCGAGCGAGCCGCCGAGGTCTTGGAGGGATGCCGCGGCGAGGCGGCGCGCGGCCTCGGCCTGTGGACGATCCGCGCCGAGCCGGACGCGATCATCGGCTGCGCCGGTCTCATGCCGGCCGAGACGATCGCGGAGTACGATCCGACGCTCCGCGGCCTGGTCGAGCCGATCGTCGCGCTCGCGCCGTCGCACTGGCATCGCGGCTTCGCCGTCGAGGCACTGCGAGCGCTCGTCGAGCACGCGTTCGGCGCGCTCGCGCTGCCGCGCCTCGCCGGAGCGACCGACGTGCCGAACGTCGCCTCCGACCGCATGCTCGTCCGCGCCGGCTTCGTCCCGCAGCGCGAGTGCGACGGGCCGCACTACCGCATCCGGACCTATCTGCTCGAGCGCCCGGCGACCGCCCGGCCCGATCGCGCCGCGGCGCTCGCCGGTGGGCGCCCGGGGACGTGAGCCCGACGCGGGCTGCTCGCCTTTTCCCGCTCGCCAACGTCCGCTAAGGTCCGCCGATGATCATGAAGTCGGCATTCGTCGCTCTCGCCTTCCTCGTCGGAACCGCGCCGTTCGCGCACGCGGAAACCGTGAACCGCATCGTCGCGACCATCGACGGCGACCCCGTCACGCTCGTCGAGCTCGAGCGGTTCACCGAGGTCGCCAAGAAGCGACCCGGCGGCGACCAGATCGCCGGCGACCAGAAGGTGATGCTCGACGAGCTCCTCCTCGACAAGATCATCCAGAAGCAGGTCGAGCTCCTCGGTCTGAAAGCCAGCGATGCGCAGATCGACGGCTACATCGAGTCGATTCGCACGCGGAACAACCTGAGCGAGGAGCAGCTCGTCGAGGCCCTGAAGCAGCAGAGCATGACCTGGGACCAGTACCGCGTGCAGGTCCGTGCCGACATCGAGCGCGCGAACCTCATCAACCGTGAGATTCGCACCAAGGTGAACGTTTCGCCGGAGGAGGTCGAGCGGTACTACAAGGCGCACCTCGACGACTACGGTGCATCCACCAAAGTGACCGCGCGGCTGATCTCGCTGCTCGTGCCGAACGACGCGAGCGACGCCGACAAAGCGGCGATCCGTGCGAAGGCAGAGGACGTGCAGAAGGAGGCGGCCGGCGGCGCGAACTTCGCGAAGCTCGCCAAGGAGTACTCCCAGGGACCGGCCGCGGAGGAGGGCGGGGACATCGGCGAGGTCCAGCCCGACGAGATGCAGCCCGAGTTCGCGAAGGCGGCGACGAGTCTCGAGCCCGGGCAGGTGAGCCCGCTCATCGTGAACGCCCAGGGTTTCCACATCCTCAAGATCGAGAAGAGCTCGGGGGAGACCCACCGGCCGCTCTCCGAGGTCAGCGAGGAGATCAAGGAGAAGCTCTACAAGGAAGCGATGGAGTCGCGGTACGACCGCTGGCTGAACCAGGATCTGCGCGCGCGACACCACATCGAGACCTTTCTTTAGATCCGTCCCCGCGAGATCACACTCGGTGTCACCACGTCGAGACGCTCGTGTAGGTCCGTCCCCTCGGGGTGAGGCGGTTCTTTGAGTCGTCCCCTCGGGATCACGCTCGGTGATCCCGCCGGCGTAGGTCCCGAGGTCCTTCTGAAGGCGCTTCTGCACCGGCGCGCGCGACGCGTCCCCGCCGTCGTCGTCGGCGACGTCGCGCTCGTCGCGGAGACCGCGAAGCGCTTGCGTCTCCCGTGCGAGGTCATCGCGCTCACCGAGGCGGACGTCGCGGCGCGCCGGCTGCCGCCCCGGACGCGCGCGGGACGTCCGACCATCCCGGTCGTCGCCGTGAGCCGGCTCGGTGCGGCGGCGCGCCGTCCCGGGAAACCGTCCGTTGCGGGCGGGCGCGCCGCCTATCGCTACATCGAGACCGCGGCGCGACTCGCGCAAACGGGGGTGATCGCGGGAATCGTGACGGCGCCGATCAACAAGGCCTGGGTCACCCGTGCCGGGTTTCCGATCAGCGGGCACACTGAGCTCTTGAAGGAGCTCACGGGGGCCCGCGCCGTCCGCATGATGCTCGCCGGGAGCCGTCTCCGCGTCGTGCTCGTGACCATGCACGTCGCCCTCCGCGACGTCCCGCGGGCGCTCTCGGCCCGGGAGGTCACCCTGACAATCAGCATAGCCGCTGCCCATCTCCGCCGTTATCATTCCCTGGCCGAGCCTCGGATCGCGGTCGCAGGCCTCAACCCCCACGCCGGTGAGGGCGGGCTCTTCGGCCGGGAAGAGGGACGCATCATCGGCCCCGCGATCGAGCGGGCGAGACGACAGGGGGTCGACGCGAGCGGGCCCTATCCGGCCGACTCGCTGTTCTTTCAGGCGGTCGAGCGGGGAAAGTTCGACGCCGTGATCGCGATGTACCACGACCAGGGATTGATTCCGTTGAAATTGCTGCACTTCCACGACGCGGTGAACGTCACGCTCGGCCTGCCGATCATTCGCACTTCGCCCGATCACGGCACCGCGTACGACATCGCCGGCACCGGCAAAGCCGATGCCGGCAGCATGATCGAGGCGCTCGTGCTCGCGCACGCCATGAGCCGCGCCGAGCATCAGGAGGATCGATGATGAACCCCGCCATCTTCCGCGAGTACGACATCCGCGGCATCGCCGACGTCGACTACGACGCCGAGTTCGCACGGACGCTCGGCCGCGCGTACGCGACGTTCGTCGCCGACAAGAACGTGAAGCGCGTGAGCGTGGGCCGCGATGTGCGGCTCACGTCGAACAAATACGCCGACGCGCTCAAAGACGGGCTCCGCGCCGGCGGGCTCGACGTCGTCGACCTCGGCATGACGCCGACGCCGCTCGTCTACTACTCGCTCCACCATCTCGACATCGACGGCGGCATCCAAGTCACAGGCAGCCACAACCCGTCGGATCACAATGGCTTCAAGATATGCGTCGGCAAGATCTCCATCTATGGCGACTCGATCCAGGAGCTCCGCCGCATCATCGAATCTGGAAAGTTTCGCGACGCCCCGCGCGGGAAGGCAGAGCACTACGCGATCATCCCGCCCTACCAGGACGAGCTCATCAAGCAGTTCGGAACGCTGCCGCGCCGGCTGAAAGTCGTCGTCGACTCCGGCAACGGCGCCGCGGGCCCGGTGGCGCCCCGTATCATCTCGGCGCTGGGTTGCGAGATGCGCGAGTTGTTCTCGGAGCCGGACGGCCGGTTCCCGAACCACCACCCCGACCCGACCGTCGAGGAGAACATGGAGATCCTGATCGACACCGTGAAGAAGGACGGCGCCGATCTCGGGATCGCGTTCGACGGCGACGCGGATCGCGTCGGGCTCGTCGACCAGCACGGCCGTATTCTCTGGGGCGACGAGATGCTGGTGCTCTTCGCGCGCGACATCCTCGCCGAGCGTCCCGGCGCGGTGATCGTCTCCGAGGTGAAGTGCTCGCAGCGCCTCTACGACGACATCGAGAAGCACGGCGGCAGGGGCATCATGTGGAAGGCCGGCCACTCGCTCTTGAAGGCCAAGATGCGCGAGACCAAGGCCGCGCTCGGCGGCGAGATGAGCGGCCACATCTTCTTCGCCGACCGCTACTACGGCTACGACGACGCGATCTACGCCGCGTGCCGCATACTCGAGGTGGTGGCGAAGGCCGGAAAGCCGCTGGCCGAGCTGATCGCCGACCTGCCGCCCGCGGTCAGCACGCCCGAGATCCGCGTCGACTGCCCCGACGCGCTCAAGTTCCAGATCGCCGAGAAGGCGAAGGAGAGGTTCCGCAAGAGCGGCTACGACCTGATCGACATCGACGGCGTGCGGGTCAAGTTCGCCGACGGCTGGGGCCTCATTCGCGCGTCGAACACGCAGCCGATCCTCGTCATGCGCTTCGAAGCGAAGACCCCGCAGAAGCTCGCCGAGTACCGTGCGATCGTCGAGAAGGTCCTCGACGAGGTGAAGCGCGAGGTCGGCACGGCCTGACGGACGGCGGTCGGCGCGGGTGTCGTTCTCGCAGCTGCCGTTCGCGACGATCGCGGGGCGCGCCGCGGTCGGGATGGCGCGTCAGCCCCGTTCGCGGCGCCACTCCTCGGGCGTGAACGTCTTGAGCGCGAGCGCGTGGACGCGGCGCTCGCGAAGATCGCCGAGCGCGGCATAGACCGCACGATGCCGCTCGACGAGCCCGAGACCCTCGAAGCGCGCCGATACGATCACCGCGTCGTAGTGGCCGCCCTCGAGCGCGCCGGCGTGACCGCGATGGCGCGCGCTCTCGTCGCGGACCTCGACGTGGGTCGCGTCGAGGGCGGTCGTGATGGCGGCGGTGAGTCGGTCGGCGGTCGTCATCGTTTCACTTGGTCGCGGCGGGCCGCGAAACGCAAGCGGACGTAGTCGGCGGTCCACCTGCCGTCGGGGCCGGCGAGCGTCGGTCGGAGCGCATCGCGCACTTCGGCGAGAAATTCGGCCTGCTCCTCGGCGGGCAGCGCAACGACGAAGCACTCGGCGAACGTCTCGAGCCAGCCGACGACGTCGCCCGGCAGCGGCGTCGGGCGTGGGAAGAGCACGATCGAGTCGAGCGTGAACCCGTGCGCCTCGAGCCGGGCGCGGTAGTCCTCGGCGGTCGGGAAGAACCAGGGGTCGAATGACGTCGCGTCGATCCCGCGGGCAGCGAGGGCTTGCCCGAGCGCTGCACGGATCGTCGCGACGCAGCCGTGGCCGCCCATTTCGCCGACGAAGCGGCCGCCGGGTTGGAGTGCGCGGCGGACGCCCGCGATCACGGCGTCGGCGTGCCGCATCCAATGGAGCGCGGCGTTCGAGAACACGGCGTCGAACTCGTTCGTGAACGGCAGGTCCTCACCACTCGCGACTCGACAGTCGAGACCACGCGCGCGGGCACCCGCCACCTGCTCGGCGCTGCTGTCGACGCCGACCACCGTGCAGCCGAGCGCCGCGACCTTCTCGGTCAGCACGCCGTCGCCGCAGCCGAGGTCGAGGATGCGCTCACCCGGTCGCGGTGCCAGGAGCTCGACGACCGGCGCCCCGAGGTCGCTCACGAAGCGCGCGTGCGTCTCGTACCGTTCCGGGCTCCACGTCTGCGGGCTCATACGGCCTCCTTCATGACGCGCACGCTCGACGCCGCGACGATCCGGCCGTGCGTGCGACGGCTCCGGCGGTAGGCGCCGACGATAGCGCGGAGCGACGCCGTGATCAGATTCGGATCGCGGCCGACGCCAAACGCAGGCGCGCCGTTCCCGACCGCGATCTCGACGTAGGCGACCGCCGTCGCCCCCGCGCCCGCGCCGAGCGCGTGCTCGTGATAGTCGACGACCCGGACGTCGGCAGCGGTCGCGTCACGGAGGGCGCGGGTGAAGGCGTCGATCGGCCCGTTGCCGTGCCCGGCGATCTCTTGGCGTTTTCCGCCGATCGTGACCGTGGCGGCGATGCTGCAGTCGCCCGACGACCCCGCCGTGACGCTGTGCTCGACGACCGCGTCCTCCGGACCGTCCAGATACTCGGCCTCGAAGGCGCGGAAGATCGCCTCCGAGGAGAGCTCGCTGCCGCTCTCCTCGGTCATGCGCTGCACGATCGCGCTGAACTCGATCTGCAACGCCCGCGGCAGCGTGAGGCCGTGGTCGCGCTCCAAGAGATACGCCACCCCACCCTTGCCGGACTGGCTGTTCACACGGATCACGGCTTCGTAGCTGCGCCCGACGTCGGCGGGATCGATCGGGAGATAGGGTACCTCCCAGACGCCGCTGGCGTCGGCGCGCTGGGCGGCGAGCCCCTTGTTGATCGCGTCTTGGTGCGAGCCCGAGAACGCGGTGTAGACCAGCGTTCCGCCGTACGGGTGGCGCGGATGGACGGGCAAACGGTTGCAGTGCTCGGCGACCGCTACCAGCGCATCGATGTCGCTCACGTCGAGCATCGGGTCGACGCCCTGCGAGAACAGGTTCATCGCGAGCGTCACGACGTCGACGTTGCCCGTGCGCTCGCCGTTGCCGAACAGCGTGCCTTCGACGCGGTCGGCGCCTGCCATCACCGCGAGCTCGGCCGCGGCGACCGCGCAGCCGCGGTCGTTGTGCGGGTGCACGCTCAGCACGATCGCGTCGCGGCGCGAGACGTGGCGACCGAACCATTCGATCATGTCGGCGTATACGTTCGGGGTCGACATCTCGACCGTCGCGGGCAGGTTCAGGATGATCGGGCGCTCACGCGTCGGCTTCCAGGCGTCCATGACGCGCTCGCAGATCTCGACCGCGAAATTGAGCTCGGTGCCCGTGAAGCTCTCCGGCGAGTACTCGAAGCGCACGTCGGTCTCGGGCATCGCGTCCGCGAGCTCGCGGACCAAGCGGGTGCCGTCGACGGCGATGTCGACGATGCCGGCGCGGTCGAGCCCGAACACGACCCGCCGCTGCAGGGTCGACGTCGAGTTGTAGAGGTGGACGATCGCGCGGCGGGCGCCGCGGATCGCATCGAAGGTCCGGCGGATGAGCGGCTCGCGGGCCTGGGTCAGCACCTGAACGGTGACGTCCTCGGGGATCGCGTCGGATTCGATCAGCCAGCGCACGAAGTCGAAGTCCGGCTGCGAGGAGCTCGGGAAGCCGACCTCGATCTCCTTGAAACCCATGGCGACCAGGGTCTCGAACATGCGCTGCTTCCGCTCCGGACCCATCGGCTCGACGAGCGCCTGGTTGCCGTCGCGGAGGTCGACGCTGCACCACAGCGGCGCCCGCGTGATCGTCGCGCTCGGCCAGGTACGGTCGGGCAGATCGACCGGCGCAAACGGTCGATACTTCTGGAACGACTTCTGAAACGGCAGCTGCTGCATCTCTCGTCCTCCGGGTTCGTCGCCTGCCGTGGACGGCCGAAGGAGGGAAGATGGGTGCCAGAAACGAAAAACCCCCTCCGGCCGGACAGCGGGAGAGGGTTGGTCAGGGCGCGCGGTGCGCGATGACGGCTCTACCGCCTGGGCTGTAGCCCTAGGAGTAGGCCGAGAAGCGTCATTGCGCGCGTCGTCATGGTGCGACCGTCTTACGCGAGCCGCGCGCGCTCCGTCAAGTAGCTACTCGGCGTCGCGCGCCGATGCGAACGCGCAGTTACGGTCGCCGGCACGAGGAGGACCGTGCGATGCCGAAGCTTTGCGTTCTGATGTTCGCCGTCTTGGTGCTGATCTCCGCTCCCGCCGACGCCAAAAAGACCCAGCCGCGCCGCCAGACCCGCATCGCCGCCGAGGCCGCCGGACCGGCGAGCCCGTTCGACTGCGACACCGCGCGCGCCAGCGTGTGGTTCGGGTCGACCGCGCGCTGCCTCGCCGAGCTCTGTCGCGGCCAGAACGTCACCAACGCATCCGTCCTCGGCGGCGACGGTCGGCTGCGCACGAACCCGTGTGCGCGCGGCGGCGACGATCGGCGCTGACGCGAGTCCCGAAAAAGCGCTTCGATCCGACACAACATTCTCGTGGCGAGGCGCACGCCGCAAGGGTTTTTTCTGTACTAGCGAAATCCCGTATGCGATCCGTGTCGGGTCACGTCGTCCCCCTGGCGTGCTGCTCGATCGCCCGCTGGGTGCCCCCGACCACCTGAATCCACCGCAGGTACCGTGACGTCGCGGCGTGGTTCCGCGCGCTCCTGAACTCGGAGCGCTCCGCTACGCGTGTGTCCGGGTGCCGGAAGGAGGTGTGCGCGATCTCGCCGATCGTTTCGAATCCCCCAAGCAACACGGACTTCGGCCGCGTGACGGCCGACAAAGGAGTGTGAGATGCTCGCTCGTTCGCTGACGATGGGATTGCTGGGGCTCGTGCTGCTCGCCCCAGTCGAGGCGCTTGCTTGCAACGGCTCCGTGGCGATCAACAGCTGTACCGCGTCGTGCTCGTCGAATTGCTACCTGCTGAACAACATCAATTGCACCGACGGACAGGGCATCGAGTTGAACGGCGGGGCCGATCTCGACATGTGCGGTCACGTGATCAACTGCTCGGCGCAGTACTGCGTGCAGAAACCCGCGCTCCAGATGAACGGCAACAACAGCCGGGTCTACAGCTCGGTCGACCCGGCGACCTCCGTCGGCGGGATCACCGGTATCTGGCTCTACGGTATCGATTGCGAAGGCCGGTCCGGGTCGCGCGTCGACAACCTGAAGTTCACCGGCGGC
>JANNPN010000190.1:0-7206 GCA_031400185.1 Polyangiaceae bacterium
CGTCGAGGATGGGTACGCCGGAGGAGACGAGGGTGCCGAGCGTCCGCGCGAAGCGGGCGATCGCGGTCTTGCGGATCAGGTCGCCGAAGATCGGCACGCGGAGGCCGATCTTGTCGAGCCAGTAGCGGCCGCGATCGGTGCGCGAGGTGAAGACGAAGCCGGCGATCACCCCGATGATGCCGCCGACGATCAACCAGAAGTTGTTGACCGTGAAGTTGGAGAGGTTGATGACGAACTGGGTGGGCGCCGGCAGCGCCTGGCCGAAGCTGCCGAAGAGCTCGGCAAAGACCGGAATGACGTAGACCAGCAAGATGCCGGTCACGAGCACGGCGGCCGAGACGATGCACGCCGGGTAGATCATCGCGCCTTTGATCTTGCTCTTCAGGCGGACGATCTTCTCCATGTACGAGGCCAGGCGGTTGAGGATCGTGTCGAGGATGCCGCCGACCTCACCGGCCGCGACCATGTTGGCGTAGAGGTCGGAGAACACCTTCGGGTGTTTCTTCAGCGCGCCGGCGAAGGTCGACCCCGCTTCGACCTCCTCCTTCACCTCTTTGATCGTCTTGCAGAGCACCTTGCTCTCGGACTGCTGCGAGAGGATGTCGAGGCACTGCACCAGGGGAAGACCGGCGTCGATCATGGTGGCGAACTGCCGGGTGAAGATCACGATGTCGTGCTGCTTCACCGGTGCGCCGAACGACGGCAGGTTGATCTCGCGGTCGAATCCCTTGCCCTTCTGCTTGATCTTCTCGGGCGTAGGATTGATGCGCTGCGTGCGAAGGCGGGTGATGACCGCTTGGCGCGTCATCGCCTCCATCTCGCCGCGCATGGTCTCGCCGTTCGGTCCGACGCCGACCCATCGAAAGACTGGCATGGTCATTCCCCCTTGGTGCTACCGCTGTGTTGCCGTTGCCGGTGCCGCGTTGCTCAGTGCCGCGCCATCCGGACCTTGTTGTCGACGATCCCGGCCTGCTGTCCGATCATGGTCTTCAGCTCCTCGGGCTCGGTCGCGTGGCCGAGCGCTTCCTCGGTGGTGACGAGGCGGCGCTGGTGGAGGTCGAGGAGCGCCTGGCTCATCGTCTGCATGCCGAACTTCGTCTGGCCGACCTGCATCTGCGAGTACATCTGGTGCACCTTGGCCTCGCGGATGAGGTTCCGGATGGCGGCGTTCGGGATCATGATCTCGGCGGCGAGGCAGCGCCCGCGGCCGTCGGCGCGCGGGAGCAGCTGCTGCGAGATCACGCCCTGGAGCACCAGCGACAGCTGCGCGCGCACCTGCTCCTGCTGGTGCGGCGGGAAGACGTCGATCACGCGGTTGATGGTCTGGACGGCGCAGTTCGTGTGGAGCGTCGAGAAGACGAGGTGACCGGTTTCGGCGACGACCAGCGCCGCCTCGATCGTCTCGAGGTCGCGCATTTCGCCGATGAGCACGATGTCGGGGTCCTGCCGCAGCACGTGCTTCAGGGCAGGCGCGAACCCGTGCGTGTCGGCGAAGACTTCGCGCTGATTGATCATCGCGCGCTTGTGGTTGTGCACGAACTCGATCGGGTCCTCGACCGTGATGATGTGTTCCGGCCGGGTGCTGTTGATCTTGTCGATGATGGCGGCGAGCGTGGTCGACTTGCCGCTGCCGGTCGGCCCGGTCACGAGCACGAGGCCGCGGGGCAGAGACGCCATCTCCATCACCGAGCGCGGGAGGCCGAGCTTCTCGAGCGGCGGGATCTCGTACGGGATGGCGCGGAACGCGCCGCCGACGGCGCCCTTCTGGTTGTAGAGGTTGCCACGGAAGCGGCACACGCCCTTGGCGGCGAACGAGAAGTCGAGCTCGCTCTCTTCCTCGAACTTCTTCTTCTGCGCCTCGGTGAGGATGCTGTAGCAGAGCTGGCGCGTGTCGGTGTTCGTGAGGGGCGGGTAGGCGAGCGGACGAAGCTCGCCGTGCACCCGGATCAGCGGCGGGCTGTCCTGGGTGACGTGCAGGTCGGACGCCCCGGCCTCGAGCATCAATTGGAGAAAGTCTTGGATGTTCACCACGACGCGTACCTCCGCAACCCACTGCAGGGAGCAAGCGACATGCCGAGGCGGAGCGCCACGACGACGGGGACTTCGCGATTCCGCAGCGTCACTGATGCGGGCGGCGTCACGGATTTGGCGCCCCGACGCGTCATCCGCTTTGCGAATCCGGCATGGTGATGCGTAGGACCTCTTCGATGGTGGTGATGCCGTCGGCGATCTTGTTGATGCCGCTCTTGCGGAGGGTGCACATCCCGCTCTGGACCGCGGTGCGCTTGACCTCGGCCGTCGACGCGCCGGAAATGACGGACTCGCGGATCGCGTCCCCCATCGGCATCACCTCGTAGAGCGCGAGGCGGCCCTTGTAGCCGGTGCCGTTGCAGTTGGCGCAGCCGACGCCGTGGTAGCAGATCATTTGCTCCGCCAACTCCGGCGGCGCCCCGATGTCGATGAGCGCCTCCGGCGTCATCGGCACCTCTTCCTTGCAGCCGGCGCAGATCACGCGGACCAGGCGCTGCGCCATGATCAGGTTGATCGACGACGCGACGAGGAACGGCTCGACGCCCATGTTGAGGAGCCGGTTGATCGTCGACGGCGCGTCGTTCGTGTGCAGGGTCGAGAGCACGAGGTGGCCGGTGAGCGCCGCCTTCACGCCGATCTCGGCCGTCTCGAAGTCGCGGATCTCGCCGACCATGATGATGTCCGGGTCCTGGCGCAGGAACGACCGCAGCGACGACGCGAAGGTGAGACCGATTGCCTCGTGCATCTGCACCTGGTTGATGCCGACGAGGTTGAACTCGACGGGGTCCTCGGCGGTCGAGATGTTGGACGCGGTCTTGTTGAGCTCGGCGAGCGCCGAGTAGAGCGTCGTGGTCTTGCCGCTCCCGGTCGGGCCCGTCACCAGCACCATCCCGTGCGGCCGGTAGATCGACTCCTTGAAGTCGGCGAGCGCCTTCTCCTCGAATCCGAGCTTGGTCATGTCGAGCTGGAGGTTCGACTTGTCGAGGAGCCGGAGCACGACCTTCTCGCCGAAGATCGTCGGCAGCACCGACACGCGGAAATCCATCTCGCGGTTGTTGCCGAGCTTCAGCTTGATGCGGCCGTCCTGCGGCATGCGGCGCTCGGCGATGTCGAGCGACGCCATGACCTTGATGCGCGAGGTGATGGCGTTCTTGAGCTTCACCGGTGGCTGCATGATCTCGTAGAGCACGCCGTCCATGCGGAAGCGGACGCGCAGCATCTTCTCGTACGGCTCGACGTGGATGTCGCTCGCCCGTTTCTTGATCGCATCGGTGAGGAGCGCGTTCACGAGCCGGACGACCGGCGCCTCCTCGGTCGCGCGCTCGAGGTCCTGGAGGCTGACCTCTTCTTCGCCCTGGACGAGCTGGACGTCGCCGTTCTCGCCGAGCTCGGTGAGCATCTGGTCGTAGTTGGCGGCGGCGTCGTAGTACCGGTCGAGGCCGCGCTGGATGGCGGTCGCCCCGGCGACGGCGATCTTCACGTCGTAGCCGGTCAGGAACTTCACCTCGTTGATGGCGATCAGGTTCGACGGGTCGGCCATCGCGATCGTGAGGGTCGAGCGGACGAGGTTCACCGGGATCAGGTGGTGCTTTTGCGCCATCGCCGCCGGTACCAGGCCGAGCACCTCGGGAGGGATGTCGAGGTTCGACGGGTCGACGACCGGGAGGCGGTACTCCTTCTGGAGGTAGGAGAGGAGGGCGTCCTCGTTGATGAAGCCGAGCTTCACCAGGTGGCTCGCGAGCGCCCCCCCGTGGGTGCGCTGCTCGGTCATGGCCCGCTCGAGTTGAGGGGCCTCGAGCTGGCCGCGCCGGACCAGGAGCTCGCCGAGGCGGGAGAGCGTGGTCACGGGCGCCGCGCCTCGTGTTCTCGGGTCGGAAATCGCATGCCGGTCGTCGTACGGGCGGGAAACACGGGGCTCAACGGCTACGCGTAGCCGTTCGGGCGCTTGCGGGTTGTCCAGGTACTTCGCATGAGCGAACGCCGCCCCCTTTCTCGCTATCGACTATCGGCATCGGGGCCGGATTCCGTGAGCGGCAGGCCGAAGGAGGGTCGCGCCGGCCGGGCCCGGATCGGCAGGCGCGAATGGCGCATCCGCGCCTGCGCATCGAGTCATATCGGGAGTCGTATCGATTCTTTTTTTGCTCTCGTTTTCAGGCGAGCGTAGAGTGGACACAGGCGGACAGGCCCCATGTTTCGAGCTCCGGCGCTCGTGCTTCTGATGCTCACCGTCGCGGACGCGGCGTGGGCAGAGGACGGCGCGAAAGGCCCGAGCCGCTGGTTGCTGGCCCCCCGCGAGGAGCTCCTGCGCGACGATGCCCTGACGCGCCCGCCGACCGCCGCCTCCGACCCGATCTCCCGCTTGATCGAGCACTGCAAGAAGAATCCCGTCGGGATCCGGCCGATCGTGACGCTGCTGCCGCCGGACGACGACGACGGCCGGGCCGGCCTCCCGACGATCGCGTTCTTCGCCCGCGCCAAAGGCCGCACGTTGATCTCACTCACGAGCCAGATGCGTACCGACGAAGGCCAGGAGGTCGTCATGCAGCGCACGGTCGTCTCGGACTTGCTCGCCGGGCGGCGGTTCTCGCTGACGGTGTACGAGGACCACGTGCTCGCCTCGAGCACCGCGCGCCTCCTGGGCGTCGGCACACGCCTCACCTACCGACCGACGTCGCTGCCGTTTCGCGTCGACCTGTTCGGGGCGCTCGACGTGAGCGCGGGGGCGACCGCGTATCTGTCGATCACGACCATGTTCGGCGCGCCGCCGCTCCCGGTGCCGGCCGCCGCGGCTCCGCGTGAGATGCGGTAGCGGCGCTCCGTGGGCCGCGGTCGCGCCGTATTGAAGGCCCAGCGGTCTTCGCGCATGCTCGGAGCGATGGGCGTACGCGCGTGCGGCGTTGTCGTCGCGATCGCCGTGCTGTCGGCGACGGCGCCTGCCGTCGCCGTCCCGGTGACCGTCCCGGCGACCCTCCGCGACGTGAATGGGGCGGCCGTCGACGTCGCGGCGCTCGCGCGGCGCGGTCGCCTCGTCTTCGTCACCGTGAAGGCCGCGTGGTGTCCCGTCTGCCGGACGCAGCTTCAGCGCCTCGGGCGGCTCCTCCCGCGCCTCCGCGTCTGCGGCACGAGCTTCGTCGTGCTCGCTCCGGGGACGAACGACGAGGTCGCGGCGATCGCGCGCGAGACGAGCTTTCCGTATCCGTTCGTCGCCGACGGGGCCGTGGCGCTCGCGGCGTCCGCGGGGCTCGCGACGACCGCCAACGAGCTCGTCCCGGGTTTCTTCGCCGTCGATGCCGAGCGCGCCGTCGTCTGGGAGCAGCGCGGCCGGGGTGCGGGCGCGTTCGGCGACGCCGAGCTGCTGGCGTTCCTCGGATGCAAGGCGACGGCGGACGTCCTCGCGTTGCGTCGCTGACGCCGAGTAGTGTCCGCCGGAGCCCGCTGGTAGCACCGGAGAATGAAACGATCCGCGTCTCTGGTGCCGTTCGCGCTCCTCGCATGGACCCTCGCCGCCGGCGCGGCGCTCGCCGCGAGCCCGACGCCCCCGATCAAGCTCGCCTACGTCGAGGGCGACATCGCCGGCACCACGACCATCTGGGCCGAGGACGGGAAACGCATCCTCGGCGTCATTGAGTACCGGCAGCACCTCGTGAAGGACCGCCTGCACATCACCCGGCTCGCGCGGTTTCGCGACGGCTCGAGCGACGAGGACGAGGCCGACGCGCGGGTCGGCGAGCATTTGCAAGCAATCGGGGGCCGACAGGTCATACGCGACAAGCGCGGAAAGGCGGTGGTCGACATCAAGATCGACGTCGTCGGAAAGCGCCTTACCGGCTTCTACGTCGACGACGGCAAGCGCACGACCGTCGACGAGGAGGTCGACATCGGTCCCGGCACCTGCTGGGGCCCGCTTCTCAATCTCGTCGTGAAGAACTTCGAGGCCAACGCCGACGGCGGCGCGGTCGTCGTCCAGACGGTCGCGGTGACGCCGAAGCCGCGGGTCGTCGACATGGAGCTCAAGCGTACCGATCCCGCGACCGTGACGCGTATCGCCGGCGGGAAGGTGAAGACGACCCGCTTCACGTTGCTGCCGACGGTCAACTTCCTGATCGACCCGATCCTCCGCCGCTTCGTACCCCTGACCGAGTTCTTCCTCGACGCGGAGAAGCCGCCGACCATCGTCCGCTTCGCCGGGCCGCGGAACTACGCCGGGCAGCGGATGCGTCTCGAATAGGCGCTCCGGCCGCCCGTCGACCCCCACTGGGAGGTCGAGAAAAGTCGGGACGGGTCAGCTCGACAGCGGCGCTCCCGAGGCGGGCCCCGCGATCAGCGCGCGGTGAGCGCGCGCCGCATGACGGCGAGCGGTGCGCGCTTGCCGGTCCAGAGCGTGAACGCGAGCGCGCCCTGGTGCAGCAGCATGCCGGTGCCGTCGAGCGCGCGCCGGCGCGCGGTGCGTGCCTGCGCGAGAAACCGCGACGCCTTCCCGTACATGAGGTCGCAGCAGAGAACGTCCGAACGGGTGTGCGCGAACGCGACCCGCGGCAGCGCGCCCGTGCCGAGCGTCGCCGACGTGCTGTTCACGACGAGGTCGACGCCGGCAAGGACGTCGCGATCGCCCAACACCCCGAGGTCGATCGCCTGGGCGCGGCCGTCGCCGAGCGACGCGACCAGCTCCTCGCCGCGCGCGACCGTCCGGTTGGCGACGATCAGCGCGCGCGCCCCGGCGGCGAGGAACGCGTGCGCGACACTCCGGGCCGAGCCGCCCGCGCCGATCAGCAGCACGGACTTGCCGCGCGGCTTGAAGCGGTGCTCGGCGAGCGCGGCCAGGAGTCCCGCACCGTCGGTGTTGTCGCCGACGAAGCCCGCGTCGGTCCGGATCAGCGTGTTGGCGGCGCCGCAGGCGCGGGCGCGCGGCCGGAGGTCGACGGCGATCTGGGCCGCGGCCTCCTTGTGCGGGACCGTGACGTTCAGGCCGGCGACCCCGGCCGCGAAGAGCCCGTCGACGGTTGCCGTGAAATCCTCCGCGGCGACCGGGAACGGCACGTAGACGGCGTCGAGGGCGAGCGCGCGGAACGCCGCGTTCTGCATCGCGGGCGACCGGCTGTGCGCGACGGGATCGCCGAGGATGCCGTAGACGCGCGTCGTTCCCGGTCGCCGCGGAGGATTTCACGGCAACCGTCG
>JANNPN010000242.1:0-4710 GCA_031400185.1 Polyangiaceae bacterium
TCCCGATCACGGCCATGCGCTCGAGGATCTGCCGCTCCACCTCGCGCGTCGGATAGCCGACCTTGAGCTTCATCATGAAGCGGTCGACCTGGGCTTCCGGAAGCGGGTACGTGCCTTCCTGCTCGATCGGGTTCTGGGTCGCGAGCACGAGGAACGGGTCGGGGAGGGGGTAGGTCTCGTCGCCGATGGTGACTTGATGCTCCTGCATGGCTTCCAGGAGCGCACTTTGGACCTTCGCCGGCGCCCGATTGATCTCGTCCGCGAGGATCAGCTGGGCGAAGATCGGGCCCTTCTTGCAGGTGAAGACGCCGTCGCGCGGGTTGTAGATCATGGTGCCGATCAGATCCGCGGGCAGCAGGTCGGGCGTGAACTGGATGCGGCGGAAGGTCGCCGCGACGGCCTGGGCGAGCGTTTTCACCGCGAGCGTTTTCGCGAGGCCCGGCACACCTTCGAGGAGGACATGGCCGCCCGCGAGGAGGCCGATCAGCAGCCGGTCCACCAGGTAGCGCTGGCCGACGATGACCGTCCCGATCTCCTCGCGGAGGCGGTAGAGGAAGGTCGAGCCCTCTTTGATGCGGTCGTTCACCGCCGCGATGCCGGTATCCATGGGCAGGTGGGGATAGCAGAAAACCGGCGAGCGTAAAGCCAGGGTGGGCGTGCGTCGCGCGGGCCACCCGCGCCCGTTCGGTCCGGACCGGGCAGGGCACGACCACGCGGTTTTTCTTGCGAGTGACGCGGAGTTCCCGGATAGTCGGCTCCGATCCCTTCATTCCCGAACGTCGCCGCCGGCGACCGAGAGGCCTCCCTTCATGACATGCCCCCCACGCAGCTTCCGGCGCACGGCCGGCCTCATGCTCGCCGCGCTCGCGGCGCTTGCGATTGATCCGCTGGTGGCGGTCGCGCACGCGGACGTCGACGCCTGCCGGCGCCAGCTGGTAGGCGCGGCGGCGAAGCTCACGCAGGCGGCGGCGCGGGCGCAGCAGCGGTGCCGGGACGCCGTGGTGCTCGGGAAGCTGCCGAGCCCGACGGACTGCCGGACCCACGCGCGCACCGAGGCGCGCGTCGCCGCGCGCGCCGCCAAGCTGCGCGCGACCGTCGACCGGGCCTGTGGCGGCCCCGACCGCGACTGCGCGACGACCGCCGACAACGTCCCGCTCGCCAGCCTCGGCTTCGACGTCGCGTCGTGCCCGAACCTCGTCGGCGGCGGCTGCGGGACGAGCATCGGGCACTGCGGCGACGTCGCGACGTGCGTCGCCTGCGTCGGCCGCGAGTCGATGGCCGACGCCCTGGCGCTCGTCTACGACGACTTCGTCGCATTCCCGGACGGCGCCACCCGCACGTGCCAGCGCGCGCTCGGCAAGACCACCGCCGCCGTGCTGATCGCTCGCAGCCAAGCGCTCCGCACGTGCGCGCTCGCGGTGCTCGCGGGGAAGGCGGCGGGACCGTGTCCCGACGGGGCGGCTGCGGCCGCGATCGCCGCCGCCGAGGCGAAGCGCGATCGCGCCGTCTGTCTCGCCTGCGGCGGGGCCGACCGGAGCTGCGGCGGCGGCGACGACCTCGCGGCGGCCTCCATAGGATTCCCGCCCGCCTGCCCCGAGGTGACCGCACCCGAGGGGGCAGCGTGTGCCGCCGTGCCGGCGACGCTCGGTGACGTCCGGCAGTGCGTCGACTGCGTCGGCGACCACGCGGGTGCGTGCGCGGCGGCGATCGCCGCGCCGGCAGTCGCGGCGTATCCCGCCGCATGCGTGCCGGGGCTCACGGCCGTGCTGTCGGCGCCCGCGAGCGCCGACGCCAACGCCTCCGTCCTCCTCGACGGGACCGCGTCGATCGGCGACGTCGTGTCGTATCACTGGGATTTCGGGCACGGCAGCCCGATGGTCACGACGACGACCCCGTCGGTGTCCCATCGCTTCGGTGCGTTCGGCACGTTCACCGTGTCGCTCACGGTCGTCGACGACATCGGTGCCACGGACACCGCGACGCGCGTCATCACGACCACCGGCTTCGGGCCGGACAACTACATGGTGAAGCCCGTCTACTTCGTGCCGGCCAACCGCACGCCGTATCCCGACTGGGAGCAGCGCTTCCAGACCGCGATGACGCTGATCGACCAGTTCTTCGCGGCGAGCCTCGAGCGAGCGGGCTACGGCTACCGACCACTCAACTACGAAAAGGACGCGAACGGCCGGCCCGTGATCCACCTGATCCACGCCGCGCGCGAGGACGACTACTACCTGCCGAACGGCGTCTACGACACCGGCGGCGCCCAGGAACGCGTCCAGGCGGAGCTCGAGCCGCAGTTCGACATGGAGACGAGCACGCTCCTCATCATCGCCGACATCCAGTGGTACGACCCGGCGTTCATGGGCGACGTGGCGCCGTGGACCGGCGGCCGCGGCGCCGGCCGCGGAGGCATGGCGTTCGTCGGAAGCCCGCTCCGCTGGCTCGGCACCAGCATCGCCGAGCAGCTCGTCATCTTCGACGACATGACGATCGACGCCGACATCGGCCCGCGCGAGCGCGGCGCGAACGCATCGATCTTGCTCGGCGGCATGGCGCACGAGCTCGCCCACGCGCTCGGCACGCAGCACACCGACACGTGGGGTGACCTTATGAGCCCGTCGGCCTTCGCGATCCGGAACTTCTTCATCGACGGGTACGGCGACGCGCCGTACCTCATCACGGACACTGCGCGCGTCCTCGACAACAGCGCCATGTTCCGGAGCGACCATCCGTTCGCCGACGATACGCCGCCCTCGATCACGCTCCTGCCGGAGCTCGTGCTGCAGGGCCAGCCGTTCGCGCTCGCGCCGACGTTCACGGACGGCGGCAGCGGCCCGGCGCTCTTCCTGATGTACTTCAACGGCGTCGTCGCCGACTCGTACGACGTCCGCGGCCTCGGCGCGGCGTTCGATTTCCCGTTCACGATGACCGAGTCGTTCGGGCTCCCGGAGGGGAACTATCCCTTCGGCTACGTCCTCTACGACGGCGACTCGAACCGTTTCGAGAGCTCCGCCTCGTTCCAGGTCGTGTCGAGCATCCCGCCCGCCCCGCCGGCCGTCACCGTCGATCCGACCGAGTGGGTGTGGGCCGAGGACGCGCGGGAGATGCAGGCGGACACCATCAATTATTGGGCCTGGCAGTCGACCATCAAAGCGAGCGGCAACCTGGCACTCTACCAGGAGACTACGCCGAGCGCGGAGGGATTCCATTCCTGGTACGGCGCGTGGGGGCACCCGATGGTGCTCGCGCCGGGCGACCACCTGACGGCGTGGGTCTACATCGTCCCAGGCGCGGCGATCGACGGCATCGCTCTCGAGCTCGGCGAGAACATCGGCGGCGGTGTCCGGGCGTGGTGGGGTACCGAGACCTTCGATTGGGACCCCTGGAGCGTCGTGAAGTACCGGATCGGGGACCTGCCGCCGGCCGGAGGCTGGGTCCACCTCTCGGTCCCCGTATCGGCTCTCGGGATCACCTCGCCCCGCACTTTCGTGAACGGGGGCATGCGCTGCTCCGGCACCGGCAGGGTCGTCTGGGATCGCTTCGGCAAGAAACCGGGGTTCTAGGTTCGGGTCTGCGGACGCGCACAGCAAGCATTTCGGTTGTACGGCCGGCCGCTTGCTGGTAAGGTGCATAGCACTGGCTGTTTGACGCGAGACCCCGCCGCGCGCCTCGTCTGCATCGAAGTTCCCCGTTTTCTCCAGCAGCGGCGCGCGTCATCGGGTGATCGAACCGCCTCAACCAGATCGAGATTATGGCAACGGAAACGCAGGTATACGGTCGAGGACAGCGCTGAATATGGCGGATTCGGACGCGCGTCGCCTGCACCTCCGCCGTGAGCTTGCCCGCCACGTTTGCGAGCTCGGGTACTCGCTGTCGCTGGAAGCGCCCGGGCCGGAAGAGCCCGAGATCCTCCGGATGAGCCCTGTCCGCCGTCGCATCGCCTATGGCGAAACAGTGCTCCGCAGCGATCTCAAGAAGAAACGGTGCCACGACCGGCTGCGGACGTTCTCGCAGCGGCGGACGCGGCGCCGGGGCAGCATTCTCTTTTTCATCGGGGTCGCCGCTGACGACCAACAGGAGCTGGAAACCCTGCTGGCCGACTTGGAGATCCGTAGCGGTATCCGCGGTGGGCACGTTCACATCGTCCCCATCGCGAAGCCGGAAACCGCGGCGCGGCGCGCATCGACACAGCGCGCCCGTGGTTGATCGGCGCTCGAGGCATCCGCGGCCCGCGCGCTAAAGCGCGCAGCACGCCCAGAACGAGCGCCCCAATTTCCCTCTAATGGAGCCGGTCACCATGACCGCGTGCTCCGATCATCCGAAAGGAATTTTCACAAGTGAACGCAACGCATTCCGCATCTTCTGCAACATCCGCAGCCCCCGTCATTCCGTCGGAGCCGACGCCTCCAAGCGCCGGCAACTTCGCGCAATTCGACCTGTCGCCGACCATCCAGGCCGTGCTCCGCAAGGTCGGGTACGTGACGCCGACCCCGATCCAAGCGGCGACGATCGCTCCGGCGCTCGCCGGTCGTGACGTCATCGGTGCCGCGCAAACGGGCACCGGCAAGACCGCTGCTTTCATGATCCCGCTCATCGAGCGTCTGCGCGCTGGAGCGGCCGGTGGCGGCCCACGTGGATCCGCGGAGGTGCTCGACCCGACTCGCGAGCTCGACGAGCAGATCCACGGTTGGGCCGATCGCCTCGGAT
>JANNPN010000247.1:0-12850 GCA_031400185.1 Polyangiaceae bacterium
AAGACAGAGAAGCTGCGGCGGGCTTCATGCGCTGGGTGGCAGCGATCCGGCGACCGTAGAAGCCATCCCCGACCCGCCCGCCTGCTGCCACCGACACATCGTGACGCCGTGACGAGGAGGATCGCGGTAGCGACGCCCCTCAGCAGCGGCGCGCTGCGGCGCTCGCGGCGGGCGACGCAGCACCGGACTCCGGCGCGCCCGCCGACGCACACGCCGGCCGGGGGGCAGCGGAGCGCTTGCGCCTGTTCTTCACCAGAAGACCCCGGCGCGTGACGCGGCGGCTCCCGTCAGTCAACGACTGACGGCGCCACGCCAGCACGGCACGCCGGAGGGGTGCATAGGCGATGTCGAGCGCCTCGCACACATTCACGAAAGAGCACGGCCACTCGCGGTCGTCGGACTTGATCCAGCGCTCGGCCTCGCGGAGCTCGACGCTCGCGTGGCGCGGCGCGGTCGCGAGGCGGCGGAAACGAACGATCGCGTCGGCGAGGATCGCGAAGAGGAGCCGACGCTCGGGCTGCGAGACGTTCCGGGCGTCGGCGCCGACGTCGTCGGTCGGGTCGACCTCCGGAAGCACCATTCCATGGGCGCCTTCCCAGGCGCGGCCGCTGCCGCGAGACAAGTCGTGCGAGCTGACGAGCATGTGATCGAGCCTCCGACCCTGAGCCTGTGCATCCCGCGTGCCGACCCGCGCGCCGCCGCGACGTGCAGCAATCGCAGGCGATTCGCGCGGTCCGGCGTGTGTCGATTCGATACGCCGGCGCGGAACGATACGGCGGCGACGTGCGGCCGCGCCCGCTCCCTTGACCGCGTCGTCGCTTGTGGCTTATCGCGGCGGAAGACCCGCCCGTGAAGCTCGCACGCAAGATCACCGCCGCCGTCGCCGTCGCCATCGTAGCCGTCATGGCGGCGCACGCGTACTTCCTCCTGCAGCGGCAGACCGTCCTCTTCGACGCCGACCTCGAGCGGAGCGTCCGGCTGAAGCAGGCGCTGCGGGCGAGCATCGCCAAGGTGTGGGAGGCCTACGGCGACGGCGCCGCGCAGTCGCTGGTCGAGGACACCATCAGCGACGCCGTCGACGGCGTCCGCGTGCGCTGGACCTGGCTCGACGCGCCGCCGGGCGACCCGCGTCACCTCGATCTCCCGGCCGATCAGCTGACACAGCTGCGCGACGGCCAGCGCGTCATCGTCTTCCGGAAGGACACCGGCGACTCGATGGAGCGCTACACCTACGTGCCCGAGGCGATCGCGGGCTCGCGGCTGGCCGTGCTCGAGTTCGTCGAGTCGATCCACGAGCAGCACGCCTTCATCCGGGCGAGCCGCTGGCAGATCCTCGCGGCGACCGTCGGGATCGTCCTCGCGTGCGCCGCCGCCGTGTACGGGCTCGGGCTCTGGTTCGTCGGGCGGCCGGTGCGCCAGCTTCGCGAGCGCCTCCAGGCGATCGCGAACGGCGACCTCGACACGCCCTGCACGCTCGACCAGAACGACGAGATCGGCGATCTCGCGCGCGAGATCGACGGCATGTGCCGAAAGCTCGGCGACGCGCGCCGCGCGCTCGCCGCCGAGACCGAGGCGCGGATGGACGTGCTCGAGCGGCTCCGCCACACCGATCGCCTCACCACCATCGGCCAGTTGGCCGCCGGCGTCGCCCACGAGCTCGGGACCCCGCTCTCGGTGATCACCGGCCGCGCCGAGATGATCGCCTCGGGCGAAGCGACGGGCGAGCGCGCCGACGCGAGCGCACGCGTCATCGTCGACCAGGCGCACCACATGACCCAGATGATTCGCGACCTCCTCGACTTCTCCCGCCAGCGCGGACCGCGCTTCGGGCTCGCGAGCGTGCGGGCGGTCTGCGCCCGGACCGCCGATACGCTCGCGCTCGTCGCGCGCCGTCGGCGCATCACGATCGCGGCGGACTGCGGCGACGATCCGCTCCTCGTCTCGGCCGACGAGCACCAGCTCGAGCAGGCGCTCGTGAACCTCGTCGTGAACGCGATGCAGGCGACGGCCGACGGGGGCCG
The DNA here is from genome assembly GCA_031400185.1 of Polyangiaceae bacterium. Classification (GTDB taxonomy): domain Bacteria; phylum Desulfobacterota; class Binatia; order UTPRO1; family UTPRO1; genus UTPRO1. The sequence continues at coordinate 2,022 of JANNPN010000247.1, forward strand.
CGTCGAGGTGACATGCCGCGCGCGCCGCATCCGGCCGCCGGGTGAGACGCGCCCCGACGGCGACTTCGCCTGCATCTCCGTCGCCGACGCGGGCGCCGGCATCCACCCCGAGCACCTGCCCCGCCTCTTCGAGCCGTTCTTCACGACCAAATCCCCCGGCGAAGGGACCGGCCTCGGCCTCGCGGTCGCGCACGGGATCGTCCGCGACCACCGCGGCTGGATCGAGGTCGAGAGCGAGCCCGGCCGCGGCAGCCGCTTCACGTTCTATCTGCCGGTGGCCGCCGAGGCGAAAGCGCCGCCCCACCGAGCCGCATGAGCGCCGCCACCGATCACGCAGCGAAGGCCCACATTCTCGTCGTCGACGACGTGCAGAGCATGTGCGAGATGCTCGCGGAGCGCCTGCCCCCGCTCGGGTTCGAGGTCGAATGGCACACGCTCGCGGCCGCGGCGCTCGGCGCGCTCGGCGACCACGAGTTCGACGCCGTCGTGACCGACATCAACATGAAGGAGATGGACGGGCTCGAGCTCTGCGGCCGCATCGTCTCCGCGCATCCCGAGCTCCCGGTGATCGTGATCACCGCCTTCGGCAATCTCGAGGCCGCGATCGCCGCCATGCGCGCCGGCGCCTACGACTTCCTGACGAAGCCGTTCGACATCAAGGTGCTGGCACTTTCGCTCGAGCGCGCCGTGCAGCACCGCCGCCTCACGAAGGAGGTAAAGCGCCTGCGCCAGCGGGTCGCCGAGGCCGGCCGCGTCGGCGCGCTCATCGGCACGAGCGCGGCGATGCAGGACGTCTACTCGCTGATCACGCGCGTCGCCGACACCGACAGCTCGGTGCTGGTGATGGGCGAGACCGGCACCGGGAAGGAGCTCGTCGCCCGCGCGCTCCACGAGCGCAGTAAGCGGCGGAGCGGGCCCTTCATCGCGATCAACTGCGCCGCCGTGCCCGAGACGCTCATCGAGAGCGAGCTCTTCGGCCACGCGCGCGGCGCCTTCACCGACGCGCGCGCCGCACGCACCGGGCTCGTCGCGCAGGCGAACGGCGGGACGCTCTTCCTCGACGAGATCGGCGAGCTCCCGCTCACGCTCCAGCCGAAGCTGTTGCGCGTCCTCCAGGAGCGGAAGGTGCGCCCCGTCGGCGGCGACGCCGAGATCCCGCTCGACATCCGCCTCGTCGCGGCGACCAACGCCGACCTCGACACCGCCGTCGAGGAGAAGCGGTTTCGCGAAGACCTCTTCTTCCGCATCAACGTGATCACGATTCCGCTGCCGCCGCTGCGCGCGCGCGGCGGCGACGTCCTGCTGCTGGCGCAGGACTTCCTTCAGCGCTCGGCCGCTACGTCCGGTCGCGCGCTCACCGGCATCGCGCCGGAAGCCGCGCGGCTGCTCCTCGCGTACCCGTGGCCGGGTAACGTGCGCGAGCTCCAGAACTGCGTCGAGCGCGCCGTCGCCCTCGCGCGCTACGACCAGGTGACGGTCGCCGACCTTCCCGAGAAGGTGCAGCAACACAAGCCCTCGTACGTCGTGCTCGCGTCGGACGATCCGTCCGAGCTGGTGTCGTTGGAAGAGATGGAACGGCGCTACATCCTGCGGGTCATGGAAGCCGTGGCCGGCAACAAGACGCTCGCGGCGCAGATTCTCAAGATGGGCCGGAAGACGCTCTACCGGAAGCTCGAGCACTACGGCGCGAAGTGATCGCGGGTCCTCCCGCGCCGTAGCCTTCTGATCCGCCGTGTCAAAACGACACGGTGGGTCATTCCGCAACCCCGCGGATCCGCTCGGAATCGCACCGGCATGTCCCGTGCATTCCTGTCGGTCATGCTGCTCACGATCCTTTTCGTCCTGACGGGTCTCGTCGGCGCCCTCGTGCTGCTCGTCGAGGTTGGGTCGATGGTGCGCCGCCGTCGCATCGAGCGCCGCTGGCGCGAGGAGCGCGAACGTGAACGATCCCGCGACTGACGACTCCGACCCGGGCGCGCTCGAACGGCGCGCCCACGCCGACCGCCCTTACAGCGCGCGCCACTTTCAGCGCTGGCTCCGCGCGCGGCTCGTCGAGCATTGGTACGGCCAACACTTCTGGCCGGAGCTCGACCGCGGCGACTTCGGCATCCTCGACGCGATCCACCCCAACCATGCGCTCGTCCGGGACGTCGTCGCATTGCTGCTGACGGGCGGCGAGAACCTGACCGTGATCGCGTGGGCGATCGAGATGGGCCGGCCGCTCGACGACGTCGTCGCGATCCTCACGAAGCTCGACGTGAACGCGCACCGCGTGCCGCGGTTCGCCTCGCTCACGGCGTCGATCGTCCAGCTCCGGCCCGCCGCGCGCTTTCGACAGCCCTGTCATCCCTGATAGACTCGCGCGCGCGCGGGAGACGTCCCCCCGCCGTGCTGAGGAGGTCGGGATGCGGAAGACGCGTATCGTCGTCGTGATGCTGCTGTGTCTCGTGGTCCCTGTACCGGGGGCCGCCGCACCTCCCGCCACCGCCACGACCGACATCGGCACCCTCGACGCCACGACGGTCGCGAAGCCCTTCAAGTCGAAAACGACCTACTCGCCGCCGGCCGGCTGGAACTACCCGCGGCGCGTCTACTGGGGCGACACCCATCTCCACACGAGCGCGTCGATGGACGCGGGCGCCTTCGGGAATCGCCTCGGCTTCGAGGAAGCCTATCGCTTCGCGCGCGGCGAGGAGCTCACGTCGTCGACGGGCCAGCGCGTGAAGCTCGCGCGTCCGCTCGACTTCCTCGCGATCACCGACCACTCCGACAACATGGGGTTCTTCCCGGCCCTCCTCGCCGGGAAGCCGGAGATGCTCGCCGACGCGACCGGGAAGCGGTGGCACGACATGGTCCAGAAAGGCGGCGAGCACGGCGTGAAGGCCGCGCTCGAGATCATCGACGCGTTCTCGCGCGGCAACTTTCCTCCGGCGCTGATGTCGCTACCCGGCACGGCGGCCTACCAGTCGAGCTGGAAGCAGATCATCGCCGCCGCCGAGAAGTACAACGAGCCCGGGCGCTTCACGGCGTTCATCGGCTACGAGTGGACGTCGCAGGTGCCGCCCGGCAACAACCTGCACCGCGTCGTCATCTACCGCGACGGCGGCGACAAAGCGGTCCAGACCGAGCCCTTCACGACCTATCCGCCGCAGGGCAGCACGACCCCCGAGGACCTCTGGAAGGTGCTGCAGGCCTACGAGGACAAGACCGGCGGGCGTGTCCTCGCGATCGCCCACAACGGCAATCTCTCGAACGGCATGATGTTCCCGGTCGAGGTGAATCCCGCGACCGGGAAGCCGCTCACGGGCGAGTACGCGAAGACGCGCGCGCGCTGGGAGCCGCTCTACGAGGCGACGCAGATGAAGGGCGACGGCGAGGCGCACCCCTTCCTTTCGCCGAACGACGAGCTCGCCGGCTACGAGCTCTGGGACAAAGGCAACCTGAACCTCTCCGAGGTGAAGACGCCCGAGATGCTGCAGGCCGAATACGCGCGGACGGCGCTGCAGACGGGGCTGCAGCTCGAGGCGAAGCTCGGCACCAATCCCTACAAGTTCGGCATGATCGGCTCGACCGACAGCCACACGTCGCTCACCACCGCGGACGACGACAACTTCTTCGGCAAGCACGCCGGCGCCGAGCCGAACCCGACGCGCGCGACGCACGAGTTCATGCGGAACGGCGACGTCTTCCTCATGGGCTGGCAGCAAGTCGCCTCCGGCTACGCCGGCGTCTGGGCGGCCGACAACACGCGCGACGCCATCTGGGACGCCATGAAGCGCAAGGAGACCTACGCGACGACGGGGCCGCGCATGATGGTGCGCTTCTTCGGCGGCTGGGACTTCACGCCCGCCGACGCCGAAACCCGGAGCCCCGCCGACGCGGGATACACCAAAGGCGTGCCGATGGGCGGCGACCTGCCGGCACCGCCGAAGAAGGGTACCGCGCCGTCGTTCCTCGTCGCGGCGCTGAAAGATCCGATCGGCGGCAACCTCGACCGCATCGAGATCGTGAAGGGGTGGGTCGACGCCGCCGGGACGCGCCAGGAGAAGGTCCACGACGTGGTCTGGTCGGACGGCCGCCGCGTCGGGGCCGACGGCAAGCTCCCGCCGGTCGGGAACACCGTCGACGTCGCGAACGCCACCTTCACCAACACGATCGGCGACACGGAGCTCATCGCGGCGTGGACCGACCCCGACTTCGACCCGAAGCTCCGCGCCGTCTACTACGCGCGCGTCCTCGAGATCCCGACCCCGCGCTGGACCGCGTACGACGCGAAGCGGCTCGGGGTGACGATGGCGAAGGACGTGCCGATGTTCGGCCAAGAGCGCGCGTACACGTCGCCGATCTGGTACACGCCGAAGTCGTAGCTGGGTTGCTGATGCTCCGGCGCCGCGCGCGCGAGCTGCTCCGCGAACCGCTCTTCCATTTCTTCGCGCTCGGCGCACTGATCTTTCTGATCGCCGCGCTCCGTGCGGCTCCCGCCGGTCGCGACCCGGGGGAGCGGCGCATCGTCGTCACCGCCGGCGACGTCCAGCACATCGCCGACGGGTTCGCGCGTACCTGGCAGCGGCCGCCGACGGCGACCGAGCTCGCCGGGCTCGTCGACGAATGGATCCGCGACGAGGTCTACTACCGCGAGGCGACGGCGCTCGGGCTCGAGCGCGACGACGCGGTCGTGCGACGCCGCCTGCGGCAGAAGATGGAGTTCGTCGTGGAGGACGCCGTCATGGGCGCGCCGCCGACCGACACCGAGCTCCAGGCGTGGCTCGACGCGCACCCGGACGACTTCCGCACCCCGGCCACGCTGAGCTTCCGCCACGTCTACCTCGACCGCGACCGCCGCGGAGCGCGTGCCGAAGACGACGCGCGGGCGCTGGCCGTCCGGCTCGGACGCGGCGGTCCGGACGCCGACATCGCCGCGGTCGGCGACGCCATCATGCTGCCCACCGACTACGACGACGTGAGCGCGCCCGAGGTGGCGTCGACCTTCGGCGACGCGTTCGCCGAGGCGCTCGCGACGGCACCGGTTTCCGCGTGGCACGGGCCGATCGCGTCGGGCTACGGCCTCCATGTCGTCGTCGTCCGAACGCGCACGCCGGGCCGCGTCCCCGCGCTCGCCGACGTCCGGGACGCCGTCGTTCGCGAGGTCACCGCTGCGCGCCGGAAGCGGATGCTCGACGACGCGTATGCCGCGCTCCGCGCGCGCTACGAGGTCGAGGTCGACCCGGCCGCCGGGGCCGCGACGGTCGCCGCGCGATGACGCGGCCGCGCGCCTCGGGGCGCTGCCTGCTGATCGCGCTGGCGGTGCTCGCGAGCGCGACCGGCGCCCCGGCGCACGAGGTGCGGCCCGGCTATCTCGAGCTCCGCGAGGTCGGTCCCGAGCGCTTCGCGATGCTCTGGAAGGTGCCCGCGCAGGGACGGCTCCGCTTCGGGATCGGGCTCGCCCTCCCCGCCCGGTGCACGCGCACGGGCGAGCCGCTCGAGACGTGGACCGGCGACGCCTGGGTCGAGCGTGCGACCCTCGCGTGCTCCGGCGGGCTCGACGGCGAGACGATCGCCGTCGCGGGTCTCAGCGCGACGGTCGTCGACGTCCTGGTCCGCATCGACCGGGCGGACGGCGCCGTGCAGATCGCGCGCCTCACCCCTTCGCGTCCCGCGTTCGTCGTCGAGGCGACCGAGCGCCCGCTCGCGATCGCGGCGACGTACGTCGGGCTCGGCGTCGAGCACATCCTCCTCGGCGTCGATCATCTGCTCTTCGTGCTGGCGCTGGTGCTGCTGGTCGGCGCCCCGCGCCAGCTGCTCGCAACCGTCACGGCGTTCACGCTCGCGCACAGCCTCACGTTGGCGCTCGCGGTGCTCAGGGTCGTGCACGTCCCGCCCCGCCCGGTCGAGGCGGTGATCGCGCTCAGCATCGCGTTCGTCGCCGCCGAGATCGTCCACCGCCGGGCGCAGGGTGCCAACGGGACTGCCGACGACATCGGTCTCATGGCCCGGCGACCGTGGCTCGTCGCCTTCGTCTTCGGCCTCCTCCACGGTCTCGGCTTCGCCGGCGCGCTCGCCGAGGTTGGCCTCCCCGCGCAGGCGATCCCGCTGGCGCTCGTGTGCTTCAACGTCGGGGTCGAGCTCGGCCAGCTGGCGTTCATCGCGGCGGTCCTCGCGTGCCGGTGGGTCGGGCAGCGCGGGCGGGCGGCGCGGCCGCGCTGGCCGGCGCTCGTCCCGCCGTACGCGATCGGCGCGCTCGCCGCGTATTGGACGATCGAGCGCGTCGTCCTCGTGTGGAGCCCGCCCCTGCCGTAGCGCGCCCGCGAGCGGCCCCGCGATGTACTTCGCGGGCACGCTTCCATAGAAGCGCCCGGATGCCCGGATCGCGACCGATCGACCGCGCCCCGACGCTCGTCGCGATCGTGCTCGTGCTCGCGCTCGCGGCACAGTGTCTCGGAAGCATGCGGCTCAAGTCGGCGACCTTCGACGAGCCGATCTACATGACCGCGGGCGTCGCGGCGCTCACGACCGGCGTCGACCTCAACCCCGCGCACCCGCCGCTCATGAAGTACCTGATCGCGATCCCGCTCGTGCTGATCGGGTCGACGCCGGTCGCGGCGCTCCCGGGCTGGGAGCGGGCCGCCGAGATCCGCCGCACGTACACCCTCACGTACCTCTTCGAGAACCGGGTCGACGCCGACACGCTGCTCTTCGCGAGCCGGTGCGCCGTCGTCGCGGTCTCGCTGCTGCTCTCCGTCCTGGTGTGGGCCTGGGCGCGGCGTCTCTACGGGCCGTGGGCGGGCGTCGTCGCGCTCGGGCTCTACTGCTTCAACCCGGACGTGATCACGCACTCGTCGCTCGCGACCCTCGACCTCGGGCTCGCCGCGGGGATCACCGCCGCCTCGTACGCGTTCTGGCGCGCGTACACGACGCCGTCGCCCTGGACCGGCGTCGTCGCGGGCATCGCGCTCGCGGCCGCGGCGCTGGTGAAGGCGCCGGCGTTGCTGCTGCTCGCGTGCATCCCGCTCGAGCTCGGCGCCGCGATCGCGCGGGTGCGCGGCCGGCGGTCGGCGACCACCGCGACGACCGCGCTCGTCCGGACGACCGTGATCGCGCTCGCCGTCGCCGCGGGCGTCGTCGCGGTCGCGTACGGTCCGCATCGCTTCGGCCTCGCCGACTACGCCGCCGGCTTCCGCCTCGGCTTCTTCAACCGCGACGCGTTCATGAGCGAGACCTACGAGTTCTTCGCGTGGGGCCGCTACTCGGCGACGGGGTTTCCCTGGTACTTCCTCGCCGCGTTCCTCGTGAAGGCGCCGATCCCGCTGCTGGTCGGGACGATCGCGGTCGTCGCGTGGCTCGTCCGCCGACCCACGGAGGCCCGCTTCGACGAGCTCTTCCTCGTCCTCCCCGCCGCGGCGTTCTTCGTCGCCACCCTCTTCATCAAGGACGCGTTGGGCGTCCGTTACCTGCTGCCCGCCTACCCCGCCCTCTTCGTGTTGATCGGGGGCCTGACGGTCGACGTGCTCCGGAGGGCGCACGCGGCCGCGACGTCGCCCTGGCCGCGCCGGCTCGCGACGTCGGCCGTCGCGGGGCTCGCCGCCGTCTACGTCGGCGGCACGCTCTGGATCTACCCGGACCATCTCGCGTTCTTCAACGGACTGCTCTGCGGTCCCGGCGACGGCATCCGTTGGCTCGACGACTCGAACATCGACATCGGCCAGGACTTCAAGCAGCTCGCCGCGTATCTGCACGAGCACGACATCCCGAGCATCCGCGGCGTCTACAACCCCATGCACTTCGTGCCGTACGTCACGCGGTACTACGGCGTCGAGTTCGAGTGGATGACCCTCGACGAGATCCACGCGCCGAGCCCCGGCTGGTACGCCGTGAGCACGCAACTCCTGCAACGCCCCTCGCTCAGCAAAGAGCGCGACATCCGCTTCGACTGGCTCGACCGCTTCGAGCCGGTCGCGAAGATCGGGTACTCGATCTACCTCTACCGCTTCGAGTGACGCGCGGGCGGCGCTACCGATCGTAGCCGCGGATCCCCGTGAAGCCGTACGCCCACCGGAACGGGAACGGGTGCCACGGGACCCCGCCGGCGCGGACGCCCCAGTACATCAGGTCGCCGAGGTGGCGGTTCTCGGCCTTGGCGACGCAGGCATTCAGGCGCGCGTCGGACCGCACCCGGTCGGCGGCGGTGCCGCCGCACCAATAGTCGATGTCGTGGTCGACGCAGCACGCGACCCAGCCGTCGTCCGGGAACGACGAGCAGCCGTCGCTCGTGAACGGAAACTGCGGCTGATCGTCGAGGGCGCGGCGCGCCTTGCAGACGGTCGACGCGTACTGCGCGAGCGCATCGCTGCCCGTATGTCCGGCCCCGTCCGCGAGGTCGTGCCGGCTCCAGCGCGCGATGCACCCGCTCAGCAACGTCGCGGCGAGCACGAGTAACGCGGCGGACGCTCGCATGCGCTCGCCTACTTCTTCTTCGGCGCCGTCGCCGGCAGCACCGGCGCCGTGATCGGCGGCGGCTCCGACGGGGCGGGCTCGAGATGCAGGAGCAGGATGCGGCGGACCTCGGCGATCGTCGTTGGGTTCGACTGGCACGAGTGGGGGGACTTGACCACCACCTCGGACTCGCAGTCGCTGCGGTGCGCGCTCACGTAGCGGACGACACCGTCGCTGCCCTCGTCGTAGGGCGGATCGCTCGTCACCGCGACGATCGAGTTGGCGGCGATCCCGGGAGCGATCGGCATCGGGCCGAGCGCGCGGACAAACGGGGTGTTCGGCGTCATGTTGTCGACGGCGCTCGGGACGCGCCAGTTCGCGAGGTCGGGGCTGCCCTTGGCGAGCTCGGCGCCGGCGTCGAGGATCTTGCTCGGGATCGAGATGAGGCGCGCGGCCTGGTGCGCGATCCAATTGCCGGCGACGTAGCTCCCACCGTGCGGGGTCGCGATGAAGACGACCCGCTTCACGAACGGCAACGGCGTGACGAAGGCGAGGCGGCGGAGCAGCTCGCGGGTCTTCGTGCTGATCAGCAGATCGTCGAGCCTGGTCCGGAAGCCCCAGAGCTTGTCGCCGCTGTCGACGGCCGTGAGCTTCGTGATGAGGCCGCCCTGGCTGTGGCCGATCACGACCATGCGACGGAGCGCGGGATCGGTGCCGTTCGGATCGAGACGCGCGACCGCGGCCGTCAAGAGCTCGCGGAGCCCGGCGGCCGAGTAGAGGATCGGGTTCCCGGAGTCGTAGGTGTAGAACCAGAACTGGTAGCGCTCCCGGAGGACGGGGTCGTCCATCAGGTCGTTCACCATGTCGCCCCAGCGGCCGGGGCTCGAGCCGGTGCCGTGCACGAGCACGATCGGGATGCGCCCGCGCCGCCACGGCTGCGTGGCCGTGAGCCGCATCGGGTCTTTGCCGGTGATGGTCGTGCCGAGGAGGCTCTGCAGCTCGAGGTCCCAGAACTTCTGCTCGGCGAGCATGTAGGCGAGCGCGGCGGTCGGCTCGACCTCGAGCGGCACGACCCGGTCGTCGATCGTGACGGTCTCCGTCGCGAGCCCGTCATAGAGCTCGAGCGAGGCGTGCAGGTAGCGCTGCGTGAGCTGCTTCCGCGGTTCGGGGATGCGGAGGATCGCGGTCACCGGCACGCGCGTCGCCGGGTCGATGAAGTCCTCGGGCTCCGTGCCCGCGTCGAGCGGTGCGGTTGCGGCGGCGAGCGGCACGCCGAGGCCCGAGCGGCGGTAGCGCTCGGCGAGCCCGTGGACCTCGAGCTCCGCGGCCGCAATGAAGTGCTCGAGCCGCCGGTCGCCCCAGCGGAGGCTCGCCTCGTCGAACGCGAGCTCCAGCGAGCCGAACGGGAGCGGCGCGCGCCCGGCCGCGATCGCCACCTCTTTGCCGTCGGGCGTCGGGAGCCCGAGCGTGACGCCGCGGTTGTAGAGGTCGGCGGCGAGCCGGACGCGCGGGTCGAAGCGGTTCGGCACGAGCTCCACGTCCTCGGGGAAGAGGAAGGCGTAGGCATAGACCGCCGAGGCGAGGAAGTGCGCGGTCTGCCGCCAGCGCTCGCGCAGGCCCTTGTGGCCGCGCTCGGCGTGGTGGAACGAGAGCTCGGCGAGCGCGAATATCGCGTCGGAGCCGTCGCGCCCCTCGACGACCACCGTGTGCAGGAACTCGAGCACCTCGCCGGGGCGCTTCGCGTAGGTCTCGGTCATCCCCCAGCGGTGCAGCACGTTGTGGCTGTGCTCGCTGATCTCGCCGGTCGTGAGCACGTTCCGCGTGAGATCGCGATGGACCTCGCGGAGGTCGGCGCGGTGGACGCGGACCGCGGCAGCGCACCCGGCGATGACGACCAAGACCGCCACTAGCCCCATGACGCGCGCTGTCGCTGCCGTCCTGCGCATGCTTCTCGGGCGTGCTTTACGCGCTCGCCGTCGACGCGGCAAGCACGCGAGCGACCGCGAGCGTTGGTCGCGTCTCCGTTTGATGCTCGCGCCGCGGTGGCAGCAGGCGGACGGGTCGGGAATGGTTTCTACGGTCGCCGGGTTCCTGACGCCCAGCGCATAAAGCCCGCCGCAGCTTCTCTGTCTTGCGCACACGCGAGGTGCGGCTCCCCGAAACCATCCCCGACCCGCCCGCCTGCTGCATCCTCTGATCTTCTCGATTCAAATTTCTTGACGCCGGCGGGTTCGGCACGCGATGCGGTGCGCCGATCGATCGGTCCGGGCTGCGACGCATCGGCGGCGGGTGGGTCAGGGAGGGCTCCGGGGAGCCGCACCTCGCGTGTGCAATCGCGACGGCCCGGCCGAACTCGCGCGCCTGTGCCGCACGGCGGGTATTCCGCTGATCCATGTATC
>JANNPN010000407.1:0-14191 GCA_031400185.1 Polyangiaceae bacterium
CGCCCGGACGCGCCGGGTGCTCCAGATCCTGGCCCACAAGATGGGGCTCGCCTGCAACGCCACCGCGGGCGCGGACGAAGCCCTGACCTCCTTCCGGACCGAGCGCAGCGACCTCGTCATCACCGATCTCCGGATGCCGGCGAAAGACGGGATCCAGTTTCTCCGCGAGCTCCGCACGATCGACGCCGACGTGCCGGCGATCGTGCTCACCGCCCACGGCTCGGTCCCGAGCGCGGTGGAGGCCATGAAGCTCGGCGCGGTCGACTATCTCCAGAAGCCGTTCGACGTCGACGACCTCGAGCTCGTGATCAGCCGCGCCCTCGCGCTCTCGCGCGTCCGGCTGGAGCATCGCTTCCTCCGCGAACAGGCCGCGCCACCGCGCTTCCGCGAGCTCATCGGCGGCTCGTCCGTCATGCAGGCGGTCTTCGACCTCGTGCGCCAGATCGCACCCACCCGCAGCCCAATCTTGATCACCGGTGAGACCGGCACCGGCAAAGAGCTGGTCGCGCGTGCGATCCACACCGAGAGCCCGCGGCACGGCGGTCTCTTCGTCCCCCTCAACTGCACCGCGATTCCTGCCGAGCTGCTGGAGAGCGAGCTCTTCGGTCACGTTCGCGGCGCCTTCAGCGGCGCGCAGGCCGACCGCATCGGCCGCTTCCAGGCGGCCGACGGCGGCACGCTCTTTCTCGACGAGATCGGCGACATGGACGTGAAGCTCCAGGCGAAGCTCCTGCGCGTCCTCGAGGAAGGCGTCATCGAGCCGCTCGGCACGAATCGCCGGATCCCCGTCGACGTCCGCATCGTCTCCTCGACCAACCGCGACCTCGAAGCCGCGATGCGCGCCGGCACGTTCCGCGAGGATCTCTACTTCCGACTGAACGTCTTTCGCGTCCGCATGCCGCCGCTCCGCGAGCATCCGGACGACGTCCTGGCGTTGGCGGAAGCGTTCCTCGCCACCTTCGCCCGCGACCTCGGCACGCCCGCGCCCAGCCTCGACCCGGAGGCGGCCGCCGCGCTGCAACGCTATGCCTGGCCCGGCAACGTCCGCGAGCTCCGCAACGTCATGGAGCGTGCCGCCGTTCTCGCGAAGGACGCGGTCATCGGCGCTCCGTTCCTCCGAACGCTCGTGCCAAGCGACAGCGCCCCGAGCGGCGCTGCCACGACGCTCGAGCTCGCGCTCGACGAGCTGGAGCGCCGGCTGGTCGTCGAGGCGTTGACGGCCAGTGACGACAACAAGGCGGCCGCCGCCAAGCGGCTCGGCATCGGCGAACGCACCCTCTGGACGAAGATGAAGAAGCACGGCATCTGAGCCAGCTCGGCGCGCAGCGATCCCAGCGACCTCAGACCCCGAGCAGTCGCCCACCCTGATAGACGACGAAGCTCGCCACCCAGGCGAGCTTCAAGCGCCTCGATCGACTCCTGAAAGCGGCGGAGTTTCTGCGCATCTGACGGCGCACGATGCCGGCGTGATCGACCGCGATATCCGGGAGGCGCTAATCGCGTTGGGTGGCGACGCCGCCGCTTCGTGACGTTCACCGTTCGTCGCTCCGCATTCGTCGCGAACGATCCGAAACCAACGTGTCTGTTGGGCGAAGGAGGCCGACGGCCCCGACTATGCGGTGTCAGAGATCGCGCCGCTTCCCCGGCGGGATCGCTCAAGCTTGTCGCCGGAAAGCGGAATCTTCGCCGCATACCACCGCATGGTCGAGATCGAAGAAGCCGACGCCTGATTGATACTGCAATGCCCCCGGCGCGATTCGAACGCACGACCCCAGGATTAGGAATCCTGTGCTCTATCCACCTGAGCTACGGGGGCGAAGTGTCTTGTCAGCTACTTACGCCGTCGTTCGGCTCCGTCCTCCTTTCACTGTGACCATTTTGTGACCACGCTGTACCGTAGCGGTGGCTTCAGCTGCCGTTCCCGCCGATGCCAGAGTACCTGTACCCTCGGCACAAAGGTCACGCGCCAACTCGGCTATGCCGCTCGTCTCCTGATCCCGCAACCAATGGGCGTAGACCTTCAGCGTCACCAACGGGCTGGAATGCCCCATCAGCTGCGCGACACGAGTGATCGGCACGCCGGCCGTGATGAGCGACGAGGCGAAGTAGTGGCGGAGCGCCTTCAGATTGAACCGCCGCACTTCCGCCCGGTCACACGCAGGGTACAACACCGTACGCAGCACGGTGCTGCGATGAAGGGCCGTCGCACGTTCGCTCGGGAACGTGAGGTCGTTCTCAGTCGGCCGGCATTCGAGCCTCCACACCTTGAGGGCGTGGACCAGTTCCGGCGCCAGCGGTAGCGTCCTCACCCCTGCCCGGGTCTTGGGTGGAAAGACTCGGAACCGAGCCGGCCCGGTTTCACCTGGCAGTCGCGCCCACGACACCGAGCGACGTACCTGAAGTTGACCTCCATCAAGATCGACGCACGACCACGGCAGAGCGAACAGTTCGCCCGGACGCAACCCCGAGCCCGCAGCCAAGAGGATGAGGGTGCGATCTTTGCCGGGCGCGAGTTGGGCGAGTACGCGCCGCACCTCGTCAGTCGTCGGTATATCTTCGGGCCGCACGGGACCGTCTCCAGGTCGACGATCCTCGTCAGCGGTCAGCTCCCCGGCGCCCATGCGCAGGCGCTCCGCGAGTGCAAAAGGATTCCGCTCGATGAGTCCGCGACGCTGCGCAAGCGCGAAGATGGCGGCGCCGGTCGTCAGAATCTTGTTCACCGTCTGTGCCGCCAGCCCCTTCGTGCTCAAGGTGTCTCGTAGGCGCTCGATTCGAGCCACGTCGATCTGATCGAGCCGGAGCTGCGCGACTGGGCTCAGGTGCTCTCGATGCGTGTGCCACTGGGCGCGGCTCGCCGGGCGGTGCTGCTCCTTCCCGCGCTCCCAGTCGTCGCCGACCTCACCGAACGTCGGCAGCTTCGTCGGCGGTACGTACGAGCCGCGACTCAGCTTGCGGCGGACCTCCCCGGCCTCATGTTCCGCGTCCTCACGGCGAACGAACGACGAGCGCACCCGCTGACGCTTCCCTTGCTCGTCCTCGTACGCATAGTCGAGAACCCAGCGACCTCGACGGCGACAGATCTTCATAGGTGCTGCCCTACCCTTCTCTGGCTCGCTGCGAACAAGCAGCGCGAGCCTATCACCGAGTCGTCCGTACGGTCACACACCTCCGACGCGCCGTTCAAGCGCCCGGAGGTCTTCATCGAGTTCGCTCCGCCAGAAGCGGACGTAGTGACCGAGCTTGTGGGACCGCAGCCTCCCCCGCCTCGCGTTCTCTCGCACCCACGACACCGGGACCTTCCTGAACGCGGCGACCTCCGTGGGCGTCAGCCACTCGTCAGAAGCCGCATCCGGCGCCGGCAAAGAGGACCTAGGGGCCGTCGCCAGGCGCGCAGCGATCCGGGCCTGCATCGCCGTCAAGTGCATCAACATCGCTGGCAACACTTCGATTGGCATCTCGTCTACCGTCTCGACATCCGGCAGCGTCAGCGCCTGCACCCGCGGACTCGCAGGACCGAGTCGGGGCGTGCTCACTTTCGGCGACCCTTCACAGCGCATGCCGGCACGGCGAGCCGCGTGAACGCGTCCAGTAAGTGCAGCTCGGTCAGGCCGTCCAGCGCCTCGACCGCGGGCAAGACGATGAACGGAGCCGCCAACCTGAATCGCGGCACGCTCACTGCCCGGCCTCAGAGTCCGCCGCCAACGTGAGCGCGAACAGCAACCGCGTCGCGGCATGCGCGAGGTGCGCCGCGCTTCGATCGCCTCGCTGCCACGCGCGGAGGTGGGCTACAGCGTTTCGAACGTGTTCCGCGGCCGGCCGGCAGCGCCACACCCAACGGTGGCGGCCCTCGTTCGCGGCAAGGACTTGCGCCACCGCCGCGAGCGCGGTTCCGAGGTCGCGGAGCGAGGTCACCGCGGGTGGCCGTGGTGCCGGCCGCGCCATCTCCCCGAGCTCGTCCCGCAGGTGGAGCGGCACCGACTCGTCCATAGCCGGCCGTGACTTGGCACGCGCTTGCACCGCCGCCTGCGCCAGCGCCAGCACGTCGAAGGTAGCCACGCGGTAGCGGTCCGCATCGGGCAGCTGCCGCGCGAGGCGTTCCGCGATGCGCGTCACCAGCGCACTGAGCTGCGCCAGCGCTGCGGGGAGGGCGGCGTCGTCGAGGTGGTCGACCAGCTCGACGGGCAGAAGCGCGTCGGGGTGCAGTGGCGTCATGACTCCACCACGTCGAGATCGCTCCAGTCCGTTTCGTGTGCTGCCCCACTGGAGTCTTCGAGGCAGTGGTCGCCGTCGGCACCACCGCCGCGACCGCCACCACCGCGACGGCCGCTACCGCCACCGCCGCCACCCTTACAGGGTGGTGGCGGCTGGTGGCTGTTGCTGGGAGCGGCCACGTTGCAGCCATTGGCTGTGGTTTGGCTGTATGTGGCTGTAGCTTCCCGATCGCGGTCGATGATCGTGTAGCGGTCGCCCTCCTGCGCGACGAGCGTGCGCTTGAGGAGCGACTTCCGTGCGTTGCGCATCGAGGTGTCCGCGAGTCCGCAGGCTTGGCGCCACGCGCTGTAGGTGAGCCCTCCGGGGGTCGCCGCCACAAGCGCGTCCAACGCCCTGCGAGCGGTCTGGGTGAGCCTGGGGGCCCGCGGGGAACACTCGCTACCCTGGGACGGCTCGATGACCCGCACCACGCAGGATGTTCGCGGGCGCCCGTTCGGGTCGTCGGGTAGCCTGACCTCGTCGAGACGCAGTGAGACACCGGTGTGCGCCGGGCCATCCTTCTGCTTCGCGATGGTGAGTCGCAGCACACCCTGATCGTCCGCCGCGAGGTGCATCTCGGTGTCAACCGCCCCGGCCAGAACCCCACTGCCGCGGGCACCCATCCCACCCTTGGGCGGATGATGGAGGGCCAGCACTGCGCCGCCAGTGGCAGAGCGAATGCGATCACAGGCGGCGACGGCGGTGCCCATGTCGCGTGTCGAGTTCTCATCGCCGCCGGCGAAACAGCGCGCGAGCGTGTCCAGCGCGACGAGCACGGCCCGCGTTACCTCGGTCGCATCGATCGCGGCGAGGAACCCGTCGACGTTCGACGCGTCGAGGAGGTTTACGGGCTCGACGACGAACTTGATTGGGACGTTCGCGCGGTCGACGTTGGGATGCGTTTGGAACCATGCCTCCACGCGCTGGAGGAGGCCGGAGCGCCCTTCGCCGCTGACGTAGACGACGGGGCCAGCCTCGACCGGCTCACCAAGGAATGGCGTGCCAGTTGCAACGCTGAGCGCAAGATCGAGCGCGATGAACGTCTTGCCCGTGCCGGGAGCCGCGACAAAGACGCCCAGCCCGCCTTCCGGTAGGTACGGACCAGCCAGCGGTCGGACTGCCGGGAGCGCGGCGAGGTCGTCGTACGAGAGCAGCCGGAACGAGTGCGGAGCGGTCATGGCGTCCGCTCCTCGCGCTCGACACGTTCGAGCCGTTCTCGGACGGCAGCTCGGACGAACTCCGACAAGCGCTCTCCACGACGGGTGGCAACACGCTGGAGACGACGAAGGACGACCACCGAGAGACGCGTCGAAACAAGCGCGCGATACCGAATCAGACAGGAACTAGCTTTCATGGTCCGGCTGTCTACGGAGCGTGCACGAGTCGCGCACGCGTGGAGTCGCGGAGCTGGGACGCGAAAGCTAGGTGTTCTCGCGTCTCGCGCGCGCCCGCGGCAGAAGCCGGCGACGGAGCGAACTCGATGGGCGGCCGGTCCGCAACGCGAGCAGCCGTATAGCGCGCTCGTGCGGGGGGACCCCAGCGTCCTCGTGCTTCTTGTCGAGCTTTAGGGCTCGATCCATCAGCCGATCAGGCATAAGCCCAACCAACCCCTTTCCCCCCCGTTCACCGCGAGCATATTGGAGCAGGCCCTCGTAGATCGTAACGTCTCCCGCGGAGAGCCCGCTCTCAGGGTCTCCGCCCTGGCCTGAGCCCACAGCGGTCAAGCCGCGAGCGACGGCGGCAAGCGCTTTCTTCGACACGCTGCGCTCCGCGGGCGTCGTGCCGGCGCATACCGAGGTGAACTGCCAATCGCGAATCGCGGCTGCGAGATCAGCGGTCAGGCCCTTCGTCGCCACGAAGTCAGTCAGCTCGCCGAGGCTGCGACCGCGTTCGACTAGGTCGATCAGCGCGCGCGCTTCATCGTCGCGGGCACGGACGAAGCGAACGGCCTGGGCAATCCACGGACGCTGAATCTGGGCTTGCTTGCGGAGGTCCCTTTCGTGATCCCGTTGCCCCAGCGTGGCCTCCCGCGAACGCGCATCGCTGGGCGTTGCTGAGAGGTAGGGGGCGAGGGCCGCAAGCTGCTCCAAGTCGCGTACCACCTGTCGCTCCAACCTGAGTGTGACGCGCGGCAGGACCCCGCGCGGTCCGACCACAGAACGACGGCGCTTCCCAGCTCCCGGCACGCCTCCACCTCCCAAGTGGCTCCCGGCTCACTGCAACGCGCGGCAGGCGGCTGGGAAAGCCGCCGTTCGGGGTCGACGTCCCTAGCCGCGCGAGTCTGTACCTAGGCGAAGCGGCGTCGCGGCGTCTGCCTCCGCAGCGATTGCACCGCTGCGCGAAGCTCCGTCACACCTCGTGCGAGGGAGTTGGCCGCTCGCGCCAGCCGCGCGATTTGATCTGCGCTGGGCTTGCCGACGCGCGACCGTACGTTGCCGCCGCTCCCGATCACGACCGGCGAGCACTCGCCCGTCGAACACTCGACGAATTGGCGGGCCCCCGTCCCGCGCACTCGATGCTGGCACGTACTCCGCATGGTTCGATCTCCCCCTGGTCCAGTAGCTCAAGAGAAGGCTGCCGTCACGCACGCCGAGTAGTTCGGCGATGCCCGCAACCGCTCAATCACAACTCGCTCTGCCGAGCTGATCTAAGGGTTGTGGTCGAGTGCCTCGACCAAGACAGCGGTTCCGCTAGCGACCAGGAAAAGCATCGACTTTCCACCGCCCGATATCTCGCTGTAATCGAGGTCCACAGCGATAACGGCGTTCGCATGCAAGGAGAACGCTTCTCTGCGCAGTTCTCGAAGGCACACCTCGCGCGCGCTTCGCAGCGTCCGCTGAGTGCTTTTCGTTCGCCCGCCGATCACGTCTCTGACGGACGCGAACAGGTCCGCGAAGATGCTCATTCCAAAGACGCACTCCGCGGTGACGATGCCCTTGTGATGCGTGATCCGGAACCCCTCCAAGGTTGGTGCCGTGGTAAGAACAACTGATGAACCGTCGTTGCCGCGGAAGTCGTAGAGGCAATCGCACGAAACCGCATCATCGGGGTTGTCTAGGCCGCAGTTGGGACACGATATCATCGGTGTGACCTCTCGTAGGGCAGGGCGCGCCGGACGGTACGAGAAGGCGGCGACAGCGGTCAAGGCGCCGGCCATAGCGGTATCCGATTTTGGGATACCACGCGGACGCACGATAGGCGGCGCGCTTCGCGATGTCGGCTCAGACGCCCGCCTATCGGCGCTTTCTCGTGCGCCTTCGGAAAGCGCGTCAGGCTGCCGCGCTCACGCAATCCGAGGTGGCGCAGCGCCTCGGCAAACCGCAGTCCTACGTGTCGAAGGTCGAATCAGGGGAACGTCGAGTCGACATCATCGAGTTGGTGGAATTTGCTCGGCTCTACCGCAGGCGCCTCGACTGGTTCGTCCGCTAGGGCTGCCCGCATTCCCATTGATGGCCGCCTGCGGGCCCTCCTATTCCGCATCAGCACGTTTCCACCGCAGGCAGTTCCCGACTCCTCGCCCGGCGCGCCTTGAAACGGCCGCCGCGTTCTGCCTTGTAGGCTCGCACGGCTATGCCCCCCGCGCTGGAACATTGTCCCGCGTACAACCGCGAGATGTCGCCGACCGCCGTGGCCTGTCCCACGGCGATGCTGGCCGAGTCGATCCTAAGGAGCTGGTTGAGGAGGATCGACTCCACAACCATGGGCGGTCGCTGACCCGGTGGAGGCCGCTGCAAAGCTGCTCGCCGTGTGGGCCTTGCTCCTGCTCCCGGCCTTGGCGCTGATGCTGCTGCCCGTCGCGTTCGAGAAGATTCCCGCGCACCTCCGAGGCCTGGCGCTGATGACCATGACAGCGTTGGTGGTCAGCTACGTCCGCTCCCAGCTCCAATATGGCCACCCGCCGTGGACGCACGGCGCGTTGGAGTTTCTCAGCATCGCTTTTGTTCACTACATCGGGATCACGCTGTTGGTGGTCGGTCCCGTCGTCGTAGTGGAGGCGTGGAGGGCGCGAGTCTTCGGCCTTGAAGCCCGGACGGTCGAGGCGATCGTTGTCGATGTTTGCCTCGTGCTCCTGGTGCTGTGCCTTTTGTGGACCGTGCACCACCTCAAGCCGCCGGGATTCTGGTGGTCATCTGAGTGGGAGCAAGGGGAGTAGTTGCGGCCGTGACGAGACTCCGGGGGCAAGGTCGCCTTGTGGACGGCATCATCGTGGTCGTTCTCGGGCTGGCCGTCGTTCGGTTGATGACTGTGCTCGCCGAGCGTGAAGCATTGCAGCGCCCGGTTCCCGTGAACTCACTGAGGCAATCCGCACCGGTCGCGTCACCGATCATCGTTCCAGACCCGATCGCCGAGGCCCAACATCGTGAGAACATGCGACGGTACTGGGAGCAACAACGGGCGGCGCAGCGGAACCCTGAAGCTTCGTTGCCCGTCCCCGACGGGCTCACGCCCGCGCAGTGGGCGGTCGAGCGCGCCACGAGTGGCATCCTTGCGTGTGCCCACGCGACGCAACGGCGGCTCCGAGGACAGGAGGGATGGTCGTCCGAGTGGTCGAGAACTGGCGCCGGGATAGCGGCCCTGACGTGCGCCATCGGCTACAGCCCGCTGGCGATCTTTGGCGCCGTGTTCGGCGGGCACGCGCCGAATGTGACCGAGCGCCTGTACCTGTCGGACGAAGAAGCCCGCACGATCCCACAACCGCAGCCGCGAGCGACGGCGGCCGACGAGTACCGCTGAGCGATGCTCGCGCGTGGATTGCTCGCCGTCGTCTGGATCTGCTGCGCTACTCCAGCGATTGCCGACGAACCGCTGTGCAAGAACGAGAGCGTTGACGTGCTGAGCCTGATGACGCTGGAGGAACTGGACATGGCCTACTGCACGGCCGGTGTCTGGGTAGACCTCTACTGCCAAAAGGGATTGACCTTTCCCGCGAAGCATTGCTCCCTCTGTTCCGACGTAGTGAAGCGCATTCGTTTGGTGACCCGCGACAAGTACAAGGCGGAGCCACCCCACTTGCGAAAAGAGCGTGCCGAAAGCGCGATCCGCAGCGAAGGGAGCTCCCCGAGCCGGAAGAAGAAGCAAGCGCGTTCGCTTGGCTGCACAGCAACGGGCTCGCGTTGTACTCCGCTGCCGTGACCGTCGTCGCGGCGTTGCTGCTTCTGCGTTTACGAACGCGCCGGTGAGCGCGCTCCGCCCGCAGCATCGAGCAGAGGCTAGGATGCTTCGGGCGGGACCATCCGCCACTTGCCGATGGTCTTGGGGATCACCTTTCTCATCCGCACGAACTGGGCCGAATCGGTGTCCACCGTGGGCGGCCCCGTCATGGGCTTCGCGGCGTTCATCTGCTTGGCGAGTTGCCGAACCTTTTCGAGCGCCTTGGGGCCGAGCTTGGGCGCCGCGAGGCTCTGTCGCCATCCCGGCAGGAAGCGGTCCCACATTTGGGTAGTCAGGTAGTCGCCCTCCGTCGGAGGATTCTGCGCGAAGCTCAGCACGCCTCGCTCCCGCACTTCCGCCGGCAGCGCGCTGAAGTGCTCGTCGAGCCTGCGGAGGTCTTGCTTCAGGTCGCGGCCCGACAGGAACAGTTGGTCGTCCTGGAGAAAGCAGGGCGAGCACCGTTCGTGGAGCCGATCGTTCGAGACGAAGATCATCGCGAACGGCAGGTAGTACAGGTACGCGTTGTCGATCTTGTTGCTTGGACGCTCCCGGCCGATGAGGTCCGAGCCGATCGCGAGGTGGAAGAACATGTCGACCGTCACGACGTGCGCGGTGTAGGGCGCGAACTCGTTGAGGGGCGGCCCACCCGCGTCCTTCCATCGTGCCACCACCCCTGACCGCAACGGGTGCGGCAATCCTGCGGTCTCCATTGCCAACTTGAGCGTGGAGAACCGACCCCCCGCGTGGTTCACGAGGTGCTCGGCGCGAGCCTTCGCGGCGGCCAGGTCTCGCACGCGACCACCGCGCGGGTCACGGTACTTCTCGTAGACGGCGCCGAGGTCCAACCCTGACAGGCCCTGTCGCCATCCACGAGCGAAGCGCCGCTCCACCTCCAGGAACTCACCGGACTGCCATCGTTGCAGCGCCTGCACTTCGGGCGGGTGCTCGAAGACTATGCCGCGACCGTCGGGAGTTTCGACCTCTCGGCCGCCACCGATCAGTGGACGGCGGGTCATGCTGACTGGGTGTCCGAGGAGTTCGCCCCGGCAAAGGGTCGCGTGGTGCACGTTGGGCTGCGCACCGATGACCGGAGTCTTCTGCGCAATGTCGCCCACCGCTTCCTCCGCCGGACGCCCGTGAGGGTCCGCCTTCTCTAGGTCGGCGAGCGTCTCGACAAAAAAGAGCGGCGTGATGTTTGCCATGTAGAACACGGCGAACCACACCGCCTCATCGACGTTCAGCGCTTGAAGCGCGGACTTGTCGAAGATGGTGATCGGACCGAGCATGGTCAGACTCGCCCCGCCGCCCGCGCAGTTCGTCGGACGCGAGTTGGACCTTCGGTCACGACGTGCTCGCCCGAGGGCGCGTCGTGCTCTCGTAGATCGCGACGTCGCCGAAGACCACGTGGCTCGTGTACCGCTCGACGATGTCCTCCAGCGTCCGCACGTCTTCAGTCTCGGGGAGCGTGACTTTCAACGCCACCTCATGCTTCCGCCCGAGGTGCAGCAGTTGCTGCCGGATACCGGCGAACTTCTTGACGGCGGCGACGTCGGCTTCCCATCCGGGCAAGGCCGCTTCACTCGCGAGCTTCCTAAATCGTCGCACCAGCACCGACGGTGGTTGCAGCGCCTTCTTCAGGAACGTCAGCAGCTCCGGCGCACGGTCGCCTCCGTGGTCACGGACGAGTTGGCTCACGGCTTCAGCGCGCTCGGACCACGCCGCGTCCGGCGGCTCCGGTTTGCCCAGCATCATCTCCAGCGGGACGAACAGGGACATGAACTCGTTCACGGGATCGTCGGACTCGCCCCACGCGCGGAGCAGCCAGGACAGGATCGTGCCGGCGCGGTCGAGCGGTGATCGTACCCGAGGCTGCTGCGCGACCAGTGCGTCCCACGCCTTGTCGTCGAGCGTCGGGCTTCCCACGACGTTGAACTTGAACCCCGAGGAGAACGACACAGAGCCGGTGTCTCGAAACGCGATGACGCGGTCCACCGAGTCGCCAGAGACCCACTGCGCGCCCAAGCGAAGGCCGACGAGCCCTGCGACCAAGTCCGCGGCTTCGGCAAGCCTCTGCCTCTCCCTGCTCGCGGCTGCGAGCGCGGCAGTTCGACCTTCCTCTCGACGCTGCTGGAAGGCGTCGTACGCGGCGTCGTTCAGGGTCACCGAGCACGACGCCACGATTTCGAGGTACGTCGCGGCTCCGAAGAAGTGGGCCGGCGGTTGGTCGGGCTCGGGGCTGTCGTCCTCGTCGTCCGACGTGGATGCGGCAGCCGGGTCTTTCGGCACCCCGCGTCCGAACTGGAACCTCGCGACGGGCACGGTGAACTCCCCGCCGAAGATCGCATAGACATCGAACTCGCCAACGCGAACGCGCAGCTCGCGGGGCCCTCCCTCGACCTTGCAGTGGGAGCACTTGTAGATGCGCGAGTAGGCGACTCGCACGTTTCGCGGACCGGCGTCCGCCGAGGGGGAGTCGATCTCCGCCGTGCAGCTCGCGTCTGCGCTCACGATCACTTCTTCCATGACGCAGCCTCCTTTCGCCGACCGAACGGACCAGCGTGCTCGGCTTCTCCGGGAGCGTCAAGTCGCCCGCGGACGTTTCAGCTTCCACGTGCAGGGCTTGCGGGCCTGGCTCTCCGAATGCGCCGCCCATTGCGCTCGCTCATCGCTACCGGCGGGGAGCGCGAGACGTCCAGAATCTGGCTGCTTCGGGCGTTCCCATGCTAGGCCGACGCCATGGAAGCAGACGACTTGAAGGTTCGTCATCGCGCGATCCTCGCTGCGCACAGAGAGCAACTCGACGAAGACGTCCAACGAGGAAAGCCTCGAATCTCAGTCGAGCAGTTCAACGTCATTCGCGTCGACATTCAGAACTTCGAGCGCGAGTGTCCCGATGCGGCCCCGCGGTTCGACTTTCGGCAGGTTCGGCTTGTTCCCATCGGGAACCAGACGAAGGTCGAGCTGGCGCCCTTGCGGTCACACCTCGCGCGAGTGATCGCTGCTCTCGACGTCAGCATGGGTAGCGCGCCAGCTCGGCCCGGCACGAACGTCGGATTCCTGAGCCATGCTGCGACCGACTATGATCTCGCGAACCACCTCCGTCTTGGTCTCCAGCAAGGGGCGCCGGGCGTCGAGTATTTTCTCGCCTCCCATCGAGGTCACATCCCGGCCGGCGACTCGTGGTGCGGCCCGATCTTCGCACACCTTCGTCGCGCGGATCGGTTCGTGATTCTGCTGACGCCCGCAAGTGTCGGCAGCCGTTGGGTCGCGTTCGAGGCTGGGGCGGGATGGACGGGGCAGCCTGACCATCCGCTCGTCGTCCTGTGCGTTGGAATCGAGCCGAAAGAAGTGCCGACGCCCTTTGCCGAGTTGCAGCTGCTCCTTCTCGACGGTGTGCGCGGGCGCGACGCGCTCCTCGCGGCGTTCGAGCGGCTGGGCAGCCGCCCCCCAGACGACGTCGAAGGCTTCCTCGCAAAAGCGCGCGTTCTCGCGGACGCGTGTGGGATCGAGGGCCTCCGCGAGCAGGGATGGACCGGAGAGCGCGTCGCGGACCGATTCTTTGCGTGGGCCGGTCCTCTCGACGATCTGTCGGATCAACCTGGCGTGCGTCTCGTGAAGTCGGAACTGGAGGCGCTACTTGAGATGCTGCGGTGCAAGGGGTTGGCACCGGCTTTCGTTGCCAGGGACCGGCTCGGGTCTGCCGACGGGCGTCAGGTTTTTTCGGTGAGCCCGAAAGGGTGGAAGCGCGCGATCCTGGGCGAGGAAGACAGGATGGTGCTCGTGGCGAGAAGCACGTGACCAGTCGATGTCGGCCGTCTGCTAGTGACCGAACGCAACTTCACCCCTGAGAGTGAACCATGTTCAAGATGCTGATCGACACCTGCGTCTGGCTCGACCTCGCCAAGGACCAGAAGCAGGTTGCTGTCCTGGGCGTTGTCGAGGAGATGGTCCGACGCGAGACGCTGGCGCTGATCGTGCCGCGTCTCTTGCTCGACGAGTTCCGACGGAACCGCGAGCGGGTCGCGAAGGAGAGCGCCAAGAGCCTGTCGTCGCAGGTTGGGCTCGTGAAGGACGCGGTCGAGAAGGTGGGCGGCGACGAGACGAAGACACGTTTCGTCCTCCGGCACCTCGACGACGTCCGTCAGAAGATTCCGATCATCGGCGGCGCGGCGGCTGCAACCCTCGACCGGATCGAGGCGCTGCTCAGCGCGGCGCCGCTCATTGAACCGTCCGAGGCCGTGAAGCTGCGTGCGGCTCAGCGGGCCTTGGACAAGAGAGCCCCCTTCCATCACGAGAAGAACGCGATCGCTGACGCGATCCTGATCGAAACGTACGCCGAATGCGTGCGAGACAAGGGGACCTCGGGGGTCAGGTTCGCATTCGTCACGCACAACAAGACCGACTTCAGTGTCGTGAACGGCAACCAGAAGACCCCGCACGCCGACCTCGCAGCCTTCTTCTCCCGCGTGAAGTCCCTCTACTTCATCAACCTTGCCGAGGCCCTGCGGCGCGTAGACGCATCGCTCGTGACGGAAACGATGATCGAGCAGTCGTGGAGTCAGGAGCCACGCGGCTTGCACGAGATTCTCGAAGCCGAAGACCTGCTGTTCCATCAGGTCTGGTACAACCGCCACTGGAACCTTCGCACCGACGTCGAAGAAGGGCGAACCGCGGTCGTAGAGAAGGAAGTCTATCCTCGGCCAGCGGGAGCACCGGACACGGTCCAGCGCGACGTGTGGAAGATGGCTCTCAAAGCGGCAGCGAGGGTCGAGCGCAAGTACGGCAAGAA
>JANNPN010000249.1:0-4801 GCA_031400185.1 Polyangiaceae bacterium
CATCACGAGCCCGACCGCGCTCGTGTTCCCCGTCGAGCGGATCGTCGCGGCGCTGGCCGAACGCGGCATCGACACGATCGTCGACGGGGCGCACGCGCCGGGCATGGTGGACCTCGACATCTCCCGGATCGGCGCCGCCTATTACACCGGCAACTGCCACAAGTGGCTCTGCGCGCCGAAGACCGCCGGCTTCCTGCACGTGCGCCGCGATCTCCAGCCGATGATCCACCCCCTCGCGATCAGCCACGGGTTGCGTCTCCCGCGGCGCGATCGGTCGCGCTTCCTGCTGGAGTTCGACTGGACCGGGACCGTCGACCCGACGGCCTACCTCTCCGTGCCCGAGGCCATCCGGGTCCTCGGCGCGGTGCTCCCCGGCGGCTGGCCGGCGCTCCGCGAGCACAACCGCGCCTTGGCACTCGCCGGCCGCGCGGCGATCTGCGCGGCACTCGGCGTCCCGAGCCCCGCGCCCGACGCGATGATCGGCTCGCTCGCGGCGGTGCCGATCGGCGACGGCTCGGCGGAGCCGCCGACCTCCGCCCTCTACTGCGACCCGGTGCAGGACGCGCTCCGCGAGCGCGCCGGCATCGAGGTCCCGATCATTCCGTGGCCGGTGCCGCCGCGCCGGCTCATCCGCATCTCGGCCGCGCTCTACAACACGGCCGCGGACTACGAGGAGCTGGCGCGCGAGGTCGCGGTGCTCCTTGCGTCGCGCGCCACGAGTCCTTCGTAGCCGACCCGAGCCGCTACCGCCGACGGACGAGCGCGTCGACGGGCGCGAAGTCGTCGGTGAGCTCCGGCACACCCGCGGTCTCGACGGGCCCGTCGTACAGGTTCGCCGCCGCCTGCACGAAGCCGTCGACGCTCACGACGCCGCGGTCGACGAGGTCGCGGGCGCGGCGCGCGATCTCGTCCCGCGTGAGCGCCGGCTCGTCGGTCGCGGCGACGACGACGTTTCGGGGATGCGTCGGGTCGGGGTCTTTGTCGAGGAAGACCGCGAAGACGTAGACGGTGCGGAACACCTCGCGCATCGTCTTGTGGATCGCCGGGAAGAGCTGACTCTCTCGCCCCGCGAGCGCGCCGATCACGTTCATCGCCACCATGCCGCCGGGGGCGAGCCGCGAGCGGGCGAGGGTGAAGAACTCGCGGGTCGCGAGATGGAACGGGATGGCGTCGATCAGGCAGGCATCGATCAGGATCACGTCGTACCGGGTGTCGCTCCGCCGGAGGTGATGGCGGCCGTCCTCGGCGGTGACGCGCATGCGCGCGCCGGGCTCGAGGCCAAAGTAGCGCTCGGCGGCCGTCACCACCTCGGGGTCGATCTCGGCGACGTCCATGGTGACGCTCGGGTAGTCGGCGACCCACCGGGTCGGAACGGTGCCGCCGCCGAGACCGATCAGGAAGACGCGCGTCGGATCGGCCACGAAGAGGCGCGGGAGGTGGAGGTAGTCGGCGTAGCTGTACACCGTCCGCCTCGGCTCCGTCCGGTCGATGCCGGTATGCGTGAAGTTGTCGAGCTTGAGATAGCGGAGCGGTCCGTCGTCCCAGACCGTGATGCGGTGGTAGACGGTGTCGCGGCTGTAGACGAGCGCGGCCGGTGCGGCGGCCGCCGTGCGCTCGACGCCGACGGCGAGGAGCGCCGTGAGCCCCGCGCCGACCGCCGCCGTGACGGGGCGGCGCGCGCTGACCCATCCGAGCAGCGCGATCACGAGGAGCGCGAACCCGAGCAGGTGGATCAACGTCCGGACGCCGACGTAGTTGATCAGCACGAACGACGTCGCGAGCGTCCCGGCAATGGAGCCGACCGTGGAGAGCGCGTACAGGTTTCCCGCGGTCTGCCCCATCGTGCCGATCGCGTCGGCCCGCAGGCGAACCGCGAACGGCGACACCATGCCCATGACGATGCTCGGTGCGCCGAAGAGCACGATCGCGCTGGTCAGCGGCTTCAGCTCCGGGGGAATGATGGTGCTCGCGGCGATGCGCTCGAGGACGGGCGCCGCAAGCCACGGGATCGGCACCGTGAGGAGGC
The DNA here is from genome assembly GCA_031400185.1 of Polyangiaceae bacterium. Taxonomy (GTDB): domain Bacteria; phylum Desulfobacterota; class Binatia; order UTPRO1; family UTPRO1; genus UTPRO1. The sequence goes on from JANNPN010000249.1 coordinate 2,027, forward strand.
CGGCCAGGAACACGACGCTCGCGAAGACGCTCGCCGTCGGGTGCCGGTCGGCGAGCCGGCCGCCGGACGCGTAGCCGAGACTGAGCGCGGTGAGGAAGACGCCGATCAGGCTTCCCCAGACGTAGATCGAGTTCCCGAAGTAGGGAGCGAGGACGCGGCTGGCGACGATCTCCAGGGAGAGCAGGACCCCGCCGCTGACGAAGACGATGAGCTCGAGAATGCCGCGACCTCCGGGTCCAACGTGGTGCGGCATTCTAGCGCGGCGTCCCGCGCCCGAACCAGGTCGAATCCGGGCTCACGCGCGCACGACCCAGGCGAGCGCGTAGAGACCCGCGCCGACCACGAGCGCCATCGTGATGCCGCCCGCGAGCGCCACGAGGTGGAACGCGAGGAACCCGAGCGCGGTGCCGATCGCGTCGAAGAGGAACGCGGTCGGGACCGCAGTCGCCGGTTGCCGCGCGAGTCCGAGCGGGAAGAACGTCCCGAGCGCGGTACCGAGGGGGAGCATCGCCGCGACGACCCAGCCGACGCGCGCGATCCACGGTCCGTCGAAGCTCTGCGGGACGGCGGCGAGGACCGTGATGCCGAGCGCTGCGGCGAGCCCGACGAGCGCGAGGCGCGTGCCCGGCCGGGCGCGCGCGAGCCGGTGCACCGCGGCCGAGCCGATCGCCATGCCGAGCATCAGTGCGACGAGCGCCGCGTAGGAGGTCGTGATCGGGTCGCCGAAGAACGAGCGCAGGTGCGCGAACACGGCGTACTGCACGAACACGAACGCGGCGCCGATGAGCGCATAGTAGAGACGCACGCGGTGCGCGCCCGGCGCTGCCGTCGCGGCGAGCGTCGTGGCAAGACCGATCCCGACGAGCCATGCGAGGGGTGCGAGCTCGCTCCGATCGCCGGCATAGAGGAACGGGCGGTCGTCGGTCAGCAGCGGTACGTTCGTCGTGTCGAGCGGCACCCGGACGGCATGCGCGCTCGTGTCGGCCGCGACGATCGCGTCCGCGACGGCCGTGACGCGTGCGGGATCGCGTCCGAACACGATGGCGGAGAGGTCGGTCCAGAGGGTGGAGGGGTACGAGAGCCGGAGCCCCGCGGCCGTTGCGCGGTTCGCGCTGATGCTCCGCGCGATGCGCGCCAGCGCCGTGTCGGGCCCGACGAAGACGATCAATCCGAGACCATCCGGACGGAGACGCTCCAGCGCGCGGGCGATGCCCTCCGCGGTGTAGAGCCAGCCCTCGGCGCTCACCTCGACGCGCGGGTGCGCGGTCGTGAGCGAGGCGCCTTCGTAGACGATCAGATCGTAGCGGCGATCGGTCGCGTCGAGGAAGCTCCGGCCCTCGCGGGCGTGGCTCTCGACGCGGTCGTAGACGTGGTCGTTGAACGGCGCGAACGGCCCGCGCGCCAGCTCCACGACGAGCGGATCGATCTCGACGGCCGTGAGCGAGCGTGGCCGCGCGCGTTCGAGGTGCAGGAGCCCCATGCCGGCGCCGGCGCCGATCACGACGACGTCGCGGCCCCCGACCCAGGCCGGATCGTAGAGCAGGCGATAGCCCGGAAAGGCGTGGCGGTGCTCGAGGTTGCTCGACACCCACCATTGCCAGAAGCCGTTGTGGACGCCGAGCAGCACGTCGTCCCCGAATCGGTAGAGATCGATCTTCTGGTACGGCGACCAGCCGGCGAAGACCTGCTGCACGGCCGCCGCCTCGACCGGCGCGACCCATCCCGGTCGGCTCTCGCGCTGGGCTTCGAGCCACCGCTCGGTCGGCGACAGCGCGACGACCGCGGCGAGGGCGAGCGCGGCGAGCGAACGATCCGCGAGCACGAAGGGCGTCGCGAGGGCGGCGACCGCGAGGAGACTGTTCACGCCAACGACCGCGGCCCAGCGGTGCGCGATCAGGAGCGCGACGATCGTGCCGGCGAGCGTGACGGCGACGAACGCTCCGACGCGCTCGGCGGCGTCGCGCTGCATCTCGGTCGTGAGGCGTGCGACGACGTACCCGAAGCCGACGAACGGCGGGGCGAGCGCGAGTCCGAGCAGCAGCAGTCGGCCCGGCGCGAGCGTTTCGGCCGTGAGAGTCGGCTCGAGTCGCCGGAGCAACAGCCAAAGCACGGCCGAGAGGTAGGCGGCGACCGCGATTCCGAGCCCGCGGAAGGTGCCGCGTTTGGAGGCGCGTGCCGCCCACGGAACGAGCGCTGCGCCGATTCCGAAGCCCACGAGCACGACGGCAACGACCAGCCGAAGCGAGAGCGCGAGCGACGAAATGGTGTGCGCGGTCGAGAGCTCGCGCACGAGCGAGATTTGCGCGAGGCCCGAGAGGAGGCTCGCGCCGAACGCCATCCGCCACGGGCGCGAGGCCGGAGAGAACATGAAGCCCCCACGGAATCACGAAGCTTTGTGCTCTGCGAGTCGCGAATGAAAAGGTGGCAGAGAACCGGGCGCACGGCGCACGCCATGGCACATGCAGAATGTGCGTCGAATCGACGCGACATACCGTCGTGCCACGACGTGAATTTCATTGACGACGCGGCGCGGCCATTGCTAGGTGCTTTGCGAGTTTCATTGTCGTCTGTGTTCCCGGAGCCACCGATATCAGTGCTGAAGACGCCCTCACCGCATCGTCGATCGATCGTCGTATCGGTTTCCGCCGCGTCCGCTCCGCCATCTCCTCACCGCCATTCCCGAACGGAGAACCGTCATGCCGCGATTCTTTCCTGCGCCAGCGTCGTCCGAGCTGCGTCGTTCTACTGATATCGACGCGTCGCCGAAGCGCTCGA
>JANNPN010000250.1:0-18828 GCA_031400185.1 Polyangiaceae bacterium
GCGGGCGAGCCGGGGGTCCCGGGTTGGGTGTTCACGATCTCCGGCACGTCGCCGCCGTACACCGCGTCGGCGACCACCGATGCGTCGGGCGTTGCGACCTTCACGTCGTTGATCTCGGGGACGTACACCGTGACCGACGTGATGCAGCCGGGATGGATCCCGACCGGTCCGACGACGCGCGATGTGACTATGGACCCCGATCAGCATGTCAGCATCGTCTTCACGAACCGCCAGCCACCGCCGAGCCAGATCCGCGTCCGCAAGTTCAAGGACCTCGACGGCAACGGTGTGCACGATACCGGCGAGCCGTGGCTCGACGGCTGGGTGATCACGCTGACCGGCCCGAACGGCAACGTCACCGCGACCACCAGCAACGGCGGCAGCGCCGACTTCTTCCCGCTGCTTGCGGGACCGTACATCGTGGCAGAGGAATCGCGCCCCGGCTGGATTGCGACCACCGCGCAGGTGCAGTCCGTGTACGCGCCGGAACGGCAGGGCCTCGAGGTGTTGTTCGGCAACCGCTGCAGCTGCGACGGCGTGCCGGGCTCGGTGTGCGGCGACGGCGTCGTGAGCGCATGCGAGGAATGCGACGACGGTGGCACGCAGAACGGCGACGGTTGCAACGAGTGCTGCGGTAACGAAGCGCCGACCGGTTGCGGGAACGGCGTCATCGAGTCGCCCGAGGAATGCGATCCACCGGGCTCGACGACATGTCCCGGAGGCGCGTTGTGCAGCGCGGGTTGCACCTGTTCGGAAGAGGCCTGCGACGAGAGCGGCCCGCAGTGCGATGGTGGCTGCCACGAACCGAATGAAGTGTGCGTCGGCACGTCGGTACAGCAGTGCGCGATCAGCGGCGCGCCGTGCACGACAAATGCGAACTGCCCGACCCCGGGCGACGTCTGCACGATGTCGACCACGTGCACGTGCCGTCCCTGCGCTCCCGTCTGCCAGGGCGGCTCGAACCCCGGTCTGCCGTGCACTACGGACTCGCACTGCCCCGGCGGGGTGTGCGCCTCCCCGCCGTGCTGCTGCATGCCGGACGGCGCACCGCAGTGCACGACCAACGCCGACTGCATGGATGGGCCCTGCCTCTGCCCCTGACCGGCTGAGCCGGCGGTGACGCGACGAACTGATTCAGCAGGTAATTGCGCCCGCGAGCGACCCGCCTAGACGTCGGAGGATTCGCGCGAGTGGTTGCGATGCGCTGCTGAACCGCCAAGCGCACCTGTAGGTTCTACTGACGGCCGCCCGCTCACCCCGCGACGCGCCCTCCAGCCGATCGCCGGTCGGCACGCCGCACCGGCCCCGCATCGACGACCACCTCGATGCGGACCGCAGCCGACCCCGCGCGAACGACCCCGATGGCCTGCGCCGCCGCCCGCGACAGGTCGATGTCGCGCCCGTACACGTAGGGCCCGCGATCGTTGACGACGACGTCGACCGACGCGCCGGTCGCGAGGTTGGTGACCGTCGCCCGGGTCCCGAGCGGCAGCGTCGGATGCGCGGCGGTCAAGGCGTGCTCGTCGAAGCGCGCGCCGCTCGCGGTCGGCCGCCCGTGGTGCCAGGAGCCGTACCACGAGGCCTCGCCGAGCTGCTCGACCATCGCGCGTCCGTCGGCGGTGGTCTTCACGATGACGCGGTCCGCGATGAGATCCGGACCCCGCTCCTCGTGTTCGGTGTGGCGAGCCCCCGCGGCGACGCTGGCCGCGATCACCTCTGGCCGTGAGGGAGTCCGGCCGAGGGTCATTGCCGGGAGGAGTACACCCGAGAACGAGAACGGCCGTGCTCAATACTTCCACGAGGGTGCGACGATGCCGACGCTCCATGGACGTCCTCCTTGCGATCCCTGACGTGCGATCTGGCAGGGAGGAATCCCAAGAAGCGTACCAGCGACGAACCCACGCGGGTGCGTCGAGGATGTCGGATTCCTGACGGGAGGCACGCTGTCAGCCGCCGGCGGATTGGCGCCGAGTAGCTCTGGCGCGGTCGCGCAGTGCTTCTCATCGTGCCCCCGGTGGGCTTCGACATCCTCGGCCCGATCCGCCGGATCGAGACGATCGCCGCTGGTCGCGGCATCCGTGAGCTGCGCAGGCTCGAGCGGCGATACAGATATGCTGGCGGGATCTGGCGGAAGCGAAAGGGCGTGGCGCTCGTGCGACTCGAAAGTGGTAGGACCAGCCACGCGGAGCTACATTGGTACGAAGGCCACGGCATTGGCCGCGTCCGCATGAAGATCAAGAGGTTCCTCGACTGATGGCCACCCGACGACGACCGAAACAGTTTCTCCTCTGCGTGCGTAACGAGGGTTGCGACGACCTCGAGCTGCGGAAGCTCTATCCCCAGCTCTCCGACGCAAAGGCTGCCGCTTCCGGCTACGTTCGCGTCATCGACGAGTCGGGTGAAGACTACCTCTACCCCGCCAGGCTTTTCGTTGCCGTCGAGCTGACGACTGCAGCCAAACGCGCGGTCGCGGGCACCCTACGGCGGCGATCCGCAGCCTGACCAGCTCGCCGTGCCGCATCGCCGCGGCGCCGATCTGCGCACGCTTGGATCGACGTGGCGGCGTCGGTTCGAAATCACCCCGTTAACTGAGATACCTCGGCGCTTTTAGCTGAGTGTTCCTTCAGGCAGCGTCGTGTGGCGATTCGGCATCCCCCCGCTGCTACGCACGAGAATCGAAGCACCGAGCCCGTATCCAGTCAGCCCATCGGAGGAATTTGTCTTGACTCCGCTGGGCGCTTCGCCTATTCTTCGCCTCCTGTCAGCGCAACGAGTGCAATAGCAGTTTCGTATCAACCGCTGAGTGATCTGCGATGATCGGTTCTGCCGACCACCACCGACCGCGACGATTCTTTGGGCTCCGCGGGGTCGTGCGCTCGCTGCGACGCCCTCGCGTCGCTGATGTCGGCCGGCCGCGTCTACCTTCACCGACCGACGCCGATCGCGCGCTTCAGTCGGAACGTGCGCGCTTCGCGGCGAAGCTCGACTCCGAGCTCCGGCTCGCATGTCGGAGCGAAGCGGCAATGCGCCGCGAGCTGGGTGATGCTGCTCGAGCGTTCATGCGGCGCCGGGCCTACCGTCGGATCGGATTCGTCCGTCTGTCCGACTACGCGCGCGAGCGCCTCGGAGTGTCGGCGCGGACACTCCAGATCGCGGCCTGGTTCGCGACGCGCCTCGACGCGCTTCCCGCGGTCTCGCGTGCCTACGATCGATCGGAGCTTTCCTGGTCGCAGGCGCGCGCGATCTGCAAGGTCGCGGTCGCGGCGGACGAAGACCAATGGTTGGCGATCGCGCGCCGCTCGACCGTCGAGACGCTCGAGCGCCTGGCCACACGCGGCCGCCCTCCCGACGGCGTACCGGCAGATCCCGCCGGCGAGCCCAACGAGATCGACGGCGAGCCGGCAGTCCGTTGGCGCTTCGTGTGCCCGGCCCGCGTCCGCGCGTTGTGGCGCCGGGCGCTCGAGCTCGCGTCGCGTGCCGCGGGCGAGCCGTTGGCGGATTGGCGAGCCGCCGAGGTCGTCGCGGCCGAGGCCTCGTCAGGGCGGCCGGGCGGGGCGTCGCTCGGCGACCGAGGATTGATCGAAGCCGTGCGACTCGGGCGGCGCGCTCGGGGTGACGCGCAGCACGGGGGCGGTGCGACGCGGCCCGACCCTGGCGGGGGCACCGTCATCGATGCGCGGACGCCGGACGCGCCGGGACGCGCAGACTCGCCGCTGGCCTTGGACCCATCGATGCTTGCCGGCCGCTCAGCGGCCATCGATCCACCGGAACCTGCCGACCCGTTCGCGCTCGAAGCGCGCCTGGTCGAAGCGATCCGCGTGCTTCGCACGATCGAGCCGCGGATCGGGCGACTCCTGCGCGCGGTCGTCGATCAGCGCATCTACCGATCGTTCGGTTACCCGACGTTCGCCGACTACGTGCGCGAGCGACTCGGCATCTCGGCCCGCAAGGCGTGGGCGCTCCTCAAGGTCGAGAAGGCGACGTTTCGGAGCGGCGACCTCGACCGTGCCTACCGCGATGGTCGCCTCTCGTGGGTGCGCGCATTGTCGTTGCTGCCGGTGCTCGACCGGCAGAACTCGGCGGCGTGGATCGCGCGCTCCGAGTCCGTCACCGTTCGTCGCCTGAACGATGAGATCGAATGGGTGCTCGCCTCGCGCGACGTCCTCGGACCAGGCGTGTCGCTGGCACCTCCTCCGATCGACAGCCCGCTGCCCTCGCCGTTTCGCGCCACGTCGCTGGAGCAGTGCCGCGTTTTGTCACCGGAGGCGCGACTGCAAATCCGTGCGCACGGGATGACGCCGACGGTGGCCGCCGCCGCGGGCCAGTTTTCGTCCATGTCGCCACCGGCCCTCGAAGTCTCCGACGCCGACATACGCTTCACGGGTCCCGCATCCGTCGTCGCGCTCCTCCGCGACGTCCTCGATGCGTTCACGGACCCCACTGAGCCACGCTGGACCGCCCTCGAACGCCTGCTCCGGCACGTCATCACGCACTGGGAAGGCACGCCCCGCCACCATGATCCCGTCTTTGCCCGTGACGGCTGGCGCTGCACGGTGCCGGCGTGTAGCTCGCGGCGGAATCTGCACGACCACCACATCCGCTTCCGCTCTCGCGGCGGCGGCAATGCGCGCGACAATCGCACCACGGTCTGCGCCGCCCATCATCTCCACGGCATCCACGACGGGACGATCCAGGCTTTGGGAACCGCTCCGTACGCGATCGAGTGGCAGCTCGGAATCCGACCGGCAGCCTCGCCGTTCCTACGCTTCGTCGGCGATCGCTACTGCCCGCCCGACACGCCCGACACGCTGGTCATGCACGCGGAGGCCTCGTCGCTCCCATGAATGTGGATTCGTGCGGGAAAGCGGTAACAAGCTCTGCGCCGAGGTTCCGGAGTCAGTTGCTTCGCCTCCAAAGCCACGCCGGCGGATCACGGCTCCGCTTCGTACGCCCCGATGTCGCACGCCGATCCCTGCGGCCGTGCGACCCCCCGCTGATCGGAGGCGGGACACGCGGTAGCATCGCCCGCGTCGATTGCCGGGCTCTGGTCGTTCAGTGCGCAGGTCTTCGTGAGGCCGCCGTTGTCCTTCGGGGGGCCGACCCGCGCCGGCACGCCGCTCTGATCGCCGGAGCTCGTGAAGCCGCACGTTCCGTCGTCGTCGAGGTTGTGACCGAGGGAGCTCACTGCGCCGACGCAATCGTCGCCGGATCCGGTGACCAGGGTGTTCACGACGTCGAAGACCGCCGCGACGGGATGCCGGCGTATTTGATTGCCCTCGACCGCGCGGTTCCGGGTCACCGTCACGTTGGTGAGGACTGCCACGTAGACGTTGTCCACGCCGCCGCCGTTGCCGAAACCGTCGTTCGCCCGATTTCCCGAGATGGTCGAGTTCGTGAGGAGTAGCGTGTCCCAGTTCGCGATGCCGCCGCCGTCGCCGAACGCGCGATTGCGCGTGACCGTCACGTCTTGGATGTCGCCGAAATAGTTGTTCAGGAGGCCGCCACCGTTTCCTGACTCTTGACGATTGCCGACCTGATTCCGTTCGATCGTCGTGCGTCGCATTTCCATGACGCCGCCGTTGTTGACGCCGCCACCCTCGCTGATGCCGCGGTTCCGGCGAACGACGGTCCGATCGACGACCGCCGTCCCGTAGTTTCCGAAGCCGCCGCCGTCGTAGGAGCGATTCTTCTCGATGATGACGCCGTCGAGCGTCGCGAATCCGTAGTTCCCGAGACCTCCGGCGGAGAACTCGCCCGCGTTGAGGCGCAGCAACGAGTCCGTGAGCGTCAGAACGCCGTCGTTGTCGATGCCGGCGCTGTCTCCGTGGTTGCGGACGATGGCCGCGCGCTCGATCGTGAGCGTGCTCTCCAAGCGATTCTCGATGCCGCCGCCGTACTCGACGTCGAGGGCACGCCCGCCCTGCACCGTGAGATCGGAGAGAAAGGCGGTGGTCGCGCCCAGGAACTCGAAGACCCGATCCAGTCCGCCGCCGTCGACACGCGTCGCGTTCACCCCGGCGCCGACGATGACCACCTCTCCCGTCACGTCGAGGTCGCCCTGCATTGCGGCATCCTCGACCGGGCCGCCGAGCCGGAGTGTGTAGAGCCCGGCCGGCACGGAGATCTTCTCCGCTCCCGGCGCCGCGTTCGCCTCCTGTACGGCCGCACGCAGCGTGCACAGGCCGGTGGTGGTGGCGCAGAGTCCGTCTCCCGGGACGGAGTCGAGCGCGTCGACGGTGCTGTCGACCAGGAACGTCCGGACGACGTCGGTGCGGACGGAGTAGCACGCGCCGCCGTCGTCGTCGGCGGTCTCGTTGCCCGCGGCGTCGGTTGCCTGGACCGCGAAGAAATAGTCGGTGAAAGGGGAGAGACCGCCGATCAGCACCGCGTGGCTCGTGGCCACAGGACCGATCGCGGTGTGCTCGAGCGCGGCACAGGACGTGCCCCACCGCACCACGAAGCGTGCCGCCTCGTCGGTCAGCGCGTGCACCGTCATGCTGGTCAGCGTGGCGCTGCCGGCGACCTGGCTGACGGCCGGAGCGACACAGTCGATCGTCACGGTCGCGTCGACGATCGCGGGCTGGCCGCTGCCGTCGTCGGGATCGTCATACCGCACGGTCACCTGCTGTCCGTCGGCGACCTCGAGCGCGCCGCTTCCCGGCGCCGCCGCCCCTGGGAGCGTCGAGAGGTCGGCGGTGAACAGCCCCGAACCGGCCGCGGTCTCGCTCGCAACGACCGTCTCCACGTCGCCGGCGTCGCTGGTCGCGGAGAGCGTCAGGGATCCTGTGCCCGCCATTCCTCCGTCGACGACGCGTACGGCGAGCTGGTCGCTACAGCGGTAGGCGACGCGGTCCGTGCTCAGACGGTGCGAAGAGACGCACGTTGGCGATGCGCGCGTAGGGCGCGATGCCGACCCCATAGTGGTACCCGTCTCCATCGGCGACGGCCGGGTCCGTCGAGTCGTTGAAGCCCGCGAGGATCGAGGCGTTGATGTTGCCATGTCCGTCCGGGCCCTCGGCGGACGACGCGTTGGACCCCGGGGGCAGCACCGCGAAAGCGACGCGGCTCGCGCCGAGCGGATCGTTTCCTTCGCGGAACTCGCTGTTGGTGGGCTCGTCGGTTCCGTTGTCGATCCCGTCGTCGACCAGCACCGTGACAGGGTAGGCGCCGGGCGAGGTGGGAAACCCGTGACCGGCAAGCCACCCGAGATAGCCGGGAGACGAGGGCGACTGGCCGAGCCCGTCGAGGTTGGCGGCGAGGATCTGGCCTTGACGCTCGTCGTAGAGGCGCGGCGTGACGTAGGGCTCGACGTTCACCACCGACGCCAGAGCCGCGATCGTTTGGATCTTCGCCCCGGGTACCAGGAGCCGGAGGTTCACGTAGCGATTGCCGAGCACGCGCCGGGCCGGCCGCAGCACGCGTCCAGCCCGGCGCGCCGCGCGCAGGTCGCGCTTCAGCGTGCCGGCGCCCGCATAGAATTGCACCGTGACGGCCGTGTGCTCGTCGCGAGTGACGGCCCGGTCGAGCTTCGGAGCGATGGCATCGCGCGGCTGAAAGTCGGCTGCCGAGACGACCACGGCGCGCGAACGCGTCGCGATCGAATCGCCGAGCGCTTCCGATGCGCGATCCGGCGCCCAGACCAGGAAGGCGTTCCGAGGCACGTACTGCACGACGCGTGCGCCCGCCGTTTCGAGCGCCCGAACGTCGTCGTCGGTCGGGGCCGACCCGAACTGCACCAGCTTGAGCGCACGCGAGCCCGTGCCGGCCGGCGGCGTCATGACGGTGCCGCGTCGCAGCGCGACGTCCGCGCGCACTGCGGACGCCCCCAGCACGAGCACCACGCACGCCGCTCCGATCACGGTCGCCCTCGATCGAATGCTCTTCGACATTCACCCTCCGCGCGGCCTCAAGGAGCATTGCCGCAGCTGCGCGTGCATTGACGCAGATCTCAGGCGCTCAATGAGCGCGTTCGATCAGCGATAGAGCGGCTGTCGGACGCGGGTCAACGTAATTGGGCGGCGCACGCGACTATCTGTGTACCGTTTCGGCGCATCGACGGCCCCTGATGCCCCCGTGCTGCGACCATCCGTACCGGACGCCGCCGTCACCTGCCACTACGGCGAGTCCTACGTCGGCGGCAGCAACGACGGGGCGACGTTTTGCACCGACGACTACGCGTGTCCCGAAGGCGCGTGCGTCGCCGTCCCGCACAAGATCTGCGACGCGCCGCCGGATGCGCATCGCGAGCGGTGTGGACCTGAAGCTCATGGATTGATGGGTGACCGGTTGACGTCCTTCCGTGTAACGGATCGCGATGCTCGGCGGGCGTCGAAGACGTTGACTCTCATCCTGGGGCGCCTCTACATCCACGAGGCGGCCTTCGCCGTGACGCGACGAACACCGCCCGGATCACGCGGCGACGGAGATGACATGCGACGACTGGCGGCACTTGGTGGGGCGCTGGTTCTGATGCTGGGCGGCGTCATAACGACTCACGCGGACGTGGCGCCGCTGGCGCAGCCTGAGAGCGTCGGCGCTCAATTGATTTTTTACTACGACACGCGGGAGGGTTTCACGACGTTCGCGAACATCAGCCAGCTTGAAATCGATGACAGGGGACCGGTCACGGTTCAGATCGATTTCTGGGGACCGACTTTCGAAACCAAGATCTCCCAGACGATCACTCTGGGGGTTCGCGAGCAGCGCGTCATCGACGTCGGGGCGCTCAAAGCGACCAACGGACTGGGCGCCCAGCAGGGAATCGCGATTGCGAGCGTCATCAATGAGTTCAGCAACCCGATTGCACTCCCGGTCCTCACGGGAAGCTTCACGGTTGCGAATCTCGCCACTGGCTCGGCGTGGGGCGCACCGGCTGCGGCACGATCCGCACGTGTTGCGGCCGACGGATCCGCCGTGTCGTTCGATATGGTCGTCGACGGCACGAGCATCGTCTACCAGTCGATTCAAGCGCCGCGCCTGATCCTCGCGAACTACTACGACCCGCAGACCCTTGCGCCCGCCTCGGCAAACGGCCGACAGGTGATCTTCATCAACTTCAAGAATGCTGCCGGCAGCGGAGGCTCGCCGATAACCTCCGCCTCGACAGCGTGGGGAGTGAGGGCGGTGCGCGCCGATGGTCAATTGATCTCCGACACCGTGATTACCGTGAGCGGCGTGACCGAGTTCGATCTCGTATCGCTCATCGGCGATGGCGCAAACGGAGCCGCGGGCGGCGTCTCCTTTTTCACCCTCGACCAAGACCTCGGCGAGTCGCGGCTGGTCTTTTTCGCCCAGTCGCTCGGCACGTTCGGCACCGGCTACCTGTTGCCACTGCTGAACCGATAGCGCGGCGGTGAGGTTCCACCCCGAACCGTCGCGGTGGAGCGCACTGATCGAAGAAGCGATCACGAGCCGGCACGGACTGCCCGCACGGCGTAGGGGGTGTTCTTGTTGCCGTTGCCCACGGAGCCATCGTCGAAGCCCACGACCCACGCGCCGCCCGGGTTCCCGGCGTTGGTAGTGGCCGACCAAGGCGTCGTAGAAGAACAGCAGCTGGTCGCCGCTCGTCCCCGGGGTGGCAATGGTGCTCTCGGCGTATGCGCCGGACGGCGCGATCGCGACGGCCAGCATTGCCACCACCGCCACGAAGACCGTCCGCCTGCCGATGGTCCGCAGTTTCGCGAGCTTCATCATGTCGCTCCTTCGCGCAGGCGCAGCGAGCGAGAGCTGGCGCTCCCGGCCGGATCCTCGATCGACTCGCGGTCGTTCGGTCACGCGGCGTTCGCCGACTACGTGCGCGAGCGGCTCGGCATCTCGGCCCGCTTCGATCTCGGTTGCCAGGGCGGGTGGGCCTAGGGCAGAACCCTCACCCATGACGACCCCTAGCCGCCTCCGCGCCTCCGCCCTCGTCCTCTCCTTCTCCCTCGTCCTCACGTCGCCCGCCGCGGCGGCGCTCACCAAAGCGCAGCAGCAATGCGTGAACACTCAGAACCAAAGCTGGCAGAAGATCACGGCGACGTTCGGGAAGCTCACGAGCACCTGCATCGGGATCCACAACAAGGACCTGGTCGGCATCGTGCCCTGCGTACCCGACATCGGCGGGGACAAGATCGACAAGGCCTTCTTCAAAGCGGTGGATGCGTACGAGAAGAAGTGCTTCGGCCTCGATGGCGACGGTCAGCCGAAGGAGCCGGCCGTGTTCTCGAGCGCCGAAGACTTCCTGTTCTCGACGCAGATCGAGAGTTACCGCATGCTCGGCGCGCTCTACGGCGTCGACATCGAGGCGGCGGCGACCGACAACGTCGAGAACAAGCCGGCGGCGACGTGTCAGGCGGCCGTCGCGAAGACGGTGTTGAAGTGCGCCGACGTCCGCCGGAAGTCGTTCAACGCGTGCAAGAAGAACGCGCTCGCGGCCGGCAAGGAGCCGTTTCCGCTCGGCGCGGAGACGCCCGCCGAGCTCGCGACCTGTTACGGCTTCGACCCGAAGGGGACGCTCACGAAGGTCTGCGACGGCACCGAGGACAAGATCCGCGCCGAGATCGGCAAGAAGTGCGTCGAGAAGGGCGTCGATCTGGCGGTTGCCTTCCCGCAGTGCGGCGCGAGCGACGTCGACGGCGTGCACGCCTGTCTCGACGGGGCCGCGCGCTGCACCGTCTGCAAGGGCGTGAGCGGACTGGATCGCCTGAACATCGATTGCGACGCCGACGACGACGGGCTCGCCAACGGCAGCTGCGCACGGCTCGAGCTGTTGGTCCCCGCCTACGCCAACCCGTGCTGCGACGACGGTCCCGCGATGTGGGCGGACCTCGAGACGGCCGCGGCCGCCGGCACGGTCAAGATCAACGTGATCCTCAACCCGGCGAGCGGCCCCGGCACCGGACCCGAGATCGACCCCAACTACGTGAACGTCGGTCCCGTCGGGCCGCTCCTCGACGTGCGGGCCGCGGGCGCCGTCATCTATGGTTACGTGAGCACGAGCTTCGCGGACCGGCCGATCGGCGACGCGAAGGCCGACGTCGATCGGTACTATACGACGGCGTACTGGCGTGGGGCTGGCATTCAGGTGGACGGCATCTTCTTCGACGAGATGTCGAGCGACCTGCCGGACGTCGGCTACTACCAGGAGCTCCGCGACTACGTGAAGGCGAAGGACGCGAACGCGCGCGTGATCGCGAACCCCGGTCAGCCGGGAACCCAGGACACGAGCGGCGGCAGCTCGGGGTTCACCGTGATGGACTACGCGACCGCGGCCGACGTGCTCGTGACGTTCGAAGGCACGGCTAGCGACTACGAGTTGGCGTACACGCCCCCCTCGTGGGCGAACGCGCTGCCCGCGTCGCACTTCGCGCACCTCATCCACGAAGCGACCGGGGTCCTGTACCTCGCCCTCGACCTCGCGCGGACCCGCAAGGTCGGCATGGTGTACGTCACCGACGACGTGTTCACCCTGAACCCATGGGACACGCTGCCGTCCTACTTCGCGGACGAGGTGGAGGACGTGACCCTCCTCCCCTGACGCGCGGGGGGCCGATGCTCGCGCTCACGTCATCGTGGAGCCTCGTGCAGTGGACGCTCTTCACGATTGCCGTGGCGAGCGGCGCCCTCGTGCAGGCGTCGGTCGGCTTCGGCTACGCGTTGATCGCGGCACCGCTCCTCGTGTTCGTCTCCCCGGACTTCGTGCCGGGGCCGATGCTGGCGAGCTCGGTCGTGCTGTCAGCGGGGGTCGCGCTCCGGGAATGGCAGCACGTCGATCGCCGCATCGTCGGCTGGACGCTCGTCGGTCGCATTCCCGGGGTGTGGCTCGCCGCCCTCGTGGTGGCGCTCGTCTCCGATCGTACGATGGAGATCTTGTTCGGAGGGAGCGTCCTGCTCGGGGTCGCGATGAGCGTGAGCGGGCTCCGCGTCGAGCCGACGACCCGCGTCCTCCTCGGAACCGGTCTCGTCTCGGGCCTCATGGGCACGCTGAGCTCGATCGGTGGCCCGCCGATCGCGCTCCTCAATCAGCACCAGGAAGGGCCGACGCTGCGGGCGACGCTGTGTGCCTACTTCACCTTCGGCGGGCTGCTCTCGATCGCGGGGCTGGCGCTCGTCGGCCGCTTCGGCGCCCGCGAGTTGGCGCAAGCCGCGCTGATGCTGCCGCCGATGGCGGCGGGCTTCGTGCTTGCGCGCCATGCGCATCCTCTTCTCGACGGCGGTCACACGCGCACGGGCGTGCTCGCGATTGCGCTCGTGTCGGGCCTGGCGGTGATCGCCAAGGCCGTGCTCGGCTCGAGATAGCCGAAGATGCGATCGTTTTCGACGACGGCGCCTCGTGCTATCGCCTCGCTGGAGGGTGGCGTGGACGGAGGATCCGAGACCATGAGCATGCCTCGGCTGTTCGTCGTCGCCGACGTCGCGGGTCCGGACGACTACCATCTCGGCGACGAGGCGATGCTCGAGGCGAATCTCGAGACGCTGCGTCGTCTGGTGCCGGACGTGCGTTTCACGGTGCCGTCGCGCCACCCGGCGTGGACGAGCGCGCGCTACGACGTCGACGGATGCCCGATGCCGGCGGTGCCTGCCGAGCATCTCGCGAACGACGATCTGGCGGCACGCGCGATCGCCGAGGGGGCGGCATGGCTCGGCGAGGAGACGATCGGCCGTCTCCGCGCCTCCCAGGGGCTCGTGATCTCGGGCGGCGGCAACCTCTGCGGCACCTGGCCGGAGAAGATCCTGGAGCGCGCGGCGTTGATGGCGGTGGCGCGGGCGCATGGCCTGCCGGTCGTCGTGGTTGGACAGACGCTCGGGCCCTGGCTGACGGACGCGCAGCGCGCGCTCCTCGCGACGGTGCTGCCGCAGGTGCAATGGGTTGGCGTGCGGGAGGCCGCCTCGGCTCGGCTCGCGACCGAGCTCGGTGTGCCGCCCGACCGCATCGACGTGCAGCTCGACGACGCGTTCTTTCTCGCGGCCGGCCCGACGCCGGAATCCGCGGCTGCGGCCGCGCTCACGCCGCATCCGCGTCGCATCGTCGTGACGCTCGACGCGTCCTTTGCCGCGCCCGGCGCGGAGGAAGCGCTCGGCGCGATCGCGAGCCAGCTCGACGCGATCGCGACCTGGCTCGACGCGTCGCTGGTCTTCTCGCCGCACGTCGGGGGCGCGAGCGTCGCCCCGGAGCACGACGACCGCGTCGTCGGTCCGAAGCTCGCGGCGTTGGCGCGCCGTCCGCTGGTGGTGCTCGATCTCTGGCAGGCGCGGGCCGTGCGCGGGCTGATCGAAAGCTCCCTCTTCGTGGTGTCGGCGCGCTATCACCCGCTCGTGTTCGCGACCGCCGCCGGCGTCCCGGCGCTCGCCCTCCACCGCGACGACTACACGCGCACCAAGCTTCGCGGCGCGCTCGCCCCGGCGGGGAACGAAGGGTGGAGCATTGCCGTCGACGAGGCGGTCGAGGGGACGATGCTGCCGCTCGCGGCCGAGCTCTGGTCGGAGCGCGCGCGGATCCGCGACCGGGCCGCGGTGCTCCGTCGCGACGGCTGGGAGGCGGAGACGCGACGCTGGTCCGCGATCATGCGGGCCCTCAATTTCGTGCCGAGCGCGGTGCTCGTGCCCAGCACGTCGCTCGCGCCGCCGCCGGAGCGCGCGGCGGTGGCCATCGCGACACCGTCGGCCCCAGCGCCGCCCGTGCTCAGCGAGGCGCAATGGCGGTCCTACGACGAGCTCGGCTACCTCCGCCTCGGACGTCTGCTCGATCCGGCCGGCGTGCGGGCGCTCCAACGGCGACTCGACGACATCATGCTCGGGCACATCCGCCATCCGACGCTGCGGATGCAACGCGACACCGGGGGCGCCTACGACGAGCTGCCCGAGGCCTGCGGGGGCGAGCAAGAGGCGACGCTCGTCTATCGCAAGGTGCAGGGATTGGAAGCCGAACCGCTTTTCCTGGCGTTGCTTCGCCATCCGATCTTCCGCGCGATCGGCGCCCGTCACTACGGCGTACACGCCAGCATCTCGATCTTTCGCGCGATGATGATGAACAAACCGGCCGGCCAAGGCACCTTCCTGCCGTGGCATCAGGACGGTGGCGACGTCTGGAAGCTCGACCGCGACCCGCTGGTCACGATCTGGGTGGCGCTCGATGACGCCACGCGCGCGAACGGCTGCCTGCAGGTCGTCCCGGGCAGTCACCGTCTCGGGCTTCTGTCGCGGTACGGCAGCACGCTCAGCGACGAGCACGCCGCCGCGCATTGCCCCGCCGCCGCGATCACGCACCTCGAGGTCGCGGCCGGCGAGGCCCTGCTGCTCCACAACTGGCTCATCCACCGGAGCGACGTGAATCCGACGGCGAGCCCGCGGCGCGCCTTCACTGCCTGCTACATGGACGGTCGAACGATCAGCACGCTCACGGGTCGGCGCTTCCCGCTCGTCTTCGGCTCGCCCGAGCCCGTCGAGACGGCGCTGCCGTACCTCGGCGCGTTGCACGAGGAGCAGGAACGGTTGCGGCAGATGCAGCGCGAGGCGGAGCGGTATGCGAAGTCGCTCGAGGTCGAGCTGCGGAAGCAGGCGGCCGCGGCCACCGCCGCGGTCCAAGCTGCGGCGGCAGCGAGAGCGGCGGCGGCAGCAGCAGCAGCGGCGCTACGATCCCAGCAGCCGCCGACTCCTGCGGCGGAACCGCTGGCCCCGCGCCGAGGCCGCTGGTGGCACCTCCGCTGAGCGCGCGGGCCAGCAGCCGGACGGTCAGTCGATGGGATCCTGGAGGACGATGTCCCCGACCTGGAACGGACCGCGCAGCCGCACATTCAAGATGCCTCGGAGGTCGGCGCCTGGGAGACCGCTCCGGACGTCGGCGTCGAGGTCGAGGGTGGCGAGCTGGTACGGGCTCCCGGCGATCGGGACCAGCGTCAGGGGCACCGTGAGTCGCGACCTGCGTACCATGAGGCTCGCGATACCGGACTCGTAGACCAAGGAGGCCTCGCCGTCGGCGAGCCGGACGTCCACTTCGATGGCGAACGCTCCGTCGGTCTGGACGACGAGCGAGAGAGTCCGGAACGCCGCCGCCAAGGCGTGGCGTGAGGCGGGAAAATCGGCGGCGATGCGGGGCCGATCGGCGTTCCGCGGGACGGCGATGAGGGTCGGCCCGTCGAGGTCGGGGTCGTTCGCGTCGAGCTCGAGCGTTCCGCTACCGCGCTTGCTCCAGCCCGTGAGCGGAAGTCCGAGCTCTGCCGCTCGCATCGGCACTTCGACTCCGCCCGTCGCAAAGAGCGTGAGCTCCGCGATCTCCATCGCACCCGCCAGCTCCGCCTGATCGACGGCGGCGAAGTCCACCCCGAACCCCGTCTGCAGGTCGGCGGCGAGATCGCGGATCGTCGTCTGGAAGGCCGCTCCGCGCACCGCGCTCCCGAGCGGGAACGTCGCCGTGCGCCGGTGGGTGGTCGGGACCCCGTCATCGGCGCTGTAGGCGAGCACGTAGTCGCGGCCATCGGTGGCCTGCACGGTGAGCGCGACGGTGAATGCCTCGCCCGCGCGGACCGTGAAAGAAACGAGGGGCATGGGCACCGCGAGGGTGGCGCGCGGCGGATAGGCGATGCTGAACTCGGTGCCAATCTCGGTCGCGGTGACGAGCACGGGGCCACTGCTATCGCGATCGCTCGCTGCCACGCTCCACGTGCCGGCGGTCCGGCTCGCCGTCCATTGCTCGAAGGGGAAGCGGTAGCTCGACGCGCAGGTACAGTCGGGGAGACAGAGCCCGCCACAGCTGTCGGCGTCCGCGCCGTCACATTGTTCGGCGCTCTCACGCTGGCCGTTGCCGCAGGCGGCGGTCGCGGGAGTCGCGGTGGCGCTCGGAACAGGCGTGGAGGTACCCGTCGCGGTGACGGTCTCGGTCGCCGTGGCGGTCGGAATCGGAGTGGCGGTCGCCGTCACGGTCACAGTCGCGGTGGCGGTCGGAATCGGAGTCGCGGTCGCCGTCACGGTCACAGTCGCCGTGGCGGTCGGAATCGGAGTCGCGGTTGCCGTCACGGTCACAGTCGGCGTGGCGGTCGGAATCGGAGTCGCGGTTGCCGTCACGGTCACAGTCGTCGTGGCCGTCGGAATCGCGGTCACCGTGGCTGTCACAGTCGGCGTGGCGGTCGGAATCGGAGTCGCGGTGACGGTCACGGTCGCCGTGGAGGTTCGGGTGGGCGTCGGCGTCACGGTCGAATGCACGGTGCCCGGATCGTTGGGATCGAGGGGGTTCGTGCCGGCCACGACCTCGGCGCCGTCCAGACGCCCGTCCCCGTCGGTATCGGGATTGTGGCGATCGGTCTCACCGACATCGCCGACGCGATTGAGATTGCGATCCTCGCTTGCGTCGGTGAGGTCGTCGCCGTCGGAGTCGACCACGACCGCGACGGCTGCATACGCCAACTGCAGCTCATTCGAGGGCACACTCTCCGTCCCGGTGCCGTTGTAGCTCACCACCACGAAGTTGCTCGTCACCTCCGTGTTCAGGTTGGCGACGGCGTAGCGTACGCGGCCATCGACATCCGGCGTGCGGGCGCCGACGTTCACGCCCGCGTCGTAGGGATCGTCGTTCTCGCTGACGTAGATCGTGTAGCCGGTGGCGCCGGCGACCGGCAACCACGTCAGCCGCCCGGTGTACGCGGTTGCGTCGACGGAACTGGCGAGAATCGTGACGAGCGCGGCGAGAATGGCCGCGATCCGATGGAGCGAGAGTGCGTTGCGCATGACGACCCTACAACGCAACGGCTATGCCGCTGACTTCTCACAGCAGATCGTGGAGCGTCCGGGTGCGCATGCGCTGCGACAGCACCGTGCAATCTGCGCGTTCTGCCGACGTTTCTCGTCCGCGGGCGCTGCCGGGGCGGCACGCGGCGCTCGCCGGTCGCTCCCTCTGAGTTCGAGACGCGCGGTCTCAGAGTCGGACGCTCCGGCCGCCTACTCCCCCTCGTAGTCGAGCCCGACGCCGCCGCTATTCGAGTACGAGCGAGTAACTCGTGCTGCGCCCGCCGCCTTCGTCCTTCTTCAGCAGACGCAGGTCGATCAGACCCTGGATGTCGCGCAGCGCCGTGTCGTGGGAGCACTTCGCCACCACCGCCCATTTCTTCGTCGTGAGCTTGCCGGTGAAGCCGTCGAGCAACCGGTTCAGCGCCAGGCGCTGCCGGTCGTTGATGGCCAGCCGTGCCGTGCGCTCCCAGAAGCGCGCCTTCCGCAGCACCGCACCGAGCGTGGTCTCGGTGTCGTCGAAGGCGCGGCCAAGGCAGCGCAGAAACCACTCCAGCCAGGGCGTGACGTCGAGCGTGCCCTTCTGTGTGCGCTCGAGGATGTCGTAGTAGTCGGTGCGCTCGTGCCGGATCTGGGCCGACATGCTGTAGAAGCGCTGCGCGCTCTTCTCCGAGCGCGCGAGCTGCCAGTCGGCGATCGCGCGCGCGATGCGGCCATTGCCGTCATCGAACGGATGAACGGTCACGAACCACAGGTGCGCGAGCGCTGCTTTGAGCACCGCGTCGGTGCGGTCGGCCGCATTCGCCCACGCGAGGAAGCGCGCCATCTCGTCGGGCAGCTGCGCCGCCGCCGGCGCCTCGTAGTGGACCGTCTCCTTGCCGACCGGGCCGGAGACCACCTGCATCGGCCCGCTCGCGTCGTCGCGCCACGCACCCACGATGATCTTGCGCATGCCGCTGCGGCCCGTCGGGAACAGCGCCGACTGCCATCCGAACAGGCGCTCGTCGGTCAGCGGCGCGGCGAAGCTCTGCGTGGCGTCGAGCATCATCTCGACCACGCCGTCGACGTCGCCGTCGGCCGGCTCCGTCGCGCCGGCGTCCAGCCCGAGGCGGCGTGCAATGGACGAGCGCACCTGGTCGGGATCGAGCTTCTCGCCCTCGATCTCGCTGGACTTCAGGACGTCCAGCGTCAGGGTCTCGAGCTCGGCCTCCTTCTGAAGACCGAAGCCCAATCCCTCCATCCGGCCCTGCAACCGGCCCTGCCTGTGGCGGATCTCGGCCAATGGGGCGGCGAGGGCCTCCTGGTTCCAATGAAACCCTGGCCAGTCCGGAAGCTGATGGATGTAGCGGGATGATCTACGCACGAGATGCGTAGATCATTGGGCGTATTCGACGCAGAATCAATGCCAATCTACGCTAACCATGCGTAGATTGGCGACACTAATCTACGCACAGGCCGGCATCCGAGCGCGGTCACCGGCAGCGCGACGCTGGCGCCGGTGTGGAGCGTCGCGGCAACCGTCACCATCGTGCGCGCTCGCGACGCCGCGCCAGCCGTGCTACCCCCGGCCTCGGCCGTTCCGATACCCCCTCATGACGGTGCACGACGAAGACACCCCGGGGCGTAAAGTCGTCGCGCCGGTCGCGGCGGGCCGAGGGACGTTCGTCGGCCGCTCGGAGGAGCTCGCGGAGTTGGGGCGGGCCGTCGCGGGGCTGTCGACCGGACGCGGGTCGCTGTTCCTGCTGACGGGCGAGCCGGGCATCGGCAAGACCCACCTCTGCGAGGAGCTAGGCCGGCTGGCGGCGGACGCCGGCGTCGGCGTGCTGTGGGGACGGTGTCACGAGGCCGACGGCCGGCCGCCCTACTGGCCGTGGGCGCAGGCGATTCAATCGTGTGCCCGCCACCTCGGCGCGCCGGAAGTCGCTGCCGCCCTCGTTCCCGACGCCCTGCCGCTCGCGGAGCTCGTCCCCGAGTTGCGGCCGCACCTCCGTGACATGGCCGCCGCGCCCGCGCCCGTCGACTCCGAGATGGCGCGCTTCCGGCTCTTCCAGGCCTTGGCCGGACTGCTGCGTCGTGCCGCCGCCGCGCGGCCGCAGCTGCTGATTCTCGACGACGTGCATTGGGCCGACTTGC
>JANNPN010000269.1:0-3058 GCA_031400185.1 Polyangiaceae bacterium
TCGAGAAGCGCCTCGACCGCCCGGTCTCCGAGATCATGACCAAGGAGAACCTCGTCACCGCGAAGCCGGGGATCAGCCTCGAGCAGGCGAAGGACATCCTGCACGCGAACCGCATCGAGAAGCTCCTCGTCGTCGACGACGACTTTCGCCTCCGCGGCCTCATCACCGTGAAGGACATCCAGAAGACGACCGACTACCCGCTGGCCTGCAAGGACGAGCGCGGCCGCCTGCGGGTCGGCGCGGCGGTCGGCGTCGGACCGGATCGCGAGGCCCGCGTCGAGGCGCTCATCCGCGCCGGCGTGGACGTGCTCGCGGTCGACACCGCACACGGCCACTCGCGGAACGTGCTCGACACCGTCAGCGACATCAAGCGGGCGCATCGCGACCTCGACATCGTCGCCGGGAACGTCGGCACGGAAGAGGGCGCCCGCGCGCTGCTCAAGGCCGGCGCCGACGGCATCAAGGTCGGCATGGGCGTCGGCTCGATCTGCACGACCCGCATCATCTCCGGCGTCGGCATGCCGCAGATGACCGCCGTCGTCGGCGCTGCCCGCGCCGTCAAAGGCACCGACGTCCCGATCATCGCCGACGGCGGCGTCCGCTTCTCGGGCGACATCACCAAGGCGATCGCCGCCGGCGCCCACGCCATCATGATCGGCAGCCTCTTCGCGGGGACGGAAGAGAGCCCGGGCGAGACGATCCTCTTCCAGGGCCGCACCTACAAGCTCTACCGCGGCATGGGCTCCATCGAGGCGATGAAAGAGGGCAGCCGCGACCGCTACTTCCAGGGCGACGAGCCCGACATGAAGCTCGTCCCCGAGGGCATCGAGGGCCGCGTCTCGTACAAGGGCAGCCTCGCGTTCAACATTCACCAGCTGGTGGGCGGTCTGAAGGCCGGCATGGGCTACTGCGGCTGCCGCACGCTGGAGGAGCTCCGCACCAGGACGAAGTTCCTACGGATCAGCGCCGCCGGCATGCGCGAGAGCCACGCCCACGACGTCGTGATCACGAAGGAAGCACCGAACTACCGACTCGAATAGGCCGCAGTCGCGGTGGCGGGGGGCAGATGATTCTCGTTCTCGACTTCGGCAGCCAGTACACGCAGCTCATCGCGCGGCGGGTCCGCGAGCAGCACGTCTACTGCGAGATCCACCCCTTCAACGTCGCGCTCGAGACGGTCCGAAAGCTCGCGCCCGAGGGGATCATCCTGTCGGGCGGTCCGTCGAGCGTGTACGCCGAAGGCGCGCCGCTCCCGGACGCAGCCATCCTCGAGGTCGGCGTCCCCATCCTCGGCATCTGCTACGGGATGAACGTCCTGAACTTCCTGGCGGGCGGCAAGGTCGCGCGCGCCTCCCACCGCGAGTACGGCGCCGCCAAGATCACGATCGACGACCAGAGTGATCTCTTTGCCGGCATCGCCGGCGAGGTCGACGGCTCGACGGTCTGGATGAGCCACGGCGACCGCATGGAGAGCCTCGCGCCCGGCTGGAAGGTGATCGCCCACAGCGCCAACTCGCCGATCGCCGCGTGCGCCGACATCGAGCGCCGCCGCTGGGGCATCCAGTTTCACCCCGAGGTCCACCACAGCGAGCGCGGCACCGACGTGCTCCGGAGCTTCGTCTTCGGCATCTGCAAGGCCGAGCCCAACTGGACGATGGAGAACTTCGTCGGCCAGGAGGTCGAGAAGATCCGCAACCAGGTCGGCGACGAGAAGGTGATCTGCGCGTTGTCTGGCGGCGTCGATTCAGCGGTAGCCGCCGCGATCATCGACCGCGCCGTCGGCGACAAGCTCACGTGCGTCTTCGTCGACAACGGCGTGCTGAGGGCAGGGGAGGCCGAGCGCGTCGCCGACGCCTTCCGCGGCCGCTTCGGGGACCGCTTTCGGGCCATCGACGCCCGGAGACAATTTCTCGACGCCCTCGCCGGCATCGAGGACCCCGAGGTGAAGCGCAAGGCCATCGGCCGCGTCTTCATCGAGGTCTTCGATGCCGAGGCCAAGAAGATCCCCGGTGTCGCATACCTGGCGCAAGGCACGCTCTATCCCGACGTCATCGAATCCGTCTCGTTCAAGGGCCCGTCCGCCACCATCAAGAGCCACCACAACGTCGGCGGCCTCCCCGAGCGCATGAAGCTGAAGCTGGTCGAGCCGCTCCGCGAGCTCTTCAAGGACGAGGTCCGCGAGCTCGGACGCCTGGTCGACGTCCCCGACGACATCCTGCAACGCCAACCGTTCCCGGGCCCCGGCTTGGCGATCCGCATTCTCGGGGCGGTCACGGAGGAGCGCCTGTTCATCCTCCGCGCCGTCGACACGATCGTCGTGAGCGAGATCAAGGCCGCTGGCCTCTACCGCAAGATCTGGCAGTCGTTCGCAGTGCTGCTGCCCGTGAAGACCGTCGGCGTCATGGGCGACGAGCGGACGTATGAGAACGTCATCGCGATCCGGGCGGTCGAGAGTGTCGATGGGATGACGGCCGATTGGGCGCGGCTGCCGTACGATCTGCTCGCGCACCTCTCGAACCGCATCATCAACGAGGTCGCGGGAGTGAATCGCGTCGTCTACGACGTGTCGTCGAAGCCGCCCGCGACGATCGAGTGGGAGTAGCCTGGATGGACAAGATCGCGATCGCACTGCTCGACACCCTCGGTGACAAGGGCATCTGGGACCGTTGCGAATGATTCTCGCGATCTCCCGCTTCTGTACAGCTACCCAGTCCCGTGCAACCGCGGTGTCTCTCGCATGCACGTTATTAACCCAACGTACTACACGCTCGACCCAAACAGGTATCTGCAGTCGATACTCCCCACCTTCAATTGAGGAAGAGCAACTCCGAATCTCCACAGGGAGATAATTTGCTGACGTGGGAAGTCAACGGCGGCTAGCACGAGCGTTCGAACGCCAGCAAGGTGCGAAGCCCTCCCGGGGATGTCCCGCTCGTTGTTGAATTGATCGCCTGAGCAGCGAGCGGCGACTCCGGTGACGGTCGTCTACGCGACGGCTTTCTTGGTGTCTACCTGATGGCGATCGAGTGCCCGGATGAGCGCGGGCATCTCACCGCAG
>JANNPN010000273.1:0-4495 GCA_031400185.1 Polyangiaceae bacterium
GAGCTCGTCGCTCACCTTGCCGAGTTGGAGGACATCGCCATCCCACCCCGTGGCCAGAGACAGCGTGCCGATGTTTCCGTTGAGCACGGTCACCGGCCGTTGCAGCGTCTGTGCCCTCGCGGCGGACGCGACGGTCACGAGGACGAGCAACGGAACAATGGATCGCGCGGCGAGGCGACAGGGGGCGGTGCACGACATCTCGACCCTCCAACCGCGCGGTGGGGGCGGCACGACCGACGGCTGCCTCGCGCTACTACGAGCCGGCGAGCGCTCGCAAGGAAAATCGGACGGCGTCGAGAGTTGGGATTCGAGACGAAGGAGAGATGAGGCAGCAGGCGACCCGGCCGTCCCGGCAAGGACGTGGCCGGGCGTCGCGGCACGACGCGCGGCGGCTCGCGCGGCGCACGGATCGCCGCGTCGCCACGACGCGCGGGTCAGGCCCCGAAGCCGCCGTCGATCGTGTGCATCGCGCCGGTCACGATCCCGGCCTCCGGACCCGCGAGGTACGCGACCATCGCGGCGATCTCGTCGGCGCGCGCGTGACGCTTGATCGCCATGTACGAGTGCATCTGCTCGGCCATCGGGCCCGTCGCGGGATTCATCTCGGTGTCGACCGGCCCGGGTTGGACGACGTTCACGGTGATGCCGCGGTCGCCGAAGTCGCGAGCGAGCCCGCGCGCCATGCCTTGCAGTGCCGACTTGGTGAGCGCGTAGCCGGCCGCGCCGGCGAACGGCATGCGGTCGCCGTTCACCGAGCCGATGATGATGATCCGGCCGTTTCCATTCATCTGCTTCGCGGCCTCGACGGACGCGTGGTACGGCGCCCGCACGTTGACGTCGATCATGCGGTCGATCGCGTCGGGGTCTTGCGTGCGCGCGTCGCCGAACACGATGACGCCGGCGTTCACGACGAGCACGTCGAGTGCGCCGCGCGCCGCGACGACGGCGATCACCGCGTCGCGGTCGGCGCTGTCGGCCTGGATCGCCGCCGCACCGACCTCCGTGGCGAGCGCCGCCGCCGCATCACGCGAGCCCGCGTACGTGAACGTCACCTGCGCCCCGGCTGCAGCGAAGCGCCGGACGATCGCCGCACCGATGCCGCGGCTGCCGCCGAGCACGAGTACCTTCTGGTTCGCGAAATCCGCCACGGGTCCCCCCCTGCTCAGACCGCGGCGATTGCATTCGCGACGGGCTCGACGTTCCGCTCGTTGAGGGCCGCGACGCAGATGCGGCCGGAATCGACCGCGTAGATCCCGAAGCGCTCCCGGAGCGCCGTCACCTGGTCCTTGGTGAGACCGGAGTACGAGAACATGCCGCGCTGGCGCGTGATGAAGGCGAAGTCCACGCCGGGCTTCCGGGCCGCCAGCATGGCGGTCAGCTTCGCGCGCATGGTCCGGATGCGGTCGCGCATGGCCGCAAGCTCCTGCTCCCAGAGCCCGCGGAGCTCCGCATCGTTCAACACCGTGGCGACGACCTGGCCGCCGTGGGTCGGCGGATTGGAGTAGTTGGTGCGGACGAGACGCTTCAATTGACTCAGTGCCCGCGCCGCTTCGTCCGTGCTCGCCGCGACGATGCTGAGGCCGCCGACGCGCTCGCCGTACAGCGAGAACGACTTCGAGAACGAGCTCGACACGAAGATCGGGTGGGCTGCCGCGGCGAAGGTGCGCACCGCGGCCGCGTCGGCGTCGATGCCATCGGCGAAGCCCTGGTAGGCCATGTCGAGGAACGGCACGAGCCCGCGCGCCTTCACCACGTCGCGAACCTGCGCCCACTGGTCGGCCGTCAAGTCGACGCCGGTCGGGTTGTGACAGCACGCGTGCAGCACGACGACGTCGCCCGCCGGGATCTTCTCGAGTCCCTCGAGCATCGCCGCGAAGCGGAGGCCCTTCGTCGCGGCGTCGTAGTAGGGGTAGACCTCGACCGTGAAGCCGGCGTTCTCGAAGAGCGCGCGGTGGTTCTCCCAGCTCGGATCGCTGATCCAGACGCTCGCGGAGGGCGCGATCCGGCGGAGGAAATCGGCACCGATCTTCAGGCCGCCCGTGCCGCCGAGCGTCTGCACGGTGACGACGCGCTTCTCCGCGACCGCCGGATGGTCGGCCCCGAAGACGAGCGTCCGCACCGCCTGATCGTACGCGGGCATGCCGTCGATCGGCAGGTACCCGCGCGGCCGCGCGGTCTCGACCAGCTGCTTCTCCGCCCGCCGCACGCACTCGAGGAGCGGGATCTTGCCGCTCTCGTCGTAGTAGACGCCGACGCCGAGGTTGACCTTCGCGGGATTCGCGTCGGCGTTGAAGGCCTCGGTGATGCCGAGGATGGGGTCGCGCGGCGCCATCTCGACGCCGGCCAGCACGGACTCGCTCATGGCCCGGACCTATAGCGGCAACGCGCCCCTCATGCACGCGACCGCGGCGCTGTCGAACCCGCACATCGCCGTTCGACGTGAGGCAAAGACGAAGAATGGAGAGCCGAAATGGAAACGCGCACCGCGCAACGCTGGACCGGACGCATCCTCTCGACGCTGGCGACGGTGTTCCTGCTCTTCGACGGCGCCATCAAGCTCACGCACCATCCGACGGTCGTCGAGGCGACGGCGCAGCTCGGCTGGCGGCTCGAGGTCATGCCCGCGATCGGCGTCGTGCTGCTCGCATGCCTCACGCTCTACGTGCTGCCGCCGACCGCCGTGCTCGGCGCGCTGCTGCTGACGGCCTACCTCGGGGGCGCGGTCGCGACGCACGTGCGCGTCGGCAACCCGCTCGCGAGCCATGTCCTCTTTCCGACCTACGTAGCCGTCCTCATCTGGGGCGGCCTCTGGCTGCGCGACGCGCGCCTCCGTGCGCTCGTCCCCTGGCGCGCGCCGGAATGAGCTCCGCTTCGCATATCAACTCGCACGCCAAACGATTGAAACAGTATCGTATTCGCACATGCTAGCTTTCCAATATTTACCACATCAATACATTTCGACATATGAGGCGCCACGGCGGTTGCGTATCCTCGTGCGAAATCCACGGAACCCTTGCACTTGCGCGACGACCGCCGATCCTCCACCTCCGCCGCCGACACGCCGCGCCAGAGCGTGCGGCGCGCACGTGTGCCCGATTGGCCCGTCGCGTTCGCGCATTTGCGCGCGGTCGGTCTCACCGCGCTCTTTACGTACGTAACCGTCCTTGCCGCCGCCCCCGGCGCACACGCGGCCGGGCTCGGGTCGGTCAAGTCGGGCACGACCACGATCGCCAACGGTGCATCGTCCACGACCGCGACGTTCGCCGCGGTCGACATGACGAAGTCGTTCCTCGTCTTCAACGTGACGGTCGACTCGGCGAACCCCATCGACGCGCAGATCTCCGGGCAGCTGACGAACGGCACGACGGCGACGTTCGCGCGGCTCGGCACCGTCGGCGCCGTGTCGATCAGCTGGTACGTCGCCGAGTTCACGACGGGCGTGACGGTGCAACGCGGCAGCTACTCGTCGACGAACACCGTGAACGACGTAGCGCTCGGGACACCGGTCGACCTCGCCGAGAGCTTCCCGCTCGTGAGCATGCGGACCGACGGTACGACGTTCGGGACCAACGACTTCCTGCAGGCGAGCGTCACCTCGACGACGAATCTTCAGTTGACCCTCAAGGCCGGGCTCGCCGCCGTCGCCGTGATCGAGTGGCAGGTCGTCGAGTTCACCGGCGCGGCCGTGCAGACGGGCAGCGTCAGCCTGACGTCCGGCCTCACCAGCGCGACCGCGACGATCACAACCGTCGACACGACGAAGACGTGGCTCGTCTACAGCTACAGCTCGGAGGACGGCACGGGGACCGACATCGCGCAGAAGCTCGTGCGCGGGCGCGTCACGTCGGCGACCCAGCTCACCTTCGACCGGAGCAGCAGCGGCCAGCAGGTCGACGTCACCTGGTACGCGATCCAGCTGAACGACGGCTCGGTCGTGCGCTCGGGAGCCCAGACCTTCACGACCGCCGAGACGCAGAAGGACGCGACGATCTCGAGCGTCAGCACGACGCGATCGATCGCCAGCGCGGGCGCGAACGGACGGAGCGGACGCTCGTCCTACACGACGGACGACAATCCGGGCACGGGCTGGTTCACGCTGGCGCTCACGAGCGCCACGAACCTCCGGATGACTCGCGCCCTCACCGGCTCGAGCACCGCCGACGTCGGCTGGTTCGTCGTCGATTTCGCGGCGGCGCCGACGCCGACCGCGACGCGCACCGCGACGCCGACGCCGACCCGCACCGCGACCCCGACCCCGACGTTGTCGCGCACGCCGACGCCGACGCTGAGCGGCACGCCGACGGTCACGCGGACGCCGACGCCGACCGTGACGGTGACGCCGACCCGCACGGCGACACCGACGCCGACCGTCACGGCGACGCCGACGCCGACTGTGACCGTCACGCCGACCCCGACGGTCACGACGACGCCGACCCGCACGCCGACCCCGACGCCGACGGTCACGGCAACGCGCACCGCGACACCGACGGTCACG
>JANNPN010000290.1:0-7759 GCA_031400185.1 Polyangiaceae bacterium
GGCCGATCCCGAGCAGGCCGCCTTCTACGAGTCCCGGCGCGCCGTCCGTGCCGGGCTCGTCATCGCGGCGCGCCGACCCGAAGCCGCCGGCAAGCAGACCGGGCAGCCGCGCGAAATCGCCGACCTCGAGCGGCTCGCCTACGACGCCGCGCAGCGCGCGGACGTCGCCGAGCTGAAGCGGCTCGCGGACGAGATCTTGAAGCGGAAAGCCGGAGAGCCGACGAAAAAGCCGTCCGAGATGGCGGGGGCCGACGTGCCGGTCCCGCCGACGGCCATGGAGGCGTGCCCCGTCGACCTCGCGGTCTCCTTCCCCGCCGAGGTCGTCACGCGCGCCCGCGCGCTCGGGCTCGCGGTCGCCGCGACGCAGCCGCAGCCGGACGCGGGCCCCCTCCTGCAGTACATCATGGCCCGCATCTCGCAGCCCGGCTTGCAGGCGAGCGAGAGCGAGCACGAGGGCGCCATGAAGATCGAGGCGCTCGTCGAACATCAGGACTTTCCCGCCGACGTGTCCGAGCACGTGAAGGTCCTGGTCGGCCAGTTCGTCCGCCATTGCTTCGTCAACTCCGGCGGCGCACGCTACCGGCCCGGCTTCGCCGGCGAGTCGGTGCTGATCGAGGACTTCCCAGAAAGCCAGGATGCGCCGGCGTCGCGCCAGCTCAGCGGGCTCGGGCTCGCCGAGCGGCGCGGGCTCGCACGCGACGAGATCGAGGCGGCGCTCTTCGCCAACGGCCCCCGTCTCGTCGCCGCCGATCTCGGGCTCGACCCGAAGGAGTTCCGCCTGGTGTGCGTGCCGCCGGATGTCTACAGCCGCTTCGGGCGCGACAACGGCTGGGGCAAGCAGCAGCAGTGGACGCACTTGGACGGATACCAGGTCGTGAAGGGCGGACGCCTGCGCGCGCTCGTCGGCGGCGACGTCCGCTACGGCGGGGTCAACGACCTGACCAGCATCGCGCCGTCGGACAAGCGCGCGTCGGTGGTCGCACGCTTCGCCGTGGTCCGGCGCGCCCGCCAGGTGGCGCGCTGGCGCTGAGCCGTCGACCCCCGTCATGCGCACGCGACGACGACGTACGCCCGCGCTGCGCTCGTCGCACGTGTGCGCGCCGCTCGTGGCGTGGTCGCCGGCGCGGGCCGAAGAATCGCCGGAGGTCGCTTGCGAGGCCTTCCGAAAAGTGGGCCTGAAGGCGCTCTAGTGTCCCGAGATGCGATCCAGCCTCTCGCTCGAAGCCAGTGGAGAAGACGATGGGAAAGAAGAGTGCCGCACGGAAGGACGCGCCCAAGGGCACGGAGAAGAAGGGCGCCGGCGCTGCGAAGGTCGGCGCGGAGAAGCCCGGCACGGCAGCACCGCGGGAGAAGATGTCCGGCAAGGACTACGCCCGGGAGCTGAAGAAGCTGCACGTCGAGCTGGTGAAGCTGCAGCAGTGGGTCGTGCACAAAGGCCTCAAGGTGTGCGTCGTCTTCGAAGGCCGCGACGGCGCCGGCAAAGGCGGCACCATCAAGGCGATCACCGAGCGGGTCAGCCCGCGGGTGTTTCGCGTCATGGCGCTGCCCGCGCCGACCGAGCGCGAGAAGTCCCAGATGTACGCGCAGCGCTATCTGCCGCATCTGCCGGCCGCGGGCGAAGTCGTGATCCTCGACCGCAGCTGGTACAACCGCGCCGGCGTCGAGCGCGTGATGGGCTTTTGCACCGAGGACCAGGCGGGGCAATTCCTGCAGATGGTGCCGCTCTTCGAAAAGCTGATGATCGACTCCGGCATCATCCTGCTGAAGTACTGGCTGGAAGTGAGCCCGGACGAGCAGACGCGGCGGCTCGAGGCGCGGATCGACGACGGCCGCAAGGTCTGGAAGCTCTCGCCGATGGACCTCAAGTCGTACAGCCGCTGGTACGACTACTCGAAGGCGCGCGACGAGATGTTCGCAGCGACCGACACCGCATGGGCACCATGGTTCGTCGCGCACTCCGACGACAAGCGGCGGGCGCGGCTCAACATCATCAGCCACCTGTTGCGAAAGATCCCGTACAAGGAGGCGCCGCGCGAGAAGGTGAAGCTGCCGAAGCGGCAGAAGGCCCACGGCTACCGTGAGCCGGACTACCCGTACAAGCTCGTCACGGAGAAGTTCTGAGCGCTGACGCCTCCCGGTGCGTCAGCGCTGTTCTCCTGCGCCGAACGGAATGAACTCGATTCGATAGTTCGCGTGCGGATTGCGCGGGGACGGGCCGGCCGCAAGCAGCACCCGCTCGGCGCCGACACCGTATTCACGCAGCCACGCTGCGGCGTAGGTGCCCCATTCGGCGGGCTCGTCGACGAGATCGACGGGATGGACGCCGTAGGAGAAGACGAGGCCCTGACAGACTGCGGGATCACCGCTCGGCGCCACGATCCAGACCGGCGGCTTGAACCGCGCAATGGATCGCGCCGTCGTGCCGCCGCGCGTCGGCACCAGCGCCAACTGCACCGGCAGCGTCTCGAGAGCATGCTGCACGAGGGACGCCATGCGGTCGCCGACCGACGGGCCGGGCTGCGCCACCGGCCGGGGCTCCGCCGCAGGAACGGTGCGGGGCCGGTGCGTCTCGGTGAACGCCGCGATCTTCGCGAGCATCGTCACGGCCTCCTCGGGGAACTTGCCCATCGCCGATTCGCCGGAGAGCATCACGCAGTCGGTCCCGTCGAGGATCGCGTTGGCGACGTCGGTCGCCTCGGCGCGCGTCGGCAGGCGGCTCGTGACCATCGACTCGAGCATCTGCGTAGCCGTGATGACCGGCTTCCCGGCGCGATTCGCTTTCGCGATGAGCTGCTTCTGGAGGTACGCGATCTCCTCGATGGGCACCTCCACGCCGAGGTCGCCGCGCGCCACCATGATCCCGTCGGCGGCGGCGAGGATCTCGTCGTAGTGCGCGAGCGCATCGGCGCGCTCGATCTTCGCGATGACGAACGGCACGCGCCCGATCTCCGCCGCCGCGGCGCGCACCGCGTCGATGTCCGCGGCGCGCTCGACGAACGACTGGCTCACCGCATCCACACCGGCACCGAGGGCGAACTCCAGGCACGCACGGTCGTGCGCGGTGAACGCGCCGATGCCGAGATCGATGCCCGGCAGGTTGAGCCCCTTCCTGGAGCGCAGCTCGCCGCCGACGGCCACCGTGCACTCCACGTCGTTCCCGGTCACGCGCTCGACGACGAGCTGCACGAGGCCGTCGTTCAGAAACAACTTGTTCCCTGGCGTCACGACGCGCGGCAGCGGCTCGAAGCTCACCGCAACGCGCCGCGCGGTGCCGACGACGTCCTCGGTGGTCAAGGTGAACGACTCGCCGGACACGAGATGGATCGGCTCCGGCGCGATCATGCCGACGCGCATCTTCGGTCCGGGCAGATCGGCCATGATCGCGACGCGGCGGCCTTCGGCGTGTGCCGCGGCGCGGATGCGGGCGATGCGCTCGGCGTGGCCGGTGAAGTCGCCGTGCGAGAAATTGAGGCGCGCCACGTTCAGGCCCGCGCGGATCAGCCGCTCCAGCATCCCCGGCGCATCCGACGCCGGCCCGATGGTCGCGACGATCTTGGTCTTGTTGGGTGGCAGGAGAGGCCGTCGATCGCTGCTCATCGTCACGACGATCACGCCGGCGAGATCGGGACCTCTCTGGGGTCGCTTGGGGTTGCCAGCGGTTCGACGCATACGACGTCCGCGTCCGGGTGGGTCGATGGAGCGGCGCGGCGGGTTTTTCGCACCGGCTTGGTTGCGACCGGCGGACCGGGCGTCGCATCCGCGGCCGCGCGTGCAGGATCGGTCTTGGGCGCGCGCCGGGTCGCTCGGGCCCTCCGTGCGGCGGCGGCCGCCTTTTCCTCGACCCTGGTGATGGTCGCCTGCAACGCCTCCACTTCCTTGCGCGCCGCTTTGGCGGCCTTGCGGGCGAGTCGGAAGCCCTTCTTGGCCTTCTTGAGCGCGGCTTTGGCATCGCGGGCCTTGGCTTTGGCGTTGGCCGCCTTCCGGACGGCGGCTTCCAGGCGCACGGTGGATGGGGTGGCTGCGGCGGCGGGAAGCGGCGTTTTCGCGGGCGCGTTTCCGGCGGAGATTTTCATCGGCTCCTCCTCTCGAGGATTCTGAGCGACACGAGACGTGAGAGCTTCATCGGCGCCATGAAGGAAGAAGTCGCGCACCGCGGACACCGCATGCACGAACGGGGCGAGGATCGCGGGCCGCCACGGGCCGGTGGTGACGACCAGGCCTGGTCGCGTGGTGTTCGGCTGATCGATCAGGGAAATCGCACTTCCGGTCTGCATGCCCGGGCCTTCTTTCACTGTGGTTGTTCTGGACGTGACGCCGACGACGGCGAGACGTCGTTCGTAGCGAATGTCGAGGGCGGAGGCATCAGGCACGCCGACCCACGGTTCGACTCACCCATCCATGGATCGCTCGGCCGATGGGCGTGACATCGAAATAGGTGACGAACACCACCGGCAGCAACAGAAACTTCACCTTGAGCAGCACGAAATTCGCCAGGTGAAAGAACGTGACGCCGGCCAGAAAGACGGCCCGCATCCAGAGCGGGCGCAGCAACGGCAGCGCCAGGAAACCCAGCTCCAGGGCCACGGTGCCCCCCGCGAGCATCCCCAGCAGGTCGGGATACTGCGCCAGCCAGAGCGCGAGCGAGCCGCCGGACGGCGTATCGTCTTCCGGGACGCCAAAGCGCAGGGACCGTCCGATCAGCAGCTGTTGCAAGCCGCCGCCCTCGATCCAGGCGGTCCCGGCGACGCGAAGCTTCGCCACGCCGCTCCAGAAATAGAAGGACGCGATGTAGAGCTGCGCCGCTTGAATGGGCCAGCTCGCCTCCCACTCGGCCAGCGGCCGCGCGTGCGGCCGCCGCGCATCGAGCGAGAGAGCGTCTCCGCAGCGCGACAAGGCGAAGAAGAGCAGGAGGTGGAACGGGATGAGCTCGCGGTGGTGAATGTCGCCGGCCATGCTGTCCCGCGCACCCTTCAAGAACAGAATCAGGATCAGGCTGGTCCACGCGGCGGTGCGCGTCCGGTAGCCGAGCGCGAAGCACAGCGTCGCGACGAGCAGGAGCCCAAACGCGATCAGGACGGCAACCGGCTCGTGGGCGCGGATGCCGAGCACGGCGAAGTACCAGACGGGATCCAGATAGAACCAGCGCGGCCCCGCGAGATCGACCTGCAGCAGGCCGCCGTACTGCGTCGCGTGGAAGGGGAGCAGACCGATCCCGATCAAGATGCGCGTCGCGCCCAGCCGTTCGCCCGAGCTGCCGGTGAAGAGAAACCAGGCGAGCCAGGCACGTCCCCTCGCCACTTAGCGCCAGTCCTCCCGCCACTCGTCGCGAAAGCGAAGCTCGGCGGTCTGCTTGCTGCGGGCGCGCTCGGAGAAGTCGTCGGGATCGAGCTCCGCGCGCCAGCGCTCCGCACGGATCGTCACGATGAAGTCGGGGGAGTCCGGGGTCCGCCCGAGCGTCTTGTTGAGCGACGCGAAGAGCCGGCGCTCGAAGTCGGGCCGGCGGAAGCGAAGACCCGGGGCCAGGCCCTGCACCCACGCGTCGAGGATCGGGTCGCCGGCGACCTGTTGGGAGTATTTGGGCGGACTCTTGCCGAACGTCCGTTCGTAGTAGAGGCGCCACATGCTCCGCATCGGCACGTTGACACGCGCGATCGGGATCGACTCCCGCCTACCCGCGCGCGTCACCACCTCCCAGCCGTGCTCGCGCAGCCACGGCTTGTCCTTCAGCACGACTTCCAAGGGCGGCTTGCCGTCCTGCGGTGCCGTCCCTTGGGTCGAGTACATCGGGGCCCAACTCAGCGGGAACTGGTCGATGCGGAGCGCAAAGCCGAACCACACGACCGCAGTGTGCAGCACGAGAAACGCGCCGACCGCGGATCGCGTCACGGGCGGAAGGTCGACCAACGGGGATTGCGCGGCACCATCGTCGTACGCGTGCCTATACTGCGGTCTCCGCCGCGTGCGCGAGGAGCTCGACTCACAGCTGTCCGTCGATCGGCAGGAGTCGCAGGACACCGACTTGGAAGCGTCGCCAGAATCCGGTGTGGGGCTCGGTGCGATGGACCACCTCGGCGCCGTTCTCCTGCCCCACCCACTCGAGGTCGCCGTCGGCGTCGAGGCGGAGCCGGTAGGCGTGCGTGGCCAAGGTCGCGAGCATGTCTTCCACGGCCGGGGCGGCGAGGCGCGACGAATCCACGAGGACACCCATCTCCGTGTTGATGTCCGCCGAGCGCGGATCGAAATTGAAGGACCCGACGAAGAGGTGCCGGCGATCCACGGCAAACGCCTTGGTGTGCAAGCTCGACGCCGAGTGCCCCAAGCCGCGGCGCTGCCGGTCCCGCCGGGCGGGGTCCCCACGGATCTCAAAGAGCTCGACGCCCGCGTCCAGCAACGCCTTCCGCGAGCGGGAATAGCCGGCGTGCACGGGCGTCACATCGGTCGAGCTGAGCGAGTTGGTGACGACCACGACCCGCACGCCGCGTTGCCGCAGGCGCCGAAACAATTCGACGCCACGGTCCTGCGGGACGAAGTACGGCGACACGAGCACGAGCTCCGTCTGGGCCGCCTCGACGGTGGGCCGGAGCTGGGCAGTCAGCTGCTCGGAGCGCCGCGCGAATCGGGCCTGCGCCTTCTCCGGCGGATCGACCGCCAAGGTCCACGGCTCCCATTGCAAGCGGTCCGATCGGAACGTGAGAAGCTCGGAGAGCGAGCTCTCGAACGCCGCCCGATACGTCGTCCGCCTGGCCTCGTCCGCCTGGGCCGTGAATAGCGTCCGGCGGCGTTCCAGCTCCTGCGGTCCGTCCAGCACGCGCACCAGCGCCGCGACGGGAACCGCCGCCGCATAGTTCCAGTATTCGTCGAAGGCCCGCGACACCTCGTGCGCGACCGGCCCGACGGCGAAGACGTCCAGATCGTTGTAGTTCATGTCGGCCCGGGCATCGAAGTATTCGTCGCCGATGTTGCGGCCGCCGACGATCGTCGCTTGGTTGTCGAAGGTCATCGACTTGTTGTGCATGCGACGGTTCACCCGGCCGAGGTCGGTGACCACGCTCCACCACCGGCCGACGCCGCGCGAGAACGGATTGAAGACGCGAATCTCGATGTTCGGGTGGGAGTCGAGGGCGGCGAAGCCGGGGTCGTGCCCCTTGGTCGTGATGTCGTCGAGCAGCAGACGCACGCGCACCCCGCGATCGGCCGCCTTCAGCAGGTGCTCGATGAAGACGTAGCCCGTGAGATCAGCGTGCAGGAGGTAGTATTGGAGGTCGATGCTGCGCTCGGCGCGGCTGGCGAGCAGCAGGCGCGCCGCCAGCGCTTCGATGCCGTTACTCAGGAGATAGAAGCCGGAGCGCCCCGGATGGGCCGCCGTCAGGGGCCCGATGCTGCGCGCGAGATGCGTGTCCGTGTCGGCGGCGAGCGCGGTGCTGGGAACTTTCAGGGCGGGGGAAACGACAGGCAGGCCGCCAACGCGGCCCGCGCAGCCCGTGATCAGCGCCAGCAGGAAGAGCCCCCCGAACCGGAGTCCGCGCTGCGATGCCTGCGGCTTGGACATGATCGTCTCCCGTTCGTTCAATGGCACGCGTACGTCGACGGGCAGCGGCTTCCGACTACGGGGTAGCGAGCGTCGCAGACGTAGTCGAGCATGCAGCAGGAGTCGAGGACCGAGCGCGAGCCCGCGGCACGCCTCGGTCTGCCGCGAGCGTTCTTCCTGCGGTGTCGGCTGCGAAGCCGGGACCGATCGACCGGCGCACCGCGTCGCCGT
>JANNPN010000324.1:0-14932 GCA_031400185.1 Polyangiaceae bacterium
CCGAGCGCGGCGAGTGCCAGCGCCGCGAGTGCCAGGCTCCGCGCCGCGGCGGGACTGCGCGGTGCGACGAGCAGCGCCCCCGCAATGAGGATCAACGCGACCGCGGTGCTCCGGGACGGTACGACTCCGGGCGGCGCGCCCGAGACGAGCATGGCCGTCATCAGGCCGGCGAGAAGCGCCGCCGTCGCGCCGGCGACCTTACGGTGCCCGCGGCCCTGCGCGAGTGAAGCGAAGCCGGCAAGCACGAGGCCCAGCACCGTCAGCGACGGGACGTGGACCTCGGCGCCGACCATGCGGACGCTCGCAATCCCGGCCCCGAGCGTTGCGGCGGCGAGTCCGAGCCCCGTGGAGGTCACGGCGCGCCAGGTGACATTCCGGCGCGTCGCCCCACTCATGGGTCGGTCAGACCAGAAGGTTCCGGGCTAGGCAAGCCGAGTAGAACTTACAAGGGGTGCAAGTCTTGCAAATCACGGTGTCGTGATCGGTGCCTTTTTCCCGGAAAAATGGTGGCGCACGCTTTGCATATCCCCTGCAAAGGCCGAACGATTGCCGACCGTTCTCGTCGTCGAAGATGATCTCCCCCTGCGTAGTGCTCTGATCGCCGCATTGTCGGCGGAAGGGTATCGGGCGAAGGAAGCCGGTAACCTCGGCGACGCGCTCGCGACCATCGAGGCAGACCACGTCGATGTCGTGCTGTCCGACATCGGCATGCCGGGGAACGGCTACAACTTGCTGGCACAGGTGCGAGCGCTGCGTCCGACGACGCCGGTGATCTTGATGACGGGCATCGAAGAGGACGACCTCGGTCAGCGCGCCCGCGACGCCGGCGCGTACGCGTACCTCGTGAAGCCGATTCGCCTGAGCGTGTTGCGGGAAACGCTCGAAGCTGCGTGTCGCGACGCGTGACACATCACCCTTTCGCAGCCGTGACACATTACCCTTTCGCAACAATGGAGTCGTACCTATGACTGCACTCGCGCATGCATCGCAGGATGAGCTAGAAGGTCGCCCGGACGAACCCCCGATGCCGAGCGTTCTGATCGTCGACGACGACCCCGACTTCCAGGAGGCGATGGCCGAGCTGGTCCGCGGTGAGGGCTTCACCGTCGAGACGGCGGGCTCGCTCGCCGACGCGCACGCCATCTTCAAAGTGCGCATCCCGGAGGTCGTGCTGGTCGACCTGACGCTGCCCGATGGGAACGGTCTCGAGCTGCTCTCCGCCGTCGAAGGCCCGGGCGCGCCCGAGATGATCATCATCTCCGGCCACGCCACCCTCGACAACGCCATCGAGGCGCTTCGCCAGGGGGCATCCGACTACCTGACCAAGCCGGTCGACCTACCGCGCCTCCGCGCGATCCTCGTAAACGTCGCGCGCCGGCGCGACATGACCGAGGAGATCGAGGGTCTCCGTGCCGAGCTGCGCGGCCTCGGCCGCTTCGGTGCGCTGATCGGCGGCTCGCCGGTGATGCAGCAGGTGTACGAGCAGATCCAGCGCGTGGCACCCAGCAGCGCGACGGTCTTCATCCAGGGCGAGAGCGGCACCGGCAAGGAGCTCGTCGCCGAGAGCGTCCACAAGCTGAGCCGCCGCCGCAAGCGGCCGTTCGTCGTCATCAACTGCGGCGCAATTGCCCCGAATCTGATCGAGAGCGAGCTCTTCGGCCACGAGCGCGGCAGCTTCACTGGCGCCGACCGCTTGCACCGCGGCTACATCGAGCGGGCGAACGGCGGTACGCTCTTCCTCGACGAGGTCACCGAGATGCCGCTCGAGCTGCAGGTGAAGCTCCTGCGCGTGCTCGAGACCGGTCGGTTCTCGCGGGTCGGCGGCGAGCAAGAGCTGCCCGTCGACGTGCGCGTGATCGCCGCGACCAATCGCGATCCGCACCAGGCCGTCATCGATCAGAAGTTCCGCGAGGATCTGTTGTATCGCTTGCGGGTCTTTCCGATCGTGCTGCCGCCGCTCCGCGAGCGCACCGGCGACGTCGACCTCCTCGCCGAGGCGTGTCTCGCCGAGCTCAACAAGGACGAGAACACGAAGAAGCGTCTCAGCCGCCCCGCGCTCGAGCGCCTCCGCGGCTACCGCTGGCCCGGGAACGTGCGGGAGCTGAAGAACGTCATGCACCGCGCGTTCATCCTCGCCGACGACGAGATCGGTCTGCAGCAGCTTCCCGACTCGGCGCCGATCGGCGCGGCGGCGGCCGAGATCGCGGCCGGCGGCGACGCGATCCTGCAGGTGAAGGTCGGAAGCTCGATCGCGGATGCGGAGCGGCGCCTGATCCTCGCGACCCTCGACGCGTGCGAAGGCAACAAGGACCAGGCGGCGAAGATCCTCGGGATCAGCCTGAAGACCCTCTACAACCGGCTCAACAGCTACAAGAACATTCCCGCGCCGGCGGCCTGACGGCCGCAGCTCACCGGTAGGTTCTGCACGCGACGCCATCCGCGGCGTCGCGTCCCATGCGCCCGCCGCTGCAAGAACGCGACGCTACGTGGCGTAGCGGTCGCGCGCAGTGCTGGCGCGTTTCCAAACGACGAAGGAGCTTCATGGTGACGATCATACGTAGGGGACTCGGCCGGGGCGCGGGCACCGCAGCGCTGCTTGCGTTGGTGGTCCTGGCGGCGTGCAGCGGGGGCGGGGGCGGGGGCGACGACGACGATGACGGCGGCGGGCCGCCGCCGTCTCTCGCGGCGAGCCGCCCGTGGCGCGCGATCGCCGGCGTCTCGATGGGCGGGTACGGCGCGCTGAATCTCGGGACCAAGCACCGCGACCTCTTCGGGACCATCGGATCCCTTGGCGGACCCGTCGACCTGCAGCAGCTGCTGCGCGACAGCATCGCCGACAATCTCGAGGTGAAAGCGCAGACGTCGCTGCCGCGCGAGGTCGGCGAGGACTTTACGTTCGACCACCTGCCGCCGTACCCCGATCGCGACTCGCGCATCGATCAGCTCCGCGACCTGGTCATCGCCTTCGGGAACCCGTTCCTCCACAACCCCGATCCGGCGCGGCTCTACCTGGCCGCGGACTCGCAACCGGCGGCGCTGCTCCGCGACGACCAGTTCGACGGTTTCACCCTGGTCGGCGATCCGCGCGGGTTCCTCGACGGCGGTGACGAGAACGCGAACGGCGTCCGCGAGACCCGCGAGGTGCCGACCTTGCCGGTCGACGTACTGCTGCTGGCGGGCGGATCGGCGCAGACACTGTCGGGCGGCGTCGCAGGCCAAGTCGTCGGCAGCCGCGAGCTCGTGGACCTGAACGGCGACGGCATCTACGACGTCGGCGACGGCATCGTCGTGAATTTCTCCGAGCCGTTCACCGACACGAACGGCGATCTGCTCCGCGACGCGAGCGAGGCCTTCGAGGACGTCGGCCTCGATGGCGTTGCCGACACCGGCGACCTCGGCGAGGGCAACGGTGCGTTCGACTACGACCCCGACCGCGCCAAGGTCCTCGCCGAGGACCCCACGTCGCGGATCGCGGCGACGGCGAACGCCGACATCCTCACGCAACGCATCTACATGGACGTCGGCACGAAGGACGAGTTCGGGTTCGCGCGCCACTACGACAACCTCGTGCGGGTGCTCCGCACCAAGGCCCTGACCGTCGGGATCCAGGAGGGCTTCGGCGGCGGCAACTGTGCCGACCTCCCGAGCAACGACGACCAGTTCCGGCTCGTGCGCTACGACGCCGGCCACGTCGGGGTCGCGAAGGTCGACCCGGGCGACCTCTTCTCCGGCGACGTCTGCGGCAACGACACCGTCTGGCAGCGCCTGCTCTCACTGCTCGGCTACCTCGACCAGGCCTTCCCGGACGGCTTCGACGGCCCCGGCGGCGATCTCGGCGGCTTCGACATCGACATCGACGACTTCGACTTCGACTTCGAGTTTCCCGATGCCGATTTCACCGGCGACGTCCTGATGGCGACGATCGACTCCCCGTCGCTCGCGACGGCGGGCGGCCCCGTGCCGACGCGCGAGGTGCTCGTCTATCGGCCGCCGGCGTTCCACCGCACCGACCGCGACTTCCCGGTCGCGTACCTCCTCGGCGGCTACGGCCAGCAGCCGGAGGACTACGAGCGTCTCCGGCTCCTCCTCGACGGGCTCATCCTGACCGGCGAGCTGCAGAACATGTTCGTCGTCGTGCTGCCGGGTAGCGGCGGGCACGAAGGCTCGTTCTACGTGAACCACGCCGTGCCCGAGAGCCAGGTGCCGGGGCTCGAGCTCGTCACGTCGGGACGGTTCGAGGACTCGACCATCGACGACCTGATTCCGGCGATCGAACGCGAGCTGCTCGACGACCGTGTGAGGCACCAGTGACGTGGCAATTGGCGCGCGCTCTCTGAGCGCGCTCGAGGCGCGCCTCCTCGAGGCGTGCCGAGTGGGGTGGCCGGTCGACAGGTCGCGGGAAGGAACGTAGTCTTCGGGGTTCCGAGGAGGATCCCCCGATGGCGTTCTTTCAGACCCCGCCCGTGCTCGGCAATCAGTTCGCTGCCGACCGCGTGCTACAGAGCTTCCTCCGCCGCCGCGTGCCGGCGGACGCGCTGGCGGCGATGACGCCGACGCTCGACCGCATGGGCGCGCGCGCGGTCGGCGACCTCGGCGCCGCGTCGGCCGCGTCGTACGGGGAGGAGCCCGAGCTCGTGCAGTGGGACCCGTGGGGGAACCGGGTCGACGAGATCGTCGTCCCCGAGGCGTGGAAGCTCTTCGCGCGCGCGGCCGTCGAGGAGGGGTTGATCGCGACCGCCTACGAGCGGACGTCCGGCGAGTACGCGCGGCTCCACCAGTTCGCGCTCGTCTATCTCTTCGCGCCGTCGTCGAAGGTCTACACGTGCCCGCTCGCAATGACGGACGGCTGCGCCCGGACGTTGGAAGTGACCGCCGCACCGGAGCTTCGCGAGCGCGTCGTGTCCCGCCTCGCCGCGCGCGATCCCGAGCGCGCGTGGACGTCGGGCCAGTGGATGACCGAGCGGACCGGCGGCTCCGACGTTGGGCTCTCGGAGACCGTAGCGCGCGAGACGCCGGAGGGCTGGCGCCTCTACGGCACCAAGTGGTTCACGTCGGCGATCACCGCCGACGTTGCGCTGACCCTCGGCCGACCCGAGGGATCCGGCCCCGGCGGCCGCGGTCTCGCGCTCTTCCTCGTCGAGACGCGCCGGCCCGACGGCCGTCTGAACGGCATCGAGGTGAACCGTCTCAAGGACAAGCTCGGGACCCGCATGGTGCCAACCGCGGAGCTGACGCTCGCCGGGACCCTCGCGATCCCGGTCGCCGGGCTCACCGACGGCATCCGCAGCATCACGCCGATGCTCAACATCACCCGCACCTGGAACGCGGTCTGCTCGGTCGCGAGCCTCCGCCGCGGGATCGCGCTCGCGCGCGACTACGCGACCAGGCGGGTCGCGTTCGGCGCGCCGCTCGCCGAGAAGCCGCTCCACCTCGACACCCTCGCGGGCATGCAAGCGGAGCACGAGGCGGCGTTCCACCTCGCGTTCCACGGCGTGTCGCTGCTGGGCCGCGAGGAGACCGGCGTCATCAGCGAGGAGGAGGCCGCGCTGCTCCGCCTCCTCCAGCCCCTCGCCAAGCTCACCACCGCCCGCCAGGCCGTCGCCGGCGCAAGCGAGACGTTGGAAGCCTTCGGCGGCGCCGGCTACGTGGAGGACACCGGGCTCCCCGAGCTGCTGCGCGACGCCCAGGTCCTGTCGATCTGGGAAGGCACGACGAACGTGCTGGCCCTCGACGCCCTCCGCGCGATCGCGCGCGCCGAGGCGCTGCCCGTCTTCACCCGCGAGGTTCGCCGTCGCGCCGAGTCGGCGGCCGGTGCGACGTCGCTCCGCGCCCCTGCCGAGGCCGCGCTGTCGGCGATCGAGCACGCGCAGGCGTGGATCGAAGCTGCGAGCCGCCGCGGCGGCGCCCACGTCGAGGCGGGCGCTCGACGCTTCGCGCTGACCCTCGGCCGTACGCTCTCGCTCGCGCTGCTCGTCGATCACGCCGCCTGGGCCCTGCAGCACGAGCGCGACCCACGCCCGGCCGCGGCGGCGCGGAGGTTCGCGCGGACGGGGGTGGACCTCCTCGGCGCGGAGGACGGCGATG
This sequence comes from Polyangiaceae bacterium, assembly GCA_031400185.1. Taxonomy (GTDB): domain Bacteria; phylum Desulfobacterota; class Binatia; order UTPRO1; family UTPRO1; genus UTPRO1. The sequence goes on from JANNPN010000324.1 coordinate 6,085, forward strand.
CCGAAGACGCCGCGATGCTGGCGATGGATCGGGTGGGGTGAGGCAGGCAGCGGCGTGTGCGACTCGCCGTGACGTCACCGAAGACGCGTGTATCTACGCGCGTAGTGTCCTCGTCTGGTCGGCCGCACTACTGCGCGTACGCTTCTGGTCAGCCAGGAGGGCCTCCCATGACCTACGTCGCCGTGATCTCGGAAGATGCGGAGAGCGATTTCAGCATTCATTTTCCCGATGTGCCGGGCTGCTTCACGAGGGGGGCCACCCGCGACCAGGCGTGCCGCTTCGCGGCAGAAACGCTGGCGTTTCACTTGCAGCGATACGCCGCGAACGGATTGCCCATGCCCCTTACGCACAGCCTGGAAGCCGTCGGAGCGCAGCCCGAGCATCGGGGCGCGACATTGGTTCTCGTCGAGCCCACCGCGCTAGTGACCGATGGGTGAACGCCGAGCGGCGTTCGACGACGTGGAGCGCGACCGTAGAAGCCATCCCCGACCCGCCCGCCTGTGACTCCGGCGCGACCGAGCAATGACTCGCGTGCTGTGTGGGGATCTCACCCGCTGACGCGCGCCGCGGCCCTCTCACCCCCGCAACTTCTTCGCAAACTCGAACCCCGCGTCGATCATCTTCCGCCCGAGCCTCGCCTCCGCGCTTGCGACGCACGTCGGCACCGAGCGCAGCATCGCGATCCACTCGTCGGGCAACCCATGGACGACCGCGCCCTCGATGAGCAGCGCCATGTAGTACTCCGAAGGTTGCAGCTCGGGCGCGTGCGTGTCGGCGACCAACGTGAACGCCCGGCTCGGCCCCGCGCCCCCGAGCGGCTCGACCGCGATCTCGTGCCGGGCGTAGCTGCCGATGAGCACGCCCTCGGTGAGGTCGATGTGGGCGAGGTCGTCGGGCGTGACCTCGTACAGGACGCCGTAGGTCACGGCGTCCGCGACCGGCACGATGTTGGCGAACGACTCGCCGATCGGAACGAGCGGCGGCTTGTCGAGGACGAGCCGCCATCCCGGCGCGCGTGCGGCGAGCGTGCGCGTCGGCGTGATCCCGCGCCGGCCCGCGAACGTCGCGGGTTGCATGTTGGAGCCGTACGCGAAGTACCAGATGGGCGCGCTCATCCGGCCTCCGTGCCGCCGGCGTCCGCGCGGCAGTCGAGCCGGACCGCCAGCGACCGCTGGGTATCGGCGACGAGCGCGATCCAGCGATCGGCCCAGCCGTATTTCGACGCCAACAGCTCGCGGATGCGGACATGGCCTTGGGGATTGGGAGCGACGGACGCCTGGCAGCGCAGCTGCCGACCCCCGCGATCGACGAGGACCGTCGGGTCGCGCTCGACATCGTGCAGGAACGGACGCTCCGGGTTCGCGGCCTCGACCCACGCGGCGCCGTCCGCATCGGCGATCCAGGTGCGAGTGGCGTGCTCTCCGCCGTCGGCCGTGCGCGTCCGGAGGACGACCACCTCGCGGCCCTCGAGCGCGACCAGCGTGACGGTCGCGAAGACGACGACCGTCGCCACCAGGATCGCGAGCGCGCGCCGCGGCATCCGTCCCTGCCTGCCCGACCCGGCGACCTGAGTCTACCGCCGATCGAGCGCGCGCCGTCGCTATTGACCCGTCAACGGGGATGCGTACAAATCGCCGCATGCCCATCGAACGCCTCTCCGCCGACACGACCGGCACCCGGGTCGCCGAGGTCCTCGCGCGCGACGGCTGCGTCATCGTCGAGCGCCTGGTGTCGCGATCGTTGATGGATCGCGCCCGCGCCGAGCTCGAGCCTTTCATGCACGCGACGGCGTGCGGCGTCGACGAGTTTTCCGGCCGGCGTACCCGCCGGACGGGCGGCCTGCTGCTCCGCTCGCCGACCTGCCGCGAGCTCGTGATGAACCCACTCGCGCTCGACGCCACGCGCGCGTCGCTCGTCGACGCGACGGGCTTCCACCTGCATCTCACGCAGGTGATCGCGATCGGGCCCGACGAGCCGGGGCAGATGATCCACCGTGACCAGTGGGCCTTCGACTTCTTCCCGTTCCCCAAGGGGTACGAGGTGCAGTGCAACACCATCTGGGCAATGACCGACTTCACGGCCGAGAACGGCGGCACCCGCGTCATTCCCGGGAGCAACCATCTCGAAGGCCGCCGACAGTTTACCCACGACGACTGCGAAGCGGTCGAGATGGAAGCCGGGTCGGTCGTCTTCTACAACGGCTCGATCTACCACGGCGGCGGCCCCAACCGCTCGACCGACACCCGCTACGGCATCAACATCACGTACGCGCGCAGCTGGCTCCGGCAGGAGGAGAACCAATACCTCGCCGTTCCGCACGACGTCGCGCGCACGTTCCCCGAGGATCTCCTGCGCGTGATGGGCTACCAGCGCGGCGCGTACGCGCTCGGCTACGTCGACGACCTGCGCGACCCGCTCGAGGTGCTGCTCGGCCGCAAGGTCGGCGACGACGGTCTCGGTAGCCTCGAGGCCGCCAACGAGCGCGCCCGCAGGGCCTGACGCTCAGAACAGGTTCGGGTCCCAGCCGTACGCCCACGTCGTGAGGAGGTCGCGCATCGCCTCCTGACGGAGCGCCAGCTCGGTGCGCGTGCGCTGCACGCCTTCGGGGTCGACGGTGCGTCCGACGAGCGCCGCCTCCGTCCGCGCGATCGCCATGCGCGCCTGCGCGAGCGCGAAGCTGTCGCCCTCGCGGGCGGCGAGCTCGGCCAGGCGCTCGCGTTCGGCGGCGAGGAGCTCGCGGGTCGACTTGGAGGACGCGCGGTCGCTGAGCGCGATGTCGCCGAGCACCGCGTACGCGAGCGCCGTCGGCGCGGTCTTCGCGGCCTCCTCCGCCGCCGCCCGGACCGCGTCGAGCTCCGCGCCGGCTGCGGGGGAGGCGAGGTACATCATCCGGCTCGTCGCGGCGATCGCGGGCGTCGGGTAGCGGAGCGTGCCGGCCTCGCGTGCGGCCATGGCCGCGGCGAGATCGGCGTGCGTCGTGTCGGCGAGCACGACGTGGCGACCGTCGCAGTAGAGGTACACCCACGGTGACCCCTCCACGTAGATGAGCCCGCCGAGCGGCGCCGCGTACGGCGCCGTGAGCGGCAGGATCGCGAGCCCGACCTTGTACGTCGCGAGGATCTCGCGGGCGGGCGCCTGGCCGGTGCGGAGATCCTTGTGCAACTGGAGAACGGGCTCGTCGTAGACCTGCTGGGCTCGGCTGCCGATCAGCACCGTCACATCGGGACGCGTCCAGCGGAGGAACCCCTCCGCCTCCCACGCGGCGTAGACGCGGCCGTGGAGCCCGTTCGCCGCCAGGAACTCGGCCGGCCCCGTCGGGAACGTCGGGGCATCGATCATGCGCTCGAAGGTCGTGAGCCCGCGGAACACCGGATTGTCGGCCGCGTAACGACGCACGACCGGCGGTGCCGCGATCGCCACGGCTACCGCGAGGGCGAGGGCGGTGACGCGCACCGGCCACCGCGACCCGCGGCGATGCTGCCACCACGTCAGCTGCAGCGAAAGCGGCGCCGCCAGCACGACGAGTGCCAAGGGTACGAAGCGCCGGGCTTGGATCGTCATCGCGGCGACCACGACGAGGCTCGCGACGTCGAAGAGCACGAGGCCGCGGCGGGGCGGCGGGTCGGCTTCCGCGTCAAGGGGGTCGGCTTCCGCCTCCAGGGGCTCGGCGGGCCGTCCGCGACCGAACGCGAGCCTCGCGAGGACGAGGACGAGATAGGTCCCGAAGAGCGCGCACACTTCCCAGCGGCTGCCGAACGCGGTCACCTCGGACGTAAAGAGCGGCACCCACTCGGCGACGCTCCGCCACGCTTCGCTCGTGCCGACGACGAAGGGGTGCGTGAGGTTGGCGAGGCCGAACGGATTCGCGAAGGCAGCGAGCGCGAGGGCGACGGCGAGTGCCCCGAGCCCGGCGGGGATCCGCCGCGGGTCGGCGATGCCGAGCGCGACCGTCCAGAGCGCGAGCAGGAGGAGCCCGAAGATGAAGCTCCCGTGCGCGTTCACCCAGACGGTCATGAGCGCGACGGCGGCCGCGAGCCAGAGCGGGCGGGCCGCCGCGCGGGTCAAGGCGTAGAGGAGCGCGCAGGCGAGCACGAGGCCGACGAGGCTCGGACGCAGGTCGATGTACGCCCGGCTCGCGGCGAACGTGAGCGCGGCGGCGAGCCACGCCTCCGGGGCGCCCGCACCGCGGGCGCGCGCCGTCGCGGCGAGGAGCGCCGTCGCGAGGACGAGCAGCACCGCCTTCAGCACGAGGAGCCCGCGCGGACCCGCGGCGGCGTGCGTCGCATGGAAGAGCACATGGCTCCCCCAGTTCTGGTTCAGCCAGATCCGCCCGTCGGTCGTGTACGACCAGTCGTCGGGCGCGGCGAGGCGGCCGGCGGCGACGTCGCGCCCGCCGGCGAGTGCCACGAAGAGGTCGTCGACCGGGCGCGGCTCCGCCCAGGCGAGGGCCAGAAGGAGCGGGCAGACGGCGAGACAGAGCAGGAGATCGCGTCGATTGGCGGACATGGGCGACGGGCCGGCGGACGCTATCACAGGGCGTCCGGGTCCGTCATCGCCGGCCGCTTCCACGCCACGACGAGGGCACGCGCGTAGGCGGCGAGCGACAGCGCCGTCAGCAGCCATTCGAGCCAGAGCGTGCGGCCGCGCTGCTCGCGATAGCGCTCGAACGCGAGTTGGCGTGACTCGTCCGGCTTCGGCCCCGCCTTCGCCGCCTCGACGCTCACCGGACGCCCCGCCCAGTACGCCTGAAAGCGCTCCATGTGGAACGTGTCGACGGCGGCCTTGGTGAACGTGCCGACACCGGGGTCGGGCCGCCAGACGATCCAGCTGTGCTCCATGGTCGCGACGACGAGGAGGATCGCGACCGCAGCGCGGAGGCGCGGCACGCGCGCGGCTGCGACCAGCATGAACGGCAGGCAGTAGAGCACGTACCGCTCGTGGACCCGCGTCGGCCAGATGAACACGCTCCAGAGCCAGAGGCCGGCGAAGAGGACGATCGCAATCGCCGGCTGGCGGCGCTGCCTGATCCACACGAGAGCTGCGACTCCGATGGAAGCCGAGGTGAGCAGCACCCGACCCCAGGCGTCGCGCGAGAGGCCGCCGACGGTGACGGTCGACGCGAGCACGTCGTAGATCGGCTGGCGCTCGCCGACGAGCGCGGCGACATACCACACGTTGTAGGCCTCGAGGGTCGTGTACGAGAGCACCTCGAAGAGGTTCATGCGGTAGCAGCGCTGCACCCAGGCGAATCCGTCCGCGAGCGTCCACGGGGCGGTGCCGACTGCAAGCGTGGCCGTGGTCGCTGCGCCGAGCACGAGGAGACGCCGCGCCGCTGCGGACGGCCCCACCGGAGCAGCGACCAGCGCGGCGAACGCCGCCACCGGCAGCATCAACAGGCCCTGCGGTTTGGCGAGCAGCGTCACGCCGAGCGCCACCCCGGCCGCGCGCCACCGCCCTCGCACCATCGCCAGCACGGCGAACACCGCGGGTGCCAGCGCGAGCGCGTCGTACTGCCCGATCAGGCCCGTGTTCAACATGAGCGGGGGGGCGAGCCACGTGAGCATGCCGGCGGCCGTGCCCCACGCGGCTTGCCCCGTGACCGCGCCCGCGAGAAGGCCGACGCCGCCCGCCGTGAGCAGCTCGAACGCCCAGGGCACGACGGACGTGACGAGTCGCGTGTAGGGCGTGTTGGCGACGAAGCCCGGGTCGTCGGCGCCGAGCCAGCGGCTCTGCGCCCAAAACACGGTCGTCGCGATCGGCGGGTAGTTCGGCGGGTAGATGCAGCGGCGATCGAACGTACCGAGCGTGCCGTTCTGCATCATCCGACTGTGCAGCGTCGGCAGCTCCTCCGGCGGCGCCGAGTACGCGCGGGTGAGACCGCGCTCGCCCGCGACCGCGCCCATGCAGAGCACCTCGAGATGGTCGAAGACGTACCCCCAGCGCGGGGCGGCCATGACGATGAGGACGCGCAGCGCCATGCCCGCAACGAGCGCCGCGACGAGCCACGGGCCCGCGCGGCGCGGTCTCCGATCGTGCTCGGCCGCGCCGCCCGTCACGGCGTCAGTCTCGCAGCGCGGCGCTGAGCTCCGGCCCGAGGCGGGCGACCGCGGCCGCGTCGATGCGCAGCTGCTCGCGAGCCTGCGCCGTCGTCTCGCGGGTATCGTCGGTCACGTGCGCGGCGAGGAAGTCGCCGACCGGACCGGCGAGGGCGGGCGAGGTGAGGGTCGCCATGCCGCGGATCACGTACTGGCGCAGCATCGGGTCCATGGCGAGGATGCGCTGCTCCCACCCGTCGCGCACGAACGCCCACGTCGCATCGCGCGAGGCGCGCCCGCCGAGGAGTCGCGAGAGCACGAAGGCACGATCCTGCGGGCGGACGTCGTCGGTGAACGTGAGCGCGAGCGTGCGTTCGACCAGCGCCGGGTCCTCGAAATTCGCGAGCCCGTACAGGAACCGTTCTTCCTCTTCCGGGTCGTCGGCCGCGCTCGCCCGCTTCCGTTCGAGGAAGCGCGCGTAGAGCGCCGCGTCGCCGTCGCGCGCGACGAGGTTCGCGACGACCGGCACGAGGTTCGGCTCGAGCGCGCTGCGCTCGCCGACATAGCGCTCGAGGCGCGTCCGGGCCTCGGCGAGCACGTCGGCATCGCGGGCCAGGCCCCCGAGCGCCCCGATCACCGCCGCGCGTTTGACGCGGAGATCGACCGGTTCGCCCTCACGCGCGTCCCAGCCGAGGGTCGCGAGCTCGGCGCCGAAGAGCGACTGCACGAGCGCCGCGAAGCGCGGTCGGTCGGCGTCGGTGAGCACGTGGATGTCGAGCCAGCCGAGCCGCTGCGAGATCGCTTCGAGGACGGCCCGGTCCTGCTCGCCCGCGAAGCCGCGGACCAGGGTGACGAACGCGCGGATGCTGCCGATCCCCGCCTTCAAGAGCGCCCACTGGTTGCCGACCAGGTTCAATCGCTCCTCGGGAGCGAGCCCGGTCGCGAGCGCCGCCGCGAGACGAGCGATCGCGTCGTCGTCGAGCGCGAAGCGATAGAACCCGGCGCCGCCGCCGTTCGGGAAGACCCACGTGGCGCCGGCGAGCGTCACCTCGGCCTCGGCGCCGGCGAGGATCACCCGCTCCTCGCGGATGCCGTCGGGGCCGCCGACCTTCAGCACGAGCGGCACCGGCCAGCGCTGCTCGGGTGCCGCACCGGTCATCTGCGGGTCCGCGAAGAAGCGGCGTTGGTGGAGCTTCAGGGTCGCGCCGGCGGAGTCGAAGCGGCTCGCGATCTCGACGACGGGGTGCCCGGGCTCGCGGATCCACGCGTTGGCGATGGCGGTGACGTCGCGCCCCGACGCTTGGTCGAGCTCGCGCCAGAAGTCGTCGGCGGTGGCGTTCTTCTCGGTGTAGCGCACGAGATAGCTCCGCACGCCCGCCTGGAACGCATCCGAGCCGAGGAAACGCTCGATCATGCGCACGACACCGGCGCCCTTCCAGTAGGTGATCACGTCGAAGCGCTCGGCGGCTTGCCGCGCGTTCTCGACCTGGAACGAGATCGGGTGCGTCGAGACGAGGGCGTCGAGCGCGAACGGGCGCGCGAGGGTCGCGACGAAATCGCGCCACATGCCCCACTCGGGGTTGAGCTCGGCGGTCGCCTTCCAGCCGACGAACGTCGCGAACGACTCGTTCAGCCAGAGGTCGTTCCACCACGCCATCGTCACGAGGTCGCCCCACCACATGTGCGTGAGCTCGTGCGCGGCCGTGTAGAAGATGTCCTTCAGCGTGTCGGTCGAGGCTTCGGCGGGATCGGCGGCGATCGCGGTCAGGCGATACGTGATCGCGCCGGGGTTCTCCATGGCGCCGGCCTCGAAGTCGGCGAGGCCGATCGCGTCGATCTTGCCGTACGGGTAGGGGATCCCCGTGTAGTCGGCGAGCCACTCGACGGCCTGCCGATGCGCATCGCGGGCGTACAGGCCCTTGTCGGCGAGCCCGCGCGGGAGCCACACCCGGACCGGCCATCCCTCCGCGGTCTCGACGACCGGGGTCGCGTCGAACGGCCCCACGAGGAACGCGACCAGGTACGACGAGATCGGCGGCGTCTCGGCGAAGCGGACGAGCTTCCGTCCGGGCGCGAGCCGTTCTTCGGCGACGACGGCGCCGTTCGCAATCGCGGTCGCATCGGCGGGGACGTCGAGGGCGAGCGCGAAGCGCGCCTTGTACTCGGGCTCGTCGAAGCATGGGAAGGCGCGGCGCGCGTCGGCCGCTTCGAACTGGGTCGCGGCGTACCGCTCGCCGTCCTTCACCGAGCGGTAGAGCCCGCGGAGCTTCTCGACGATCTCGCCGGTGAACTCGAGGGTGAGCGCGGCCGTGCCGGGGCCGACCGGAGCAGGGAAGCACAGGGTCACGGCCTCGGCCTTCGGGTGGACGACCGCCTCGGCGGTCGCCGGGGCTCCGGGAACGGACCCGGCGAGGCGCGCGGCGGTGATCTCGAGGTCGAGGGCGTGCAGGGTAATGACCGGCGTCGCCACGCCGAGCTCGAGATGGATCGTGACGGTGCCGCGCTGGCGCCAGCGTTCGAGGTCGAGGGCCAGCCGGAGGTCGTACCGCCGGGGCCAGACGTCACGCGACAGCCGGAAATTCACGCCGGGATCGGCGGGTCGAGTCGAGGTCATGGGGTCGCACTGTTCCTCACGCTGCGGCGGCCCGCAAGCGAAGGAGCCCGCGGGGCGGAGCACTCGGCGTCGGAAGCGGTGACAGCAGGCGGGCGGGTCGGGGATGGCCTCTACGGTCGCCGGGTTCCTGGCGCCCAGCGCGTACTGCCCGTCGGTGCCACTCTGGCTTGCGCACACGCGAGCTGCGGCTCCCCGAAGC